>DATEJU010000094.1:0-4325 GCA_035277805.1 Paraburkholderia sp. | reverse complement strand
CAGGCGCTGCCGGGCGCCACCGCGCCTGGCTCGCTCACCGGCACCGCTACGGGCGTCCCGGTGAACCCGCCCTCGCCCGACAGCGGCCCGACCGCTGGCGCCACCGGCTCCTCGGCCGCGAGCGGGCCGCAGCAAGGCGCGCCCGTGGGCGTCAATCCGGCCGCGAGCCCGACCGTGGGCGAGACGCAAAAGAGCGCCGCGCCCACCCGCACCGAGGCCGAGGAAGCGGTCGTGCAGCGCGAACATGCGCCGCTCTTCGACCACAAGCTCACGCTGGACTGGGGCATCAGCGACACCTATTACGACCGCCGCCAGTTGCAGCTCTCCGGCTTCCTCGCGCTCGATGCGATCTTCCTCGGCAACATCAATCTGGGCGAGACGAAGTCGCACCAGATCATGGCCGACCTCGACACGCGGTACGGCCTCACCGACCGCATGAGCATCGACGTCGACGTGCCCTACATCTACCGCCACAGCAGCTTCATCGTCGGCGGTGCGGGCGGCGCGGCGAACTCGCTCTCGGACGCGTCCGTGAACTCGAACGCGATCGGCGACGTGAACTTCGGGATCTACTACCAGTTCCTGAAGGAGACCAACAACCTGCCCGACGTGGTCGGCAGCCTGCGCGTGAAGACGCCCACCGGCACCTCGCCGTTCGGCATCAAGGTGCAGCAGCTCACGCCCGACAACACCAACCTCGTGGCCCCCAGCAAGCTGCCCACGGGCACCGGCTTCTGGAACATCACGGCGGGCCTCTCGGTGCTGAAGACCTACGACCCGGTCGTGCTGTTCGGCAGTCTCTCGTACACGTACAACATCGCGCGCTCGTTCGCCGACATCTCGTCGGTCATCGGCCAGACGCAGCCGGCCGAAGTGAAGCTCGGCGACATCATCCAGTTCGGAGGCGGCGTCGCACTCGCCTTCTCCGACAAGGACTCGGCCAGCATCTCCTACACGATGGCCATCGAGCCGCAGTCGAAGACCAAGGCGCCCGGCGGAAGCTGGACCGGTGTGCCGGGCAGCGAGACCACGGCCTCGGTGCTCAACTTCGGCCTGAATCACGTGATCAACAAGCACCTGACGATCAACGGTGCGGTGTCGATCGGTCTCACGCCCGACGCACCGAACTTCGTCGTCGGTGTGCGGTTCCCCTATACCTTCTGATGAATATGAGGTCGATCGTGCGCGATTCCTCACATCTGAGCGCCACCGTGACGCCTTTGGCCGGGGCGGGTCAGCGACTCGCCATGACGGGAGCGCCGCCCCGCCCCGCCGCGGCGGCGGACGGCGCGAGCGCAAGCGGGCCGCGTGGGCTCGACGCGGCGGCCCGCACAGCCGATGGCAGGCCGATAGCCGATATCGACCGCATGCTGCTGTACGTCGCCCGCGTGCCGGACACGCAGCTCGGCGCGTATCTGAGAAGCCGCGGCTGGGAAGTCGCGACGGCCAAGAGCGCGCACGAAGCAACGCGCCTTGCGAAAGCCGAGCCCACCTGCGCAGGCATCGTCGACCTGACCGGCTTCGCGGCGCGCGACCTGGCCGGCCTCGAAGCGGTGCTGCGGCTGCAGCAGGTGGGCTGGATCGCGCTCACCGACGCCAAGCGCCTCACCGACCCCGAAGTGCGGCGCCTCATCCGCCACTACTGCTTCGACTATGTGCATCTGCCGGTCGCGCCGGCGACGCTCGACTACCTCGTGGGCCACGCGTTCGGCATGGTCACGCTGTGCGACCTCGACGACGCGCCCGCGGCCGCCGCGAGTCAGGACGAAGACGAAATGGTGGGCACCTGCGAGGCGATGCAGCAGCTCTTTCGCACCATCCGCAAGGTGGCGAACACCGACGCGACGGTGTTCATCTCAGGCGAATCGGGCACCGGCAAAGAGCTCACCGCGCTCGCGATCCACGAACGCTCGCCGCGCCGCAAGGCGCCGTTCGTGCCGATCAACTGCGGCGCGATCCCGCATCATCTTCTGCAATCCGAACTATTTGGCTACGAGCGCGGCGCGTTCACGGGCGCGAACCAGCGCAAGATCGGGCGCGTGGAAGCGGCCAACGGCGGCACGCTCTTTCTCGACGAAATCGGCGACCTGCCGATGGAAAGCCAGGCAAGCCTGTTGCGCTTCTTGCAGGAAGGCAAGATCGAGCGCCTCGGCGGCCACGAGCAGATTCCCGTGGATGTGCGCATCATCTCGGCCACCCACGTCGATCTCGAAGCGGCCATGCGCGACGGGCACTTCAGAGCCGACCTCTTTCACCGCCTGTGCGTGCTGCGCGTGGACGAGCCGCCGCTGCGCGCGCGCGGCAAGGACATCGAAATTCTTGCACACCACGTCCTGCACAAGTTCAAGCAGGACAGCGCGCGCAGGATCCGCGACTTCACGCCCGATGCGATCGAAGCCATGTACAACTACAACTGGCCCGGCAACGTGCGCGAGCTCATCAACCGCGTGCGGCGTGCGATCGTCATGGCCGAAAGCAAGCTGATCTCGGCCGAGGATCTCGATCTCGACCAGTTCACCGAGCAGCAGACCGTGACGCTCGCCCAGGCGCGCGAGGCCGCGGAAAAGCGCGCCATCGAGGCCGCGCTCCTGCGCCATCGTCATCGCCTGACCGAAGCGGCCGCCGACCTCGGCATCTCGCGCGTGACGCTGTACCGGCTCATGGGCACGCATGGGCTGCGCGACGAGAAAACGATCTTCGGCGGCGAAGCGGAAAACCAGCCGGACCTGCCGCACGAGCCCCAGGCCTGACACTGCCGGGAGGCTGCGCAGGCTGCTGCTCGGCCCGCCCGCAGCGCGCCGCTGGCCGCAAGGGCACCGGCGGCGGGAGCGTCGGGTAAAATCGGTGCACTTGGCTTTTCCATTTCAACGCACTTCGACTTTCTCGATGACGACGCTCACCCTGATCGTCGCTCGCGCCCGCAACGGCGTGATCGGCCGCGACAACGAGCTGCCCTGGCGGCTGCCCGAGGACCTCGCCTTCTTCAAGCGCACCACCATGGGCGCGCCCATCGTGATGGGCCGCAAGACGCATGAATCGATCGGCCGCGCGCTGCCCGGCCGCCGCAATATCGTCGTCACGCGCGACGCCACAAAGCGCTTTCCCGGCTGCGATACGGTCACGAGCCTGCAAGAAGCGCTCGCGCTCGCGGCCCAGGACCAGGCACCCGAAGCGTTCCTGATCGGCGGCGCGCAGCTCTACACCGAGGGCATCGCGCTCGCGCACAAGCTGATCGTCACCGAGATCGCCGCCGACTTCGAGGGCGACGCCACCTTCCCCGCGCCCGACCCGGCGTACTGGCGCGAGCGCGCGCGCGAAACGCTGCATGCGAATGCGCCCAACGACTTCGACTTCGCGTTCGTCACTTACGAGCGGTGCGACTGAGCGTCGAAAAACGCGCGCATTGACAATTGATCTGGCACGCAAAGGTATGAAAACGCAAACGGCACGCCAACGCGTGCCGTTCTGCATTGAAGCGGGAAGAAAGGCGCGGGGGAAAGCGCTGCGCGCTTACTGCCCCGCCACCGTCATGCGCTCGATGAGCACCGAGCCGGTCTGGCGCGTGCCGCGCGTGAGCGTATCGGCGCCCACCGCGACGATGTGGCGGAACATCTCCTGCATAGTCGACGCCACCGTGATCTCCTCGACCGGATACTGGATCTTGCCGTTCTCGACCCAGAAGCCCGAGGCGCCGCGCGAATAGTCGCCCGTCACGAAGTTCACGCCCTGCCCCATCAGCTCGGTGAGCAGGAGGCCCGTGCCGAGCTTCTCGAGCATGGCCTCGAAGTCGTCTCCGGGGTTCGTGAGCGAGCTTTGCAGCCGCAGGTTGTGCGAGCCGCCCGCGTTGCCGGTCGTCTGCATGCCGAGCTTGCGCGCCGAATACGACGAGAGGAAATAGCCCTGCACCACGCCTTCCTTCACGACTTCGCGGCGTTGCGTGCGCACACCTTCCTCGTCGAAGGGCGCGCTGCCCGCGGCGCGCGCCACGTGCGGGTCCTCGACCACCTGGATATGCGGCGCGAACACCGGCTTGCCGAGGCTATCGACGAGGAACGAAGTCTTGCGATAGAGCGCGCCGCCGCTCGTGGCCTGCACGAACGCGCCGAGCAGGCCCGCCGCGATCGGCGCCTCGAACAGCACCGGCACCTTGCGCGTGTCGAGACCGCGCGCGTTCAGGCGCGAAAGCGCGCGCTCGGCGGCATAGCGGCCGACCGCCTCCGGCGAGGCAAGCTCGCTCGCGCTGCGCCGCGAGGTGTACCAGTCGTCGCGCTGCATGCTGCGGCCCGTGCCCGCGATGGGCGCGCACGCGATGTAGTGGCGCGAAT
>DATEJU010000093.1:0-3554 GCA_035277805.1 Paraburkholderia sp. | reverse complement strand
CTCGTTCACGCTCTTCCAGTAGCCGGTCGCGAGGCCCGCGAGATAGGCCGCGCCCAGCGCCGTGGTTTCGGTAATCTGCGGGCGCACCGCATCCACGCCGAGCAGGTCCGCCTGGAACTGCATGAGCAGGTTGTTCGCGCTCGCGCCGCCGTCCACGCGCAATTCGCCCACGCTGATGCCCGAATCCGCTTCCATGGCGGCGAGCACGTCAAGCGATTGATACGCGATCGAATCGAGCGCCGCGCGCGCGACGTGCGCCGAGGTCGTGCCGCGCGTCACGCCGAAGAGCGAGCCGCGCGCATGCGCGTTCCAGTGCGGCGCGCCGAGGCCGGCGAAGGCGGGCACGAGATACACGCCATCGGTGTGCGGCACGCTCGCGGCGAGCGCTTCGACTTCCGCCGCGCTCTTGATGACACCCATGCCGTCGCGCAGCCATTGCACCACGGCGCCCGCGATGAAGATGCTGCCTTCGAGCGCGTAGTTCACCTCGTCGCCGATCTGCCAGGCGATGGTCGTCACGAGATTGTTCTTCGACTCGATGGGCTTCGTGCCCGTGTTCATCATCAGGAAGCAACCCGTGCCGTAGGTATTCTTCACCATGCCCGAGGCCGTGCACATCTGGCCGAACAGCGCCGCCTGCTGGTCGCCCGCGATACCCGCGAGCGGGATCTTCGAGGCGAACACGGTGGTCCTGGTCGGCCCATATATTTCGGATGACGAACGGACTTCGGGCAGCATGCTGCGCGGAATGTCGAGCGCTTCGAGCAGCTCGTCGTCCCACTTGCGGGTGTGGATGTTGAAGAGCATGGTGCGCGAGGCATTCGTGACGTCGGTCACGTGCAGCTCGTGCTTCGTGAAGTTCCAGACGAGCCAGCTGTCGACCGTGCCGAACGCGAGCTTGCCCTGCCGCGCCTTTTCGCGCGCACCCTCCACGTTGTCGAGAATCCAGCGGATCTTGGTGCCGGAAAAGTACGAATCGATCGGCAGGCCGGTCTTCGCGCGTACCATCGCTTCGAGGCCCTGGGCCTTGAGCTCGTCGCAGAAGTCGGCCGTGCGGCGGTCCTGCCAGACGATGGCGTTATAGATGGGATGGCCGGTCTCGCGGTCCCAGACGATGGTGGTCTCGCGCTGGTTCGTGATGCCGATGGCGGCGATGTTGGTGCCGTTCAGGCCCACGCGTGTGACGGCTTCGGCTGCCACGCCCGCCTGCGTCGACCAGATTTCCTGCGGATCGTGCTCGACCCAGCCTGGGCGCGGATAAATCTGTTCGAACTCCTTCTGGGCGATCGAGACGATCTGGCCCTGTCGGTCGAACAGCATCGCACGCGAGCTCGTGGTGCCCTGGTCGAGCGCAAGAATGTACTGTTGGTCCTGCATGTCTCTCATCTCCATCCATAAGTAGTTGTGATGCGCGCCGCAAGACACGGCGCGTGGGGGTGATGCTGACGGTCCTTGGTGCGATGCTTTGCGCGGTGCTTAATGCGGCACCGCGGCCCGCGTGCGGCTTGCGGCAAACCACGATTCGAGCGCGGCCGTGACCGCGTCCAGCGTGCCCGGCGCCACGTGCAGGCCGAGCTTCGAGCGGCGCCACAGCACGTCTTCGGCGCAGGTCGCCCATTCGGTATCGCGCAGATAGCGCAGTTCGGCTTCATAGATGCCGGGGGCAATTTGCGCACCCAGTTCATCGAGCGACCTGGCTTTGCCGACCAGGCGCTCGGCGCGCGTGCCGTAAGCGCGCGCGTAGCGCAGCGCGAGCGGCGCGGGCAGCCAGGCGAAGCGCCTGGCGAAGGCTTCGGCGAAGGGCGCGAAGCGCGCATTCGCGATGTCGCCGCCCGGCAGCGCCTCACCGGCGGTCCAACTGGGCGCGTCGCTGCCCAGCGTGCGGCACAGCATGTCGCCGGCTTCTTCCGCGAGCTTGCGAAACGTGGTGATCTTGCCGCCGAACACGGAGAGCAGCGGCGCGCCTTGCGTGTCGTCCATCTCCAGACGATAGTCGCGCGTGACCGCCGATGCGTTCTTCGCGCCCTCTTCTTCGAGCAGCGGCCGCACGCCCGAGTAAGTCCAGTACACGTCGGCGGGCGAGATCTTGCGCTTGAAATAGCGGTTGATGGACTCGCACAGATAGCGCGTCTCGTCGCCGTCGATCGACACCTTCGCGGGATCGTTGCGGTACTCCACGTCGGTCGTGCCGATCAGCGTGAAGTCGTGCTCGTAGGGAATCGCGAAGATGATGCGCTTGTCGGGGTTCTGGAAGATGTACGCGTGATCGTGGTCGAAGAGCCGCTTCGTCACGATATGGCTGCCCTTCACGAGGCGCACGCTGTGCTGCGCGCCACGCCCGAGCGCGCCGTGCAGCACCTCGCCCACCCACGGCCCCGCCGCGTTCGCCATCGCGCGGGCACGCACGTCGAAGGTGCTGCCGTCGGGGCGGCGCAGGATCGCCAGCCATTCGCCGTTCATGCGCTGCGCGGAAACGAGCTTCGTGCGCGTGAGAATCTGCGCGCCGCGTTCCTGCGCATCGAGCGCGTTGAGCACGACGAGACGCGCGTCGTCCACCCAGCCGTCCGAATAGACGAAGCCGCGCCGGAGGGTGTCGATGAGCGGAGCGCCTGCCGCGTGGCGGCGCATGTCGATGCCGCGCGAACCCGGCAGCAGTTCGCGCTTCGCGAGGTGATCGTAGAGAAACAGGCCGATGCGGATGAGCCACGCGGGGCGCAGATTGGGCATGTGCGGCATCACGAAGCGCAGCGGCCACATGATGTGCGGCGCCGCGCGCAACAGCGTCTCGCGCTCCTGCAGTGCCTTGCGCACGAGGCCGAACTCGCGGTACTCGAGATAGCGCAGCCCACCGTGAATCAGCTTCGTGCTGGCCGACGACGTATGCGAAGCAAGGTCGTCCTGCTCGCAAAGGAGCACGGAAAGCCCGCGCCCGGCGGCGTCGCGCGCGATGCCCGCGCCGTTGATCCCGCCACCGACGACGAGCAGATCGTAGCGATTCAGTTGAGTCACCTGCGGTTCCTGATAGTCCTGGTCATTCTGGTAGTGGCCCCAAAGTGGTCCCAAAAACGAGCCTCAAAGCGAACCTGAAATGTTCGAATCCGAAATCTAACGAACAAAATCGAAAAAGTAAAGTTCGTTTTGGTGGCGTGACTGGCGAGCTGAGAGAAATGGCCAATTTGGCCCGAAAATGCCTGAAACAAAGGGAGTTTTCCCGAAGTCTAGAGCAGGACTTCAGGTATCGATGAGTGCCGGTACGGCTATCCAAAGGGGACAGAAACGAACGCGAAAATCTTCGAATGATGTTCGTATCGTTTTCGTTTTGATGGGTGAACGGCTTCGCGTGGCGTCCGAACGGCACCGGTCCGAATGGGAACGAACCCCGGCCGAGGCCCGCTTAATCCGCGACGTACACCGCCGTCCCCGCCTGCGCCACCGTCTCGCTCATTTCGGCGGGCAGCGGCTTGTCGGTGAAGAGGGCGTGAATCTGGCTCAGGTGCCCCTGGCGCACGAGCGCGGGCCGGCCGAATTTCGAATGATCCGTCACCAGATAAACG
>DATEJU010000092.1:0-6427 GCA_035277805.1 Paraburkholderia sp. | reverse complement strand
GCTACCACAGGGTGGAGCCGACGGGGAGGTCGATGCGCCGACAGGCTGGGTCGCGAATCCGTTCGTGCCCGAAAACGGCATAGGTGCTGCGTCTCCTCCCGGCGCTACCGAGGGTGAAGGCGTTGATCCAGCCGGGTCGCGCACGGGGGCCGCGTCAACATCCGCTCCCGCGCCCGAAGCATCCGCACCGCTCGAAGGCCCACCCGTGCCGCTGCGCGCGCCCACACGCTTGAGCGGCGCTGCGCCGGGCGATGACGGCCTGCCGCCCGACCGCCCGATCTCGCTCAATTTTCAGCGCGCCGAGCTATCGGCCGTGCTGCACGCGTTCGCGCAGTTCACGAAGCTGAACATCGTCGCGAGCGAGCGCGTGCGCGGCCAGGTCACGCTGCGCCTCGACCGCGTGCCGTGGCGCGCGGCATTCGACCTGCTGCTTGCGTCGAACGGCCTCGCCATGGAGCGCACCGGCCGCGTGATCTGGGTCGCGCCCGCGGCGGACCTCGCTGCGCGCGAGCGGCAATTGTTCGAGGCGCACGCGCGCGCCGCCGAGCTCGAGCCGCTCGCGAGCCGCGCGTTCGAGCTCCAGTACGCGCGTGCCGAAGACCTGCGTCGCATCCTCACTGGTTCCGGCTCGCAGCGTGCGCTCTCGAAGCGGGGCGCCGCCGTTGCGGACGCGCGCACGAACTTGCTGTTCGTCACGGATTTGCCTGCGCGTCTCGACCAGATCGCCGAGCTGATCCGGCGGCTCGACGCGCCCGCGCGCCAGGTGCTGATCGAGGCGCGCATCGTCGAAGGGGACGAAGGCTTGTCGCGCGAACTCGGCGTGCGGCTCGGGCTCTACCCGACCAACCCGGACGGCGTTCCGCGTGGACTGCACGGCAGCGCGGCGGGCACGGTCTACGATTTGCCGGCGGGGCCGCTGTCCGGCTTCGACGCCGCGCAGCTCGGCCTCACGCTGCTGGCCGCGAGCGCGACGCGCCTGCTCGACGTCGAGCTGAGCGCGCTGGAAGCCGAAGGGCGCGGGCGCGTGGTGTCGAGTCCGCGCGTGGTGACCGCCGACCGCACCAAGGCCATTGTCGAGCAGGGGACCGAGCTGCCGTATCAGGCCAAGGTCGCCCAGGGCGTGTCGGGCGTGCAATTTCGCCGCGCCACCCTGAAGCTGGAAGTCGAGCCGCAGATCACGCCCGACGGTCGCGTGATCCTCGACCTCGACGTGGCCAAGGACAGCGTCGGCGAGCAAACCGCCGCTGGGCCGGCGATTCACACCAAGCACGTGCAGACACGCGTGGAGATCGAGGACGGCGGGACGGTGTCGATTGGGGGCATCGACGCCACCGATGACCGGGACGATGTGACGCGCGTCCCGGTCCTGGGCAAAATACCGTTTTTGGGCGCGCTTTTTTCGCATCGCGCACACCGCGACAGACGCAGCGAGCTGGTCGTGTTCATCACGCCGCGCGTGGTCAGCGGGGATTGAAGGACGGCCGCGGGCGTAAGATATGCGGTTGGGCTTCAAATTAATGCAGCGCCACGGGGGCTCCTGAAAAGGGCCGGACCGCCGGCGCCCCATGCTCGACAACGCCGCCGCTTTGCCAGTAAGCTGCGGCACCAACCTTTCGTAGGAATCGCTGCAAGTGCGGGACGCAAACGCCAATGTATTTTTCGTAGGGCTCATGGGCGCCGGCAAGACGACCGTGGGCCGGGCGGTCGCGCGCCGGCTTGAGCGTCCGTTTTTCGACTCCGATCACGAGATCGAGGCGCGCACGGGCGCGCGCATCCCGGTGATCTTCGAACTGGAAGGCGAGACGGGCTTTCGCGAGCGCGAAGCGCATATGATCGACGAGCTCAGCGCGCGCGAAGGCATCGTGCTCGCGACGGGCGGCGGCGCCGTGCTGCGGCCCGAGAACCGCGCGGCGCTCAAGGAGCGGGGTTTCGTCGTCTATTTGCGCGCCCATCCGCATGACCTCTGGCTGCGCACGCGCCGCGACAAGAACCGGCCGCTCCTGCAGACCGAAGACCCCAAGGGGCGCCTCGAAGCGCTCTATGAGCAGCGCGATCCGCTGTATCGCGAGGTCGCCGACTTCGTGATCGAGACCGGCCGGCCGTCGGTGAACGGCCTCGTCAATATGGTGTTGATGCAGCTCGACATGGCCGGCGTCGCGCGAACCCCGGCGCGCGAATAAGGTGTTCCTGCCCGCGCCACCTATCCTGAACGAATGCCTTGCATGATTACCGTCAACGTCGAACTGGGCGACCGCGCCTACCCCATCCACATCGGCACCGATCTGATCGGCCAGACGGCGCTGTTCGCGCCGCATATCGCCGGCAAGTCGGTGACCATTGTCACCAATACCGTCGTCGAGCCGCTTTACGGCGAGAAGCTGCGCACCGCGCTCGCGCCGCTCGGCAAGGACGTGCACACGGTCGTGCTGCCCGATGGCGAGGCGTACAAGAACTGGGAAACGCTCAATCAGATCTTCGACGCGCTGCTGAGTGCGCGCGCCGACCGCAAGACCACGCTGATCGCGCTGGGCGGCGGCGTGACCGGCGACATGACAGGCTTCGCGGCCGCTTGCTACATGCGCGGCGTGCCGTTCATCCAGGTGCCTACGACGCTGCTCTCGCAAGTCGATTCGTCGGTGGGCGGCAAGACGGGCATCAATCATCCGCTCGGCAAGAACATGATTGGGGCGTTCTATCAGCCGCAGGCCGTGATCGCGGATATCGGCGCGCTGCGCACGCTGCCGCCGCGCGAGCTGGCGGCGGGCGTTGCCGAAGTCATCAAGACGGGCGCGATCGCCGATGCCGAATTCTTCGAATGGATCGAAGCGAACGTCGAGGCGCTCAACCGCTGCGAGCCCGAGGCGCTCGCGCACGCGGTGAAGCGCTCGTGTGAGATCAAGGCGTCGGTGGTGGCCGCCGACGAGCGCGAAGGCGGCCTGCGCGCGATCCTCAACTTCGGCCACACCTTCGGTCACGCGATTGAAGCGGGTCTCGGCTATGGTGAATGGCTGCATGGCGAGGCCGTGGGTTGCGGCATGGTGATGGCGGCCGATCTCTCGGTGCGCCTTGGCATGCTCGACGAAGCGTCGCGGGAGCGGCTCGTGCGCGTGGTGAAGGCGGCGAAGCTGCCCATCGAGGCGCCTGCGCTTGGCGCCGGGCGTTACGTCGAACTCATGCAGGTCGACAAGAAGGCCGAAGGCGGGGCGATCAAGTTCATCTTGCTCGAGCGCTTCGGGCAGACGCATATCGGCCGCGCGCCCGATGAAGCCGTGCAGGCGACGCTCGCCGCCACCGTGAAGGCCTGAATCCGACGGCCCGAATCATGGCCTGATTTGCGGCACGAACGAGCGCTGCCCACGCCCGCGAGGCCGCGCCGCCCCCCATTGCGATCCTTGCGGAGGAACCGTTGAGCGACACCCGCAGCGACATTCAAGGCGCATCACCAGGCAAGCGCGAAGACCACTACACAGGCCACGGCACGGCCCCGAAAGGTGGCGCCGAAGCCGCCGGTCCGGCAGCCAGTGCCGGCGCGCAAAGCGAGACGAACCCCACCCACGACGCCGGCGTGCGAGGCGGCGCCCATGCGCCGCGCGCGAGTGCTTTGGTGGCCGAGTTCGAGGCGGGCCTCGCGCCTTACGCGGCGCATTCCTCGCAATCGCGTGGCCGCCGTTTTGCCGAGCCCGCGCCCGCCGCGCGCAGCGAGTTTCAGCGCGACCGCGACCGCATCGTCCATTCCACGGCCTTCCGGCGGCTCGAATACAAGACCCAGGTGTTCGTGAATCACGAGGGCGATCTCTTTCGCACGCGGCTCACGCACAGTCTCGAAGTCGCGCAGATCGCGCGCTCGGTCGCCCGCAACCTGCGCGTGAACGAGGATCTCGTCGAGGCCGTCTCGCTCGCGCACGACCTCGGCCATACGCCGTTTGGCCATGCGGGCCAGGACGCGCTCAACGAATGCATGCGCGATCACGGCGGATTCGAGCACAACCTGCAGAGCCTTGCTGTGGTCGACGAACTCGAGGCGCACTACGGCGCGTTCGACGGCTTGAACCTGTGCTTCGAGACGCGCGAAGGCATCCTCAAGCATTGCTCGCGCGAGCACGCGCGGCATCTGGGCGAGCTGGGCGAGCGTTTCCTGCTCGGGCGTCAACCCTCGCTCGAGGCGCAGATCGCCAACATCGCCGACGAAATCGCCTACAACAACCACGACGTGGACGACGGCCTGCGTTCGGGGCTCCTCACCACCGAGCAGCTCGCCGAAGTCGAACTCTGGCAGATGCATTACGAAGTCGCGCGCGCCGAGTATCCGCAGATCGAAGGGCGGCGCCTCGTGCACGAGACCGTGCGGCGCATCATCAACACGTTGATCGTCGACCTGATCGAGGAGACGAGCCGCAATCTTGCCCAATACGCGCCGCAATCGCTCGATGACGTGCGCGCGGCGCCGCCCATCGTCGCGCACAGCGAGGGCGTTGCGGCGCAGGCGGGTGTGCTCAAGCGGTTTTTGTACCGCAACCTGTACCGGCACTACCGCGTGATGCGCATGGCGAACAAGGCGCGGCGTGTCGTGAAGGGGCTGTTCGAGGCGTTTTCCGACGATCCGCGTCTGCTGCCGCCCGCTTACCAGACGCACGACGAAGCGTCTCAGCCGCGCCAGATCGCGCACTATATCGCGGGCATGACCGACCGTTACGCGCTCAAGGAGTACCGGCGCCTGTTCGTCGTCTCCGATGACGTTTGAGCCTGCAGCGTCCAAGCGCCGGCGGCGTCTGAGGCGACCACGCCCAGGCCAGCCGCGTCCAGGCCGACCTCATCCGAAGCCGCCGCGGGCGGCGCTTGGCGAACCCCCTTGTCTGGAGTCCAAACAATGAAAAACTGGCCGTATCCGCGCATTGCCGCGCACCGCGGCGGCGGCACGCTCGCACCCGAGAACACGCTGGCGGGCCTGTGCGTCGGCGCCGGCTTCGGGCACACGATGGTGGAGTTCGACGCCAAGCTCTCGGCCGACAACGTCGCGTTCCTGCTGCACGACGACACGGTCGAGCGCACCTCGAACGGGCGCGGCGCGGCGGCGCAACTGCGCTACGCCCAGATCGCGGCGTTCGATGCGGGCAGCTGGTGCGACCCGCGCTTCGAAGGCGAGCACATGCCGACGCTTGCCGAGGCGGCGCAGTGCTGCCGCGACGAAGGCCTGGCGGCGAACGTGGAGATCAAGCCATGCCCGGGACGGGAGATGGAGACGGGCCGCATCGTCGGTGCGGAGACGGCGCGGCTGTGGCGCGTGCCGGGGCCCGATAAGGCGGTGCCGCCGCTGCTTTCCTCGTTCTCGTTCGAGGCGCTCGCGGCGGCGCGGGAAGCCGCGCCGGACCTGCCGCGCGGCCTGCTGTTCGAACGCGTGCCCGACGACTGGCGCGAGCAGACGGCCGCGCTCGGCTGCGTTTCGCTGCATGCGAGCCATCGGCATCTGGACGAGGCGCTCGTTCGCAGCATCAAGGCGGCCGGCCTTTTCATTCTCGCCTATACGGTGAACGAGCTCGAACGCGCGCGTCTGCTTGCGAGCTGGGGCGTGGACACCCTCTGTACCGATCGCATCGACCTGATCGGACCGCGCGCGCTCGACGGATAGCGCGGCTTCAGGCCCGCTTCGAGGTCTGCTTCAAGGCCTTCTTGTGAGACCGGCGCGCGGCAGCGCCGCGTGGGGCGCAAGCTCATCCACCCAGACAGACCGGTGGGTGGGCTGCGCCGCGGGATACGGCTTCAGCGCAGGCGCGAGAGAAGCGCGCCGGTAACCAGCGCGACACCGCCGACGATTGCAATCGCTTGCCACGGGTTGGCGCGCACGTAGTCGTCGGCCTGGGTCATGGCTGCGTCGGTGCGCTCGCGCGTGGCCGCGCGCGCGACTTCGAGGCGTTCGCGCGCGGAGTCGAGGCGCTTGCGGATGTCGGCGCGTAGCGCGGCGGCGTCGGCTTGCGTGCCTTCGCCCAGTGTGCTTTCCAGTTCGGCGAGCAAATCCCGCAGTTCTTCGGCGATGTCGGCGGCTGCGCTGCGGCCGCGACGCGCAATGCGCCGCGCGTGGCGGCCCGTGCGCGTCCAGGATTCTCCGATGGCGTCTCGCGTATTTGGAAATGCGCTCATGAATGGCTCCGTCATTGAAAACACAGGGTAAAGGGCTCGCGGCGCCCGCACAAAAAAAGCGGGGCAGGCGAGGACAGGAGTTCGAGTATTGCGCATTTCAGGTGCCCGGCGCGCCAAGGTGCGCAGGCGAAATCTCGCACAGGCCTGCCTGGCGGGGCTTGGCGGCCGTAGAGCGTGCGCTCGGGGACGTATCGGCGCAGCTTGTTTGCGACAAATGATTACGGGGACAGCACGGTTTTTCCGAGAGGCATAGAATCAAGAAAAGCCGATCGGAATGTCAGGAATGGTGGCA
>DATEJU010000091.1:0-16226 GCA_035277805.1 Paraburkholderia sp. | reverse complement strand
CCTGCCGCTGCACGTGAACCTGCACGTGGGCACGGTGATGTCGCTGCCGGCCACGTCCACGGGCCGCGTGTTCTGCGCGTTCCTCGACGACGCCGCGCTGCGCGCGATGTGGGCCAACCAGACGGCGCAGCCGGTCTGGCGTGGCACGGCGGATCGCGGCGCAGCCGGCGCGACCGGCACGGCCGCGTCGAAAGAAGACGAGGCCGCGCCTGAACGCGATGCCGCCTTCAAGGCCACGCTCGATGCCATCCGCACACGAGGCTTCGAGTTCGGCATCGACGCGCCCAGCCCTGGCGTGAGCAGCGTCTGCGTGCCGGTGCTCGATGCGCAGCGCACGTTGCGCCTCACGCTCACGGCCGTCGGCGCGAGCGGCGCGCTCGAAGTGCGCCCGGCAGGCGCGCTCGTGCGCGCGCTGCGCGAAGCCGCGCGCGAGATCGCCGGGGCTGCCTTTCCTGCTTCTTTCGCCTCGTCCGCTTCCGATTCGAACTGAACCCGCCACCATGCCCCGAGCCCGCACCCCGTCCACCGCCGACGCCACCGCCACGGACGAAGCCCGCGCCGAAACCTCCGCTGCGGCGGAATCCGCCGACAAGCCGCAGCGCGGCATTCAGGCGCTCGACGTCACGGGCGAGCTGCTCGCGGCGCTCGTCGCGGCCGGCACGCCGCTCTCGCTGCGCGATCTCGCGGCGGCGGCCGGTATGCCGAGCGCGAAAGCCTTTCCCCATCTGGTGAGCCTGCTGAAGACGGGCCTGCTCGCGCGCGACGAAGCGGGCCGCTACGCAGCCGGCCCCTTGAGCCTCGAACTGGGCTTGCTCGGGCTCGCCCGCCTCTCGCCCGTGCGCGAAGCCGACGCCGAGCTGGTCGACCTCGCCGCCAGCACCGGCATGAGCGTGGCGCTCGCGGTGCCGGGGCCGCTCGGGCCCACGGTCGTGCGCCTCGAGGAATCGCCGCGGCCCTTGCACGTGAGCCTGCGGCCGGGCACGGTCATGTCGATCGTAAACACGGCCATCGGCCGCGTGTTCGCCGCCTGGCTCGACGACGACGTGCGCGCCGAGCTGCTCGCGCAGGACGGCCTGCGGCTCGCCGGCGCGTCGTCGCCGTCGCCGTCGTCGTCGCAAGCGCCGTTGCAAACTCAACAGGCAACCCAGGACCCGCGCTACGCCGAACGCCTCGCGGCGATCCGCGCACAACGGCTCGACACGGCGCTTGGCAATCCGATTCCCGGCATCAACACCGTGGCCGCGCCCGTGTTCGACCACACCGGCAGCGTGTGTCTCGTGCTCGCGCTGATGGGGCCATCGGGCAGCTTCGACACAGCCAACGAAGGCGACAGCGCGCAGCGGCTGGCCGCGGCAGCCGAGCGCCTGTCACGGCGCTTCGGCTACGTGGCGGGAGCCGCGCCGCTATAATCGGCTTGCCGCGCGCGGCGCGGAAAAGCCCCCCCAACGCGCCGCTTCAGCCAGCGCCCAGTCAGCAACGCAGTCACTCACACGCAGCCCACTCCGCAGCCCCCAAGGAAGCGTTCATGAGCACGGCCTCCACCGGTTCCCACGCGGCGCAGCGCTCGGTCGCCGACCTGCCCTGTCCGCGCGGCCTGCCGCTCGTCGGCAATCTGCTGCAACTCTCGCCCGCGCGGCTGCATCTGATCCTCGAGCGCTGGGCCGCGGAGCTTGGCACCCCGTATCGCTTCCAGGTGGGCAGCATCCCCATCACGATCTGGACCGACACCGAGCTGATCCAGCAGATCATGCGCGAGCGGCCGCACCGCTACCGGCGTTATCAGCCCGTCGAGGCGGTGCTTGAAGAGATGGGCTGCAACGGGCTCTTCTCCGCGGAAGGCGCGGCGTGGGAGCCGCAGCGCCGCCTCGTGATGCAGGCGCTCTCGATTCCGACCATCAAGGCGTTCTATCCCACGCTCGCCGAAATCACCGGGCGGCTGCGCGCGCGCTGGCTGCGCGCGGCCGAGCGCGGCGAGACGGTGGAGATGACCGACGACCTCAAGCGCTACACGGTGGACGTGACGAGCGCGCTCGCGTTCGGCGAAGACCCGCGCACGCTCGAGCGCGATCACGGCGTGATCCAGGAGCATCTGGAGCGCATCCTGCCGAGCGTGATGGGCCGCATCAACGCGCTCTTTCCGTACTGGCGCTACTTCAAGCTGCCTGCGGACCGCAAACTCGATCATTCGCTGGCCGAAGTGCATCGCCATGTGGATGCGATGATGGCGCGCGCCCGCGAGCGCATGCGCGACGAGCCCGCGGATACGCCGCGCAACCTGCTCGAAGCGATGCTCGTGCAACAGCAACAGGCGCAGGCGGAGCACGGCGCGGCGCCGATCACCGATGCGCAGATCCGCGCCAACGTGCTGACGATTCTGCTCGCGGGCGAGGACACCACCGCCGATTCGATCGCATGGACGCTGCCCTACCTCGCGGCGGACATGCAACTGCAAACGCATCTGGGCGAAGCAGCGCGCCGCGTGCTCGGCGAGGCGGGCGTATGCCCCGACTACGCGACGCTCAAGGAGCTCGATATCTTCGAGGCGATCTGCATCGAGGCGACGCGCCTGCGCCCCGTGGCGGCCGTGCACTCGTTCGAGCCGCTCGAAGACGTGGTGCTCGGCGGCGTGGCCCTGCCCCGTGGCACGCGCATGTTTTTCGTGGCGCGGCCCGCGATGGTCGACGCAAAGAATTTCGCCGATCCGCAGCGCTACGATCCGTGGCGCTGGATGCACAAGAGGGAGCACAGCGGCGAGCATGAGGCTCACGGCGGTCCGCACGACGTGCGCGCCTATCTGCAGTTCGGCGCGGGGCCGCGCGTGTGTCCGGGGCGTCATCTCGCGACCGTGGAGATGCGCCTCGCGCTTTCCATGCTGATGAACGAATTCGAGATCGAGATGGCCATCGATCCGGCGAAGATCAACGAAGTGTCGGCGTTCACGATGGTGCCGGATACCATGCCGGTGAGGCTGAGGAAGCGGGTGCGCGCAAGCCGAGTCTGAGCGCCCGCAATGAAAATTTAACTACGCTTTTTTCAGGACAAGTGGCGCTGTATTGTTCGGCCTCCAAAGCGAACAACCACTGATCTATGTTTAACCGTCCTGAATTCGCGCACGTCAAGCACGTGCTGACTGGCCTCGCACTTTGTGCATTGCTCTCCGGCTGCGGCAACAAGCCGGATACCCAGGCCACGCCATCTTCCGGGTGCGCCGCGAGCGCCGATACCCCAGTGCTGTCCGTGCCGCTCGAGCGCAACGGACATTGGGTTGTCGATGCCCAAGGCGCCGACGGCAAGACTCACCGCGTCCTCCTCGATACCGGCGCGACATTCAACGTACTGGAGTCGCAGGGACCGCTGGCCGCCGCCCCCCTCACGCCGGAAGCCGAAACCGGCTTCCTCAGGCAAGGCGTGCTGGGCGCCTCCATTGCCGGCGCAAACCTGACCGTCAGTACGCTTAGCGATCCCAAGGAATTCGCGCTGGGCCTCACCCCCGCGCTGCGCATCCAGAACTGGTCGATGCCTGCGGGCGTGCCGGCGCTGCGGGGCAGTCTGGGCCGCCTCGCTTCGGCCGATGACGCACCGTTCGAAGCCATCATCGGCAACGAACGCATGCGCGAGCTCACGTGGCGCGCCGACTATGTCGCCGGCCGGCTCGCCGCCTACGCAACGAACGAAGCGCCCGCGCACGAGTGGCAGCAGTGCACCCTCATGACACTCGATGCGCGCACCCGAATGCCGGCAATACAGATCAACCTCGACGACACCTACAACTTTTTCATCCTCGACACGGGCTACGATGGCGATGTGATGTTGCCTCAGGACCTGTTCGACAATCTTGTCAAAGAGAACAAGTTCGCTCATGTCGGCACGAGTTCGTCCATCGACGCGACTGACCGTGTGGTTCAACGCCAGCAAGGCCTGCTCGCCGGTCTTGCCATCGGGCAAAAGCAGTTGCCCAGGCTCGCTGTGAGCGGCGCTGCGCCCGAACCGCGCATCGGGCTGGGGCTGCTGGAGAAAATGGACCGCTTCGAGCTCGATTTCCGCCACTTCCGGTTCTGTTTCGACCTTCCCGCCAAGCCGATGGACAGCACGCTCGAAACGCATTCCGCCCTGCTGCGCTCGGGAGAGCGCTACGAAGTCGTGGCGCTCGCACCGGACGGCATACTGGCCGTGAGCGGCGCGCAACTCGGCGACCAGATCACGACGATAGACCAGACCTCCGTGGCCAACCTCGACCTCGCCAAAGTCATCGACTTGCTGAGCGCGCCCACGACACGCGAGGTAACCGTGCTACGCGGCAAGCGCACGCTGGTCATCGAGCTGAAGCCGGCCCAGATCAAACCGGCTTGAAGGAGCGCAGGCAGGCGCAGCGGCAAGCCTCAGGCATTCTCGCCCCGAGGCGCCCCGGCGTCCGCCGGGCCGCCGCTGCCGGCGTCGCCGCGCCCCCGCGCATCACGCATCTTCTCCAAGGTCTTCGGACCGAGCCCGAGCGCCACGCCCATCGCGAGCGCATCGACCACCGCGAGATGGGCGATGCGCGACACGCCGGGCGCTTGAGGCTCCTCGGAAACCGGCACGCGCAACAGCAGCGGAATGTCCACCACCCAGGCGAGCCGCGAGCCCGCATTCGTGAGCGCGATGGTGGTCGCGCCACGTTCCTTCGCGATCTGGATGCTCTCGTTCACCTCCACGCTGCGGCCCGACTGCGAGATCGCGAAGGCCACGTCGCCGGGCTCGAGCAGCCCGGCATAAAGCCGCTGCAAATGCGCGTCGGTAAACGCGCTCGCGGCGATGTCCAGACGCAGCAGGCGCAGCGCCGCATCCTGCGCCACGAGCCCCGAGCCCGCGCCCACGCCGAAGAAGTAGACGCGCCGCGCACTCGCAAGCGCCGCCACCGCCGCCTCGAACACGGCCGGATCGAGCGAGGCGCGCGCGTGCTTCACCCCTTGCACCACCTGCTCCGCCACGCTGTCGAGCAGCATGCCGACCTGCGTGAGATCGCCGCTCGCCACTTCCCGTGCCGCCGCAACCGGCATGCCGCCCGCCGCGCTCTGCGCGAGCCGCATCTTGAAGTCGCGCAGGCCGTGCGCGCCCACCGCGCGGCAAAAGCGCGTGACCGAAGGCTCGGACACCTCCGCACGCAGCGCGAGTTCGGTGATGCTCGCGCGCATCGCGAAGTCGATGTCGGCGAGCACCATCTCCGCGACCTTGCGTTCGGCGGGCCGCAGCGACTCCGCTACGTTGCGGATGTGATGGATGAGGTTGGAGACCGGCAAGCTGTTTTCCGTGGATAAGCCGTGGAAGGTACATGAATCACAAGGCAGCCCGACGCGCTTGCATTGCTGTTGCGTCAATCGAGCCGCTTGCCGCTTTCGGTGTCGAACAGATGCAGGTGCGCGAGAGGCAAACTGAGCGTCATGCGCTGCCCCGGTTCGATGCCGGGCCGCGCGCGCGTCGTGACGCACCATGTCGTGCCGCCTATTTTCCCGTACAAGTGCGTCTCCGCGCCAGTCGGCTCGATCACTTCGACGTTGAACGGCACGTCGCCGCCCTGCGTTTCGATGTGCTCGGGCCGAATGCCGAGCGTCGCGCGCGCGCCCGCTTGCGCACGGCTCGCGGGAATGGCAATGCGCACGCCGTCCTCGAGCACGAGCGCCGTGCCGCGCGCATCGCTCATCACGCTGCCGGTGGCGAAGTTCATCGAAGGCGAGCCCAGAAAGCTCGCCACGAACAGGTTGCCCGGCTTGTCGTAGAGATCGAGCGGCCTGCCGATTTGCTCGATGCGCCCCGCGTTCATCACCACGATGCGGTCCGCCATGGTCATCGCTTCGATCTGGTCGTGCGTGACGTACACCACGGTGTTGCGCAGGCGCTGATGCAGCGCCTTGATTTCAGTGCGCATCTGCACGCGCAGCTTGGCGTCGAGATTCGAGAGCGGTTCGTCGAAGAGAAACAGCGAAGGCTCGCGCACCACGGCACGCCCCATCGCGACGCGCTGGCGCTGGCCGCCCGAGAGCGCGCGCGGCAGGCGGTCGAGATAGCTCGACAAGTTCAGCATCTTCGCGGCGGCCTCGATGCGCGGCTTGAAACCGTTTTCGCGCTCCTTGCGGATGCGCGGCCCGAACGCGATGTTGTCGTAGACCGAGAGATGCGGGTAGAGCGCGTAGCTCTGGAACACCATCGAGACATTGCGCTGCTGCGGCGGCAGCGTATTCGCGCGCGTGCCGCCGATGGTGAGATCGCCGCCGCTGATGTCTTCGAGGCCCGCGATCATGCGCATCAGCGTGGTCTTGCCGCAGCCCGAAGGCCCGACCAGCACGACGAACTCGCCGTCGGCAATGTCGAGGTCCACGCCGTGCACGACCTGGGTGTCGCCGTAGCGCTTGTAGATGCCGTTCAGTTGTACCGCTGCCATGCTGTCCTCGTGTGCTGTCGTTGCTTGCCGTGCGGGTGCGTTCCTGCTCGCCTGTTTTTATTCGGGCCTCAGAACGGATCGAGCGTGAGCTCGTTCGCCATCAGCCGGTTGCCCGCCATCAGGCCCGCGTCCACCGGCAGCGCCACGCCCGTGATCACGCGCGCCTGCGGCGAGGCGAGAAACTGCACGGCGTCGGCGATATCCTCGGGCGTGGCGACGTCGCCGAGCGGATACCATTTCTTGAGTTCTTCGAAGATTTTCGGATGCTGCGTCACGCGTGTATGCCACGCGGGCGTCTTCACGGTGCCAGGGCAAACGATGTTCGCGCGGATGCCGTGCGGCCCGAGCTCCATCGCCAGTGCCTTCGTGTAGCTCACGAGCCCCGCCTTCGCCGCGCTGTACGCGGGATGGCCCAGCGCCGCGAGCCCGTTGACCGAGCCGATCAGCACGAGCACGCCGCGAGCGCGCGCGATCATCGAGGCGCGCACGGATTCGACCGTGTAGTAGGTGCCGTTCAGGTTCAGGTCGACGTCGCGCCGCCAGCTCGCGGCGTCGGTGTGCGCGAGCGTCGTGCCGAGCGCGCCGCCCGCGTTGGCCACAGCCACGTCCACCGGACCGCGCGCGGCCACGGCGCGCGCCACCGCGTCTTCAAGTGCGAGCTGATCGCTCACGTCGGCGGCCAGCGCCTCGAAGCGCGCGGCGTCGAATTCGTCCGCCAGCGCCTGCACGCCCGACGCGTCGCGATCAAGGGCGAGCACGGTGTCGCCCGCGTCGTGAAATCGCTTGCATAGCGCACGGCCAATGCCGCCGCACGCGCCCGTCACCAACACCACCCGGCTCATCGTCGACTCTCCGCGAAGGATTCGGAAGCTCGCCGGCACATCCGCGCCGGGCTGTAAATTTCCTACATAGTGGCATTGCAGGCGATCCCGGCGCGGGTTTACGCGTACCGCCCGCTGCTGCAATGCCGCATGAATTTCCCCCGATTTACGGCATGTTAGGCAATTTTTCGCGCCCAAAACAATCTCGCGTTTCCCAGGTGACAACGCTTTTTTCATCCTGTAGGATTTTTTCAAACAACGCAATACGATTAACCCGATGGCCGGGACCACGGCGGCGGCAAGAACCGAAAAACCAACCAGCAACCACCCCGCATGGGATGGAACGAGGCGCTCAAGCGCCCGCTTCCATCAACACAGGAGACAGAGAATGGCGTTTAAGGCACGTGCATCCACCACGCTCGGCAAGCTCGCCGTCGCGCTCGCGTTCGCGGGTATCACCGTCGCGGCACACGCCGACACGGTCCGCGTGACCGTCGCCCACTACAGCGACGCCACGGCCCCGTACTTCGAGAAAATGGCCAAGCAATTCGAGGCCGCCAATCCCGGCACCACGATCAAGATCGAAGACGTGAACTGGGACTCGCTGCAACAGAAGCTGCAAACGGACATCTCCGGGGGCGCAAACGCCGACCTCGCGATCATCGGCACGCGCTGGCTCCTCGACTTCGTGAAGGACGACATTGCCGAGCCGCTCGATCCCTACATGGATGCGAACTTCAAGGGCCGCTTCATCGGTCCGTTCCTCGCGCCCGGCGAAATCAACGGCAAGATCTATGGTCTGCCGATTGCCGCCTCCGCGCGCGCGCTCTACTACAACAAGGACATGCTCGCTTCGGTGGGCTATCCGAACGGCCCGAAAACGTGGAACGACGTGATCGACGCCTCGAAGAAGCTCAAGGCCAAGGGCATCGCCGGTTTCGGTCTGCAGGGCAAGGAAATCGAAACCGACGTGTACTTCTACTATGCGCTGTGGACCAATGGCGGCGACGTGGTGGGCAAGGACGGCAAGGCCGCGTTCAATTCGCCGGCCGGCGTGAAGGCGGCCACGCTCTACAAGACCATGATCGACGAAGGGCTCACGGAGCCGGGCGTGACGGGCTACAGCCGCGAAGACGTGCAGAACCTCTTCAAGCAGGGCCGCGTGGCGATGATGATCTCCGCGCCGTTCCTCGCCAAGCAACTCAAGAAGGAAGCGCCGAACATCAAGTACGGCATCGACCCGATCCCGGTGGGCACGACGCCCGCGACCTATGCGGTCACGGACTCGATCATGATGTTCAAGAACTCGAAGGTGAAGAAGAGCGCCTGGAAGTTCCTCGACTTCCTGTTCACCAAGCAGCCGCGCGTGGAGTTCACGAGCACCGAAGGCTTCCTGCCGACGACGAAGGCTGAAGCCACCGACCCGGCGTTCCAGGATCCGGACACCAAGGCGTTCGTCGCGCTGCTGCCGCATGCGCGCTTCGCGCCGACCGTGACGGGCTGGGAAGACACCGCCAAGGCCGTGACCAACGCCATGCAGTCGATCTACCTCGGCAAGGCCAAGCCCGCCGATGCGCTGAACCAGGCCGCCGCCGAAGCCAACAAGTCGCTCGGCAAGTAATTTCGGCACGCAGTTCACAACGCAGTTCGGCACGCCGTTCGACAATCAGACAGGCGCTTCATCGCCGCAAAAAAACCGGCGCGTGGCGTAGCATAAGATTCGCTACGCGGCGCGCCGGTTCGCCCATGCAACGACCGCAACACCGGACGCACCACGCCATGACTATGGGTCCCCTGAAGCAAACGCCGCCAGCCGGTCCGGCGACCGGCGAAGCGCCCGAACCCACACGCGCAACGAACCGCATGAGCCGCTCAGAACGTGCTGTCGCCGTGCCCCGCGCACCCTGGCTCCTGATCGTGCCGAGCCTCGTGCTTGCGCTCTTCATCATCAGCTATCCGATCTTCAACATCGTGTACCAGTCGCTGCACGATGTGTCGCGCTTCGGGCAGATTCGCGGCTTCAGCGGCTTGCAGAACTTCTACAACGTGTTCGGCGATCCCGTGTTCCTGAGCGCGCTCCAGAACACGTTGATCTGGACCTTTTGCGTCGTGGTGGGCACCGTGCTGATCTCGGTGCCGGTCGCGCTCATACTCAATCAGGACTTCTACGGACGCGGCATCGCACGCACCATCGTCATGCTGCCGTGGTCGGTCTCGCTCACCATGACGGCCGTGGTCTGGCGCTGGGCCTTCAACGACGACTACGGCATGGTCAATGTCACGCTGCAGCGGCTGGGCGCGATCTCCGGACCGATCCACTGGCTCGCCACGCCCCAGTACGCGTTTCCTGTCGAGATCGCGGTGGGCATCCTCGTGTCGATCCCGTTCACCACGACGATCCTGCTCGGCGGGCTCTCTTCGGTGCCTGGCGACATCTACGAAGCCGCGCGCATCGACGGCGCGAGCGCCTGGCAGCAGTTCCGCCAGCTCACGCTGCCGCTGCTCAAGCCCTTCGTCAACATGGCGATCCTGCTCAACGTGATCTACGTGTTCAACTCGTTCCCGATCATCTGGGTGATGACGCAAGGCGGCCCCGACGACAGCACGCACATTCTCGTCACCTACCTCTACGAACTGGGCTTCCGCCTGGGCCGGCCCGGCGAAGCGGCCGCCGTCTCGCTCATCATGCTCGTGATCCTGTTCGCGTTCTCGGTGGCCTATCTGCGCGTGCAGGCAAAGCGTGGCAGCGGCGCAGAAGGAGACCTCGCATGAACCGCAAGCTCAAACGCTCGCTCTGGTGCTGGCTCGCGCTTTCGCCGCTCGTGGTGGCCGTGCTGTTCCCGTTCGCGGTGATGTTCTTCACCTCGTTCAAGCCCGCCTCGGAGGTGTTCGTCTATCCGGCGCGCTGGCTGCCCGTGCACTGGCGCTGGGAGAACTACGTCGACATGTGGCAGGCCGCGAACTTCGGCGTCGCGCTGCGCAACAGCATCGTGATCTCGTGCCTCTCCACGGCGCTCGCGCTCGCCGTGAGCCTGCCCGCCGCCTACGCGCTCGCGCGCTTCCCGTTTCGCGGACGCGGGCTCTACCGGCAGTTCCTGCTCGTCACACAGATGCTCTCGCCCATCCTGCTGGTGGTGGGCCTGTTCCGGCTCGCCGCGATGATCCCTTATGGCGACGGCAATCTCGTCGATTCGAAGCTCGGCGTGATCGTCTCGTATGCGGCGTTCAACATCGCCTTCGCGGTGTGGATGCTGTCGTCGTATTTCCAGACCGTGCCGCGCGACCTCGAAGAGTCGGCATGGCTCGAAGGCTGCAGCCGCAGCGGCGCTGTGCTGCGCGTGTTTCTGCCGCTCGCGGTGCCCGCCGTGGTGGTGACGGCGATCTTCACGTTCATCAGCGCGTGGAACGAGTTTGCGGTGGTCTACACGCTGATCCGCTCGCCCGAGAACAAGACGCTCACCGTGCAGGTCACCGACATGGTGGCCGGCAAATACACCGTGGAATGGGAGCTCGTGATGGCGGCCACGCTCGCTGCCACGCTGCCGGTCTCCGTGGTGTTCGCATGGCTGCAGCGCTATATGGTGAAGGGGCTCGCGCTAGGCGCGGTCAAATAAGCGCCTGACGTGAAGCATTGCGAGGCATTCAAAAGCGAGGCAAGGGTGTCGGAGCGGGTGAGCACGCCGTTACCTCAGTGCGCGATCACCCCTAGCGTGTAAGGCAAGAAGGTTTTGCAAGCCTCTGCTGCGGTGGAGTTAGCCAGGCACTCTACTCCCGGCATGAAGCCGCCCAGGGCGATCATTTGCCGAGTTCGTGCCCGATCACACCGTCCGCGACGGCACCGGCGCCCAGCATCGAGGCGATAGCGGCAACAAGAATCCACGCGCGCCCTGCGCGGCTGCGTCGAAGCCAGACCATCGTTCGTTCTCCCGATCAATAGCCATGACCTGATTGCCGCAAGCATCGTGCCATTACAGTGCATGGCGGCGCGCGCAACACCTCACGCGCGAAGGCAAACGGCAAGGGACGAACGAAACCGGCGCTGGAGGTCAGTCCATCGCCGCGTGGCTCGTGTCGACCGCCCCGCTGCCCGACGAAGGCCGGATCAGCACGAGCAGCGGAATCACGAGCAGCGTGGCGACGAACATCATCTTGAAGTCGTTCAGATACGCAATCATCTGCGCCTGCTGCGTGATCGACTGATTGAGCACGGCAAGATCGTATCGCGACCCGGCCGCGAGCATCGGCTGGACTGCGGGATTGAATGGCGTGATGTGCGCGGCGAGATCCGAATGCGCGATCTGCGTGCCGCGCGTGACGAAGGTCTGCACGATGGAAATGCCGATACTGCTGCCGATGTTGCGCATCAGGCTGTAGGTGGCCGTGCCGTCCGCGCGCAATTGCGGCGTGAGCGTCGAGAACGTCAGCGTGGAAAGCGGCACGAACACGAAGCCAAGCCCGAAGCCCTGCACCACGCCGGGCCAGACGATATCGGAGGGCGAGAGCACGAGCGTGTACTGCATCATCTGCCACAGCGCATACGCGGACACCACGAAGCCGAACAACAGCATCGCGCGCGCGTCGACGTGCTTGAGCAGGCGCCCCGCGATCAGCATGGCCAGCATGGTGCCCGCGCCGCTGGGCGCGGTGACGAGGCCCGTGGTGGCGACCGGGTAGCCCATGAGGTTCTGCAGCATGGGCGGCAAGAGCGCGCGCGTGGCGTACAGCACCGCGCCGATCACGAAGATGAAAAGCGTGCCCGTGGCGAAGTTGCGGTCCTTGAGCAACTGATAGCGGAAGAACGTGTTGGGGCCGGAGGTGGCCGTATGCACGATGAAGAACGCGAACGCAATGCAGGCCACCAGCGCTTCGATGCGGATTTCGAGCGAGCCGAACCAGTCGAGCTGCTCGCCGCGGTCGAGCAAGGCCTGCAGCGCGCCGATGGCGAGCGCGAGCGTGGCGAAGCCGAACACATCGAAGCGCGTCTCGCGGCTCGGCGTGCGCGAGGGCATGAACGTGGAGACGCCGAAGAACGCGAACGCGCCGATCGGCACGTTGATGAAGAACACCCAGCGCCAGTTGTAGCTGTCGGTAAGCCAGCCGCCGAGCGTGGGACCCAGCACCGGGCCCACCATCACGCCCATGCCCCAGACCGCCATGGCCTGCCCCTGGCGCTCGCGCGGATTGATGTCGAGCAGGATGGATTGCGAGAGCGGCACGAGCGACGCGCCGAATACGCCCTGCAACAGGCGCGAGCCGACGATTTCACCGAGCGTTTCCGAAAGCCCGCACAACGCCGAGGCCACCGTGAAGCCCGCGACGGCCACGCCGAGCAGCGCCTTCACGCCAAAGCGATCGGCGAGCCAGCCCGTGAGCGGCGTGGCGATGGCCGCCGCCACGATGTACGAGGTGAGCACCCACGTGATCTCGTCCTGCGACGCCGAAAGCGTGCCCTGCATGTGCGGGAGCGCAACGTTGGCGATCGTGCTGTCGAGCGTCTGCATCAGCGTGGCAAGCATGATCGACAACGTGATCATGCCGCGATTGAGCGGCACGGCCTCACGCTGCGAGGCTGTGCCGTGCGAGGCTGCGGTCATCGTGGGTCTGGGCGACGCGTAGGGAAATAATAAGCCTGCTTATTATACGACTCGCCCGACCTCGCGCAACCGGCGCAATCGGGAAGAATGGGGACACCGTTGCGCGTCTTTCCCGGACCACCCGATGCAGGGCCCCGTATAATCGCGCGATGACTACCGACCTCGAAAAGCGCTTCGGCTTCCTGCTCGTCGACGTGGGCCGCCTGTATGGCAAACGTTACGACGAGCTTGCGAAGTCGTCGCTCGAACTCACGCGCGCGCAGTGCCGCATGATCGCGTATCTCGCGCATTACGGCAACATGAACCAGGCGAGCCTCGCCGAGCGGCTGGAAGTTGCGCCGATCTCCGCCGGCAGATTGCTGGAGAGGATGGAAGAAGGCGGCTGGGTCGTGCGTACCCCCAACCCCGAGGACCGCCGCGAATTGCTGGTGAGCCTCACACCGAAGGCCGAAGGCGCGCTCAACGGCGCACGCCGTGTGGGCGACGAAGTACAGGCAGAGGCGCTGGCCGGCTTCACACCCGACGAAGCCGAGCAGTTCAGCCGGATGCTTCAGCGCGTGCGCGCCAACCTGGGCGCGCTGGTCGAGCGCTGATCGTGCGCTCGCGCGCCGCGCGGGCCTCTTTCGTGCGCCCGCGCGGCGCGCGAATCGCTTAGCGCAGCCGCACGAGCGTGGACTTGAGCTCCGTGTACTTCTCCAGCGCATGGAGCGACTTGTCCCGGCCGTTGCCCGACTCCTTGAAGCCGCCGAACGGGAAGTTCATGTCGCCGCCTTCGTCGTAGCAGTTGACCCACACGGTGCCCGCGCGCAGGCGGCGCGAGATCTCGTGCGCATGCGTGAGATTCGCCGTCCACACCGCGGCCGCGAGACCGTAATCGCTGTCGTTGGCGATGCGCACGGCTTCGTCGATCGTGCCGAACGTGATGACCGAAAGCACCGGGCCAAAAATCTCCTCGCGCGCGATGCGTGCGTCAGGGCGCGTATCGAACACCGTCGGCTCCACATAGAAACCGCCGCTCGACGCATTCACGCGCTCGCCGCCCAGCAGCAGCGTGGAATCCTTGCGCCCCGCCTCGATATAGCCGAGCACGCGCTCGAGCTGCACCTTGTCGACGATCGCGCCCATCGAGACGTCGGGATCGAGAGGATTCCCAGGCTTATACGCCTTCGCGGCGTCCAGCAGCTTCGCGAGAAACGCGTCCTTGATCTCGCGATGCACGAGCAGACGCGAACCCGCCGTGCACATTTCGCCCATGTTGTAGAAGATCGCGCCCGCCGCGGCTCTCGCAGCGCGATCGAGGTCCGGGCAGTCGGGCAGCACGATGTTCGGCGACTTGCCGCCCAGCTCGAGCCACACACGCTTGAGGTTGGACTGGCCCGCGTACTGCATGATCTGCTTGCCCACGTTGGTCGAGCCCGTGAAGGCAATGCAGTCCACGTCGCGGTGCAGCGCGAGCAGCTTGCCCGGCTCGCCGCCGCCCGGCAGCACGTTGAACACGCCCGCGGGAATGCCCGCCTCGTGCGCGAGCTGCGCCACACGGATGGCCGTGAGCGGCGACTTCTCGGAAGGCTTGAGCACGACGCTGTTGCCGGCCGCGAGCGCCGGGCCGAACTTCCACGACGCCATCAGGATCGGGAAATTCCACGGCACCACGGCGGCCACCACGCCGATCGGCTCGCGCGTGACGAGTCCCACGAGATGATGGTCGGCGGGCACGACTTCGCCGCCCACCTTGTCGATGGCCTCGGCGAACCATTCGACGCAATAGGCCGCGCCCGGCACGTCCACCGTGGTGGTGTCGGCGATGGGCTTGCCCACGTCGAGCGTTTCGAGCAATGCGAGTTCGTCCAGGTGCTCGCGCATGAGCGCGGCCCAGCGCAGCAGAACCGCCTTGCGCTCGCGCGGGTTGAGCCCCGCCCAGACACCTTCTTCAAACGCGCGGCGTGCGGCGGCCACGGCGGCATCGACATCTGCCGCGCCGCAGTCGGCCACGCTCGCGAGCACGCGGCCGTCGATCGGGCTCACACAGTCGAAGGTGCGGCCCGAATAGGCATCGCGCGAAGCGCCGTCGATAAATGCGCGGCCTTCGATCGAGAGCGATGCGGCCTTGTCCTGCCAGTAAGCGAGATTTCTCTTTTCCATGAGGATGCCTCAATGATTTGCGATCCGCTTCACGCGAGCGCGTCCGAACCTCAGTTGAACATCAGTCGAACTTCGGCCCGATAGCAGCAAGAAGCGAACCGGATTTGCGCGAGTCAGAAAGTGGGCGGCGAATTGGCCGACACCACCTCGCAAACATCACTCACGCTGGGATTGCGAAACCGGTGCGGAAGGCGGCTTTCGAAGTAGTAGCTGTCGCCGGGGTCGAGCAGCCACGTCGTGCCGTCCACGGTCAGCTCGAGCTGGCCGGCCACCACGACGCCGCCCTCGTGCCCCGCGTGCGCGAGCATTTCGGCGCCCGTATCGGCGAGCGGCTGGTACACCTCGCGCATGATGCCCATGTTGCGGTCCTTCACGTTCGCGCCCGCAAGGTAGAACTCGATGGAGGCGTTGCCGAGGTTCGGCATCTCGCCGCGGCGCGAGACCACGCTCGCGCCCTCGTTCAGATCGAACGTGAAGAATTCCGCGAGACTCATGGGTATGGACTCGAGCAGCTTCTTGAGCGAGCCCACGGAGGGACTGACACGACTTTGCTCGATCAGCGAGATCGCGCCGTTCGTGACGCCCGCGCGCTTGGCGAGCTCGCGCTGCGACAACCCATAGCGCTTGCGCACATGGCGCAGGCGTGTGGCGACTTCAGTGGAAACGGATACGGACTCGGTCACGTTCGAAAGCCGGTTGATCAGGGAGCGCGCCGAAAAACGACTGCGGAAAGCAGCGAACGACGGACGAACGACAACAAAATGGCGCGACGGATGTGTTGAATATTCTAATCAGTTTGCGCTTTTTTGCGTTAGTGGAAACCCCTGTAAGTTATTCGAAATATAAAAGAGTGGCCCATATTTCGCATTTCACAGCGTTTGCAGCGTGTCCTCGGGGAAAGTGCTGACATAAAAAACGTGAAAAAATAATTGACGCCCTTTTTGGCTCGTATATGCTGAAAGACAGGTCGATCGAACGATGATTGCCAGCGTGACACAGCAATGCAACACGCCGTTCATTCGCAATACATTGAAAGACGCCTATGTTCAGATTGATGCAGTGCGAACTATTCAAGTCGCGCTGAATAAATCGGGCAATTTTTCAACAACCCCAGTCGAGTGTAATTGTGAGAGTCCGTGGCCCTCTGGTGAGATGGGATCGAAGTCATGCGAGGTGTCTTCGCAGCGACTGCGCCGCCATCGCCGACGGCAGTAGCGGCAGGCTTGCCTCTCGCCTGTTTCTATCCGTCTTCAC
>DATEJU010000090.1:0-24881 GCA_035277805.1 Paraburkholderia sp. | reverse complement strand
CGCCGCGTGATCGAGGATGCGAAAAGGTCCGAAGCCGATCCGCGGCTCGCGGCCGAGGAAGACGTTGGCGGCCGCGGTGAGGTTGTCGCAGAGCGCGAGATCCTGGTAGACGACTTCGATGCCCTGAGCGCGGGCGTCGATAGGTCTGCTGAAATGCACTGGCTTGCCGTCGATGAGGATCTCGCCGTGCGTGGGCGGAAAGTTGCCGGCGATGACCTTCACCAGCGTCGATTTCCCGGCCCCGTTGTCGCCCATGAGCCCGACCACCTGACCGGGCTCCAGACTCAATGTCACGTCGTTCAAGGCGTGAATGGCGCCGAAGTGCCTGGAAACGCCTCTAAGCTCTAGAAGACTCATGGACTGTCGCGCTCGCTCGGGTGGAGCCGCCCATTGCTTGGGTCTTTTCGGTCATCCTGGCCGACCGGCTAGCGACCGACGAAAGACGTGCTAACTAGCATGCTTTCTAGTGCACGATGGGGCTTTTAGCAAGACTATTTCGGGCGTCCGGCCAAACGGCGGCGGACCGACCGCTGCATCGGCCCGCGGCGGCGGTCGTCCGCCGTCCCATGCCCGCAAATGCAATCATCGCTCATACAGGGCATGCAAATGAGATAAAATTGCATGCCCGCACTGGACTTATCCCCAGCGAGTCTGCTTCATACCGTTTCACGCTCCGCTCACCCCTGCAGCGGCATCGCGCTCGTTCCCTTGAGCTCATCGAGGCAAACGATCGAATGCACGCTGCTCACGCCGGGCGCGCGCATGAGTGTATCGAGCAGGAATTCGGACAGCGCCTTGAGATCGCGCGCCACCACCTTCAGTACGTAGTCGATATCGCCGGTCACGGAATAGCACTCCTGCACCTGCGGCAGCTTCGCGACGAGCTCCTTGAACTTGACGAGCTCGCGCATGTGCCCGCGCTCCATCGTCACCTGAATGAAAGCGACCACGCCGAAGCCCAGCGCCTGGGCGTCGAGCCGCGTCTCGTAGCGCTTGATGATGCCTAGCTCCTCGAGCCGGCGATGGCGCCTGAGTGTCTGCGCCGGCGAGAGCTTGACAGCGGCGGCCAGTTCGAGATTCGAGGCGCGTCCGTGCTCTTGTAGCGCGGCGAGGAGCCGCAGGTCGATGGGGTCCAGGGTGATGTTTTGCACTTTTCTTGCCTTGGAAGTGGCCAATGCGAAATGAAATTGTACCAATCAGGGTTTGCCTGCGTATCAGATGAAATCATATTTTTCCGCTCCGCCTATACACTGGGCGCACCTGACAGGGCTGTCGGCCAACACCAGCGGCACTGAGAGCGCGCCAGCGCAGAAGGTTGCGCGCGCAATTTTATTTCGCGCGGCCGCGCAGGGGTCCTGTCCGGACTCCTGGCGGGCGCATCGATAAAGAAGAGACAGGAAGAGACATGGTTTCAAACGACACACGTGGCCGAAGCGCACAAAGCGGCGTGCAAAACGGCGACCAGAACGGTCACCTCAAGCGCGGCCTCAAGAATCGTCATATCCAGCTGATCGCGCTGGGCGGTGCGATCGGCACCGGACTGTTCCTCGGCATTACGCAGACGATCCAGACCGCCGGCCCCTCGGTGCTGCTCGGTTACGCGATCGCGGGCATCGTCGCGTTCTTCATCATGCGGCAGTTGGGTGAGATGGTCGTCGACGAGCCGGTCGCCGGCTCGTTCAGCTATTTCGCCGACAAATACTTCGGCCCGTTCGCGGGCTTCCTCTCAGGCTGGAACTACTGGGTGCTCTACGTGCTCGTGAGCATGGCCGAGCTCTCGGCCGTCGGCATCTATATGCATTACTGGTGGCCGACCCTGCCGACCTGGGTTTCCGCGCTCGTCTTCTTCGTCGTGATCAACGGCGTCAATCTCGCCAGCGTCAAGTCGTACGGCGAGCTCGAGTTCTGGTTCGCGATCATCAAGGTGCTGGCGATCGTCGGCATGATCGCGTTCGGCGGCTGGCTGCTGCTCTCGGGTTCGGCCGGGCCGCAAGCGGGTGTCTCGAACCTCTGGCGCCACGGCGGCTTCTTCCCGCATGGCATGTCGGGTCTCGTGATGTCGATGGCCGTCGTCATGTTCTCGTTCGGCGGCCTCGAACTCGTCGGCATTACCGCCGCGGAAGCCGATGATCCCTCGCACACGATTCCGCGCGCGACCAATCAGGTGATCTATCGCATCCTGATTTTCTACGTGGGCGCGCTGGGCGTGCTGCTTTCGCTCTATCCGTGGGAAAAGGTCGTGACGGGCGGCAGCCCCTTCGTGCTGATCTTCCATGCGATGAACAGCAATCTGGTCGCGAACGTGCTCAACGTCGTGGTGCTCACGGCGGCGCTCTCCGTCTACAACAGCGGCGTCTATTGCAATAGCCGCATGCTCTACGGCCTCGCACAGCAGGGCAATGCGCCCAAGGCGCTGCTCAAGGTGAACCGGCGCGGCATTCCGCTGGCGGCGCTCGCCGTGACGGCGATTGCGACGGCGGCTTGCGTGATCATCAATTACTTCATGCCGGGCAAGGCGTTCGAACTGCTGATGGGTCTCGTGGTGTCCGCGCTCATCATCAACTGGGCGATGATCAGCCTGATTCACCTGAAGTTCCGCAGCGAGAAGGCGCGCGCGGGCCAGACGACGCGTTTCCAGAGCCTTGGCTATCCGCTCACGAATTACCTGTGCCTGGTGTTCCTCGCAGGCATTCTCGTTGTAATGTATCTGATTCCGGATCTGCGGATTTCCGTCTACCTGATTCCGGTGTGGCTGGTGGTGCTCGGGCTCGCGTATCGTTTCTGGCGCCGCGGTGCGACGCCCGCGCTGCAGGGCAGCGTGCAGACGCGCTGAGCGCAGCCGCACGCCGGGTCGCGCCGCTCCGACCAGCCTTTCGTATTCGCCTCTAACCAGCAAGCAACCGTCAAGCAAACGCCATGTTCGAACATATCGATGCCTATCCCGGCGACCCGATCCTCTCGCTCAACGAGAACTTCCAGAAAGATCCGCGGCAGAACAAGGTCAATCTGAGCATTGGCATCTATTTCGACGACGACGGTCGTCTGCCGGTGATGGAGGCGGTCCATGAGGCCGAAGCGGCGATCCTGGCCGAACCCGGTCCGAAGCCGTATCTGCCGATGGCCGGTTTCGCCCAGTACCGCGACGCCGTGCAGGCGCTGGTGTTCGGTGCTCAGTGCCCGTCGCGCGCAGCGAACCGCATCGCCACGGTACAGACGCTCGGCGGCTCGGGCGCGCTCAAGGTGGGCGCCGATTTCATCAAGCGCTATTTCCCGCAGAGCCAGGTGTGGGTGAGCGATCCTACGTGGGAGAACCATCGCTTCATCTTCGAGCGCGCGGGCTTCGTGGTGAACACCTACCCGTACTACGACGAAGCCACGGGCGGCCTGAAGTTCGAGGCGATGCTCTCGGCCATCGACGCGCTGCCGGCGAAGAGCGTCGTGCTGCTGCACGCGTGCTGCCATAACCCGACCGGCGTGGATCTGGACGAGGCGCAATGGACCCAGCTGATCGACGTGCTGCAAAAGCGCGATCTGCTGCCGTTCGTCGACATGGCGTACCAGGGCTTCGGCGCGGGCCTCGACGCCGATGCGTTCGCGGTGCGCGAACTCGGCCGCCGCGGGGTGCCGGCGCTGGTGGCGAACTCGTTCTCGAAGAACTTCTCACTGTACGGCGAGCGTTGCGGCGGCCTGCACGTGATCTGCGAAGATGCCGCGGCGGCGGAGCGTGTGCTCGGGCAGCTCACGGGTGCGGTGCGCTCGAACTACAGCAATCCGCCGACGCACGGCGCGAAGATCGTCACGCGCGTGCTCACGAACCCCGAACTCAAGCAATCGTGGGAGACGGAGCTGGCGGCCATGTGCGAGCGCATTGCGCGCATGCGTCAGGCGATTCACGACGGGCTGGCCGCGCACGTGAGCGGCGAGGCGCTCTCGCGCTATGTGAAGCAGCGCGGCATGTTCACGTATACGGGCTTGAGCGCGGATCAGGTCGAGCGTCTGAAGGAGGAGTTCGGGGTGTACATCCTGCGCTCGGGCCGCATGTGCGTCGCGGGGCTCAACGACAAGAACGTGAGCATCGTGGTCGATGCGGTGGCGAAGGTGTTGAAGGCGTAAGCGGCGCTTGCCGTGTCAGGCCGGTGCCGGATTGTCGTCCGGTACCGGAGCAGGCGCCGTCAGCGGCGCCTCAAAATCTCATCCCGGTTCCCACTCCACACACACCTCCGACGCCGCCGCTGCCGCCTCCCGCGGAGCAGAACACGCCACAACCGCAAAGGCTGGCGGCCAGCAGCACCAAAGCTGCCCCAAGGCGCAGCCGCCGCGCGACGCGCCATCTGCGCGCAAGAGGGCGAAGTGCGTCAGCGCGAACGCCGGAGGCCGGCGATGCGCCGAACGGCGAGCCGAAAATCGAAGCCTGTTTCATCGTGATTTGAGCTTGAATCGAGCCTGAAAGCGGATTTGATCTGCCGGACCGCGGGTCGAATGCCGGTAGATCGGAGCCGGGCTCAAACATAAGCCACCCGAGGCGCGCGCTCCAATCAGACGAATCCGGCTTTGCATTTCACGTTGCGCGATGCGGTGCGCATCAAATTTCATGCCTGTCAATCTGTAGGAATTCGACGTCGTCCACGACAGACGCGCAGGGTCTTCCAGGTGTTACCCTGATAGAATGCATGCGCCGCAACGTAGTGGATTGCCGATGAAATTGCTTGATGCCCTTGTCGAACAACGGATTGCCGCCGCAGCCGCGCGCGGCGACTTCGACGACTTGCCGGGCGCCGGAGCGCCCCAGGAGCTCGACGACGACCCCTTCGTGCCCGAAGAGGTGCGCGTGGCGAACCGCATTCTGAAGAATGCCGGCTTCGTGCCGCCTGCGGTCGAACAGCTTCGCGCGCTGCGCGATCTCGAGGCAGAGCTCGCCAAAGTGAGCGACAAGGCCGAGCAGTGCCGGCTGCGTGCCCGCATGCTGGCGCTCGATATGGCGCTCGAATCCTTGCGCGGCGGCCCTCTGGTGGTGCCGCACGAGTACCGTCGGCGTATTGCCGAGCGCCTGTCCGAACGTGCGACGCTCGGGCAGGGCATCGCGGCGGGGGCCGCGTGAGCATGCCGGCCGCCACGCCATCCGGCGAGGTCGAGAAGGGCAGCGCAGCGTGTGCCGAGCCATTCCGGCGCGATGCCGCGCCGCAAGCCGAACCGATCGAACCCACTGAACCCACTGAACCCACCGAAGCCGCTGGGCCCCGGGTAGAGCCCGTTACCGAGCGCGATCGCCATTTCATGCGCCTCGCGCTGGCGGCGGCCGAAGCGGCGCGCGCGGCTGGCGAAGTGCCCGTCGGCGCCGTGCTGGTGCGCGGGGACGAGGTGATCGCGACAGGCTTCAATCATCCGATTGGCACGCACGATCCTTCGGCGCACGCCGAAATGGCCGCCTTACGCGCGGCGGGCACGGCATTGAGCAACTACCGCTTGCCCGGCTGCGAACTCTACGTGACCCTGGAGCCGTGCCTCATGTGCGCCGGCGCAATCATGCACGCACGCATCGCGCGCGTGGTGTACGGCGCGCGCGACCCGAAGACTGGGGCATGCGGCAGCGTCGTCGACGCATTTTCGAACGGCCAGCTCAACCACCACACGAGCGTGGCGGGTGGCGTGCTCGAGACCGAGTGCGGCGACGCGCTGCGCACATTTTTCGCGGAGCGCCGCCGCGCGAGCCGCGAAGCGCGCCGTGCCGCCGGGTTCGGGGCCGAGCCCGGCGTTGCCGATAGCGACCGGTAACGAACGGTAGCGATCGATAACAACGGATAATAGCCACAGGCGGCCGCGCGCCCGCGTCGTGGCAGGCGCATGGCGCGGCCATCGATCACAGAACCCGTTGACCATGACCATCCATCGCACCATCGAACTGATTGCGCCGTCGGGCTATCCGCATGATCTGGAAACGGTGCACCGCGCAATTGCGCGGCTTCGCGCCGACGGCCACCGCGTAGACGGCATCAAGGCGACCGAGCGGCGCTTCCAGCGTTTTGCCGGCACCGACGGCCAGCGTGCCGCCGAACTGAATCGCCTTGCCGACCCCGGGCGCGACCTGCCCGATATCGTGCTCGCCGTGCGCGGCGGCTACGGCGCCGTGCGCATTTTGCACGGCCTCGACTACGACGGCCTGCAAAAGCGCCTCGCCGGGGAGCCGATCGCATTCGTCGGACATAGCGACTTCACCGCGATCCAGCTTGCGCTCTACGCGCGCGCGGGACTCAAGACGTTCGGCGGCCCGATGCTCGTGAGCGATTTCGGCGCGCCGGAGTTGAGCGGCTTCACGATGCACCATTTCTGGGGGGCGCTCGCGAAGCCCGAGTTCACGCTCACGATCAAGGCGCCGCAGGCGCAGCACACCAACGTCTCGGGCATGTTGTGGGGCGGCAATCTTGCCGTGCTCACGTCGCTCGTCGGCACGCCCTACATGCCGCCGGTGGAGGGCGGCATCCTGTTTGTCGAAGACGTCAACGAGCAGCCGTTCCGCGTGGAGCGGATGCTTTATCAGCTCCATCTCTCGGGCATCCTCGCGCGCCAACAGGCGCTGGTGCTCGGCGACTTTTCCGGCGGCAAGCCGTTCGACTACGACAACGGTTATGACCTGCACGCGACGGTCGAACACATGCGCTCGATGGTGGGGATTCCGATCATTACAGGCCTGCCGTTCGGCCACATCGAGGACATGGTCACGTTGCCGTTCGGCGCGCAAGCGCAGTTGAGCGCCGACGCCCAGGGCTTCGAACTCACTGTGAGCGACTATCCGTATCTCGATTGAGCAGGCGGATTTGAAGGCACCACAAGCGCCCTTGGGCGCTTTTTCCCGGCGCTTAATATGCAACTAACAGCCAGAAAAACGAAAAACCATCGAATGCTCTGGAGACTACGCCGCCATAAAATTGTTGACAAAAAAAGTGCCGATATGATCGGTCCATTCACTGTAGTGGTGCGCAATGCTCCGTCGTGACGTGGGTTTCACGGAGATTGGGCACGCGAATCGGGTGCGAGCCTGAGTATCTTCCCCAGGTTTGCCGAAGAAATTGTTGACAATTTTTATGTCCGAACTAGGATACCCAACATCAAGGTGAGACACATGCGAAACGCCGATACCGAAGCCGACGCGACCGGCACGAAACCCGAGGCCATCGCCGCGCGCATCCGCGCCGCGATCCTCGAGCATCGTTTGCCGCCTGGCGCGAAGCTCACGGAAGCGCAGTTGTGTGAAGTGTTCAGTGTCAAACGTGGGCCGATCCGGCAGGCTCTCTCGCTGCTCGCGAGCGATCACCTCGTCGATCTGGAGCCGAACCGTGGCGCGTTCGTCGCAAGCCCTTCGCTCCAGGAGGTGCACGAGGTGTTCGAGATGCGCCGCATCATCGAGCTGGCAGTGGTGGAGCGCATTTGTAGCGCGCAGCACGGTAGCCGCAGGCTGAAGGGCATCGGCGAGACCATCCGGCGCGAGCGCCGGGCGTTCGAAGGGCGCGACTTCCCGGCCTGGATCCGCCTGTCGGGCGAGTTCCATACCGAGCTGGCGGCGCTGACCGGCAACACGGTGCTGTGCGATTGCCTGAATGGTCTCGTGGCGCGCTCGACGCTGATTTCGGCGCTCTACGAGTCGCCGGGGCGCAGCCCATGCTCGTTCGACGATCACGAGGCGATCATCGCGGCGCTAGAGGCCGGGCAGGCAGAGGAAGCCGCCGCGCTGATGACGCGGCATCTGCAGGGCGTCGAGCTGAAGATGCTCGACCGTCCGGCGGGCACTTCGGTGGATCTGCAGGACGTGTTTGGTACGCGGGCTGTTGCCACCGCCGGGCGTTAAGGAAGCATTGAGCAGTATTGCCCGGCGCTGAGAGGCATCGCGCCGGGCGGAAACAGAAACTGAAGCATCAAGGCAGCGTTCGCACGAAGGGCGGACGCGCCGGGCTGGATAGAACTGGAGACACGCGTGGGCGGGGCGCAATGCAGGCCGCCGCGCGCAGGAAAAATCGATGTGGCAGCGGGCGCCGCGAGGGTGTCCGCCGGGCAGGCAGCACGGCGAGCAGGGCGCGCGCGAGGCGCGACCGGCGCGGTGCAAGGGGCGTCGAGCCGGACGCCGGCAGGGCGCACGCCCTCGAGCCTCCACCCGAGCCATCGGCAGACATCGCGGCGGCCGCAGCTATGCGGCGCAGCGCGAGTTTCGAGGCGTTTCAAGCGTCTTTTTTCCGTCGGCGTATCCATCCCAAGGAGCGGATCATGGCTCAGTTCAGCGCGTCACCAGGCAGTCCGGCAGTGCCCACCTTCGATTCATCCGAGAGCAGCGAAGCCGCAGACGGCATGCGGCTGCCGGCCGGCTACAGCGAGCGCCTCTACAACCACGATCTCGCACCGCTCAAGGAGCAGACGTGGGGCTCCTATAACATCTTCGCGTTCTGGATGTCCGACGTGCACAGCGTCGGCGGCTACGTGTTCGCAGGCAGTCTCTTCGCGCTCGGGCTTACGAGCTGGCAGGTGCTGTTGGTGCTGATCGTCGGCATCTCGCTCGTCAACGTGCTTTGCAACCTCATCGCGCGGCCGAGTCAGCGCCACGGCGTGCCGTATCCCGTTGCGTGCCGCGGCACCTTCGGCGTGCTCGGCGCGAACATTCCTGCCGTGATCCGCGGCCTGATCGCGGTGGCATGGTATGGAATCCAGACTTATCTCGCCTCCAGTGCGCTCGTGATCGTCGTGCTCAAATTCGTGCCGCAACTGATGCCATACGCCGACGTGCACAAGCACGGTTTGCTCGGCCTCTCGGCGATGGGCTGGGCCGGTTTCATGACGCTCTGGGTGCTGCAGGCGTTCGTGTTCTGGAACGGTATGGAGACCATCAAGAAGTTCATCGACTTCGCGGGCCCGGCCGTTTATGCCGTGATGTTCGTCCTGGCCGGCTACATGGTGTATCGCGCGGGCTGGCACAACATCGGCCTGAATCTCGGCGGCGTGAAGTATCACGGCACGGAAGTCATTCCGGTGATGATTACCGCAGTTTCTCTCGTGGTGTCGTATTTCTCGGGGCCGATGCTTAATTTCGGCGACTTCTCGCGCTACGGAAAATCGCTCAAGAGCGTGCATCGCGGCAACTTCTGGGGCTTGCCCGTCAACTTCCTCGCGTTCTCGATCGTCACGGTGATCACGACGTCGGCGACGCTGCCTGTGTTCGGACAACTGATTACCGATCCGGTGGAAACGGTGAGCCGCATCGATCATCCCACGGCCGTCATTCTCGGCGCGCTGACGTTCACGATCGCGACCATCGGCATCAACATTGTCGCGAACTTCGTTTCGCCGGCATTCGACTTCTCCAACGTTGCGCCGCGCCTCATCAGCTGGCGCGCAGGCGGCATGCTTGCAGCGGTGGCGTCGATCTTCATCACGCCGTGGAATCTCTTCAACAATCCCGCCGTGATTCACTACACGCTCGACGTGCTGGGTGCCTTCATCGGGCCTTTGTATGGTGTCCTGATCGTCGACTTCTATCTCGTGAAGCGCGGCCGTCTCGCCGTCGACGATCTCTACACCGTCTCGACGAAGGGCGCGTACTGGTACACCAACGGCGTGAACTGGCGCGCGGTGTCGGCGCTGCTGCCGGCCGCAGTCATTGCGATCCTTTGCGTGATGCTGCCGTCGCTTGGCGGCGCGGCGAACTTCTCGTGGTTCATCGGCGCGGGACTCGGCGCGCTGTTCTACCGCGCCTTGACGATGGGCGAACGTGCTCGGGCACGGGCGTAATGCGAAACGACCAGAGAACTGAAATGCGTATCAAGCTGATCAATCCGAACACCACGCAGCGCATGACGGCCGCGATGGGGCAGTGTGCACGCGCCGTGGTGGCGCCGGGCACGGAAGTCGTCGCCGTCAGCCCGACGATGGGGCCGCCCTCGATCGAGGGCTACTACGACGAGGCGCTCGCGACGCCCGGCCTGCTCGCGGAAGTGGAGGCCGGCGAGCGCGAGGGCTTCGATGGCTATGTGATCGCCTGCTTTGGCGACCCCGGACTGTATGCGGCGCGCGAACTGGCGCGCGGGCCGGTGGTGGGCATTGCCGAAGCGGCCATGCACGCGGCCAGCGTGCTCGCGCCGGGCTTCTCGGTCGTGACCACGCTCTCGCGCACCAAGGCGATGGCGTGGCATCTCGCCGAGCGTTACGGCATGAGCCGCTTCTGCCGCAACGTGCGGGCGATCGATGTGGCCGTGCTCGAACTCGACGAGCCAGGCTCGGCCGCGCGCCGCGCGATCGTCGACGAATGCCGCCGCGCACTCGACGAAGACGGCGCGGACGCGATCGTGCTCGGCTGCGCGGGCATGACGAGCCTGTGCACGCAGGTGGAAGACGCGCTCGGCGTGCCGGTGGTGGACGGCGTGACGGCGGCGGTGAAATGGGTCGAGGCGCTGGTCGTGCTGCGCCTCGCGACGGCCAAGCGCGGCGACTTCGCGCGCCCGCTGACAAAGCGCTACGATGGGGAGTTCGCGCGCTTTAGCCCGACCAATGCGGCGAGCGCCACGGAAACGCCGCCGCCGGTACGTCCATTGCGGTACGGGTAAACACCCAGCGCATGCGCCCCGGCGCCAGACGGGGCGTGCCCGGCACATACACGTCGCTTGACCCGCACTATCTGTCGGTGCGTATGGGCGCGCCCTGGCGATTTAGCTACACTGGGCCGAACCTGAAAACGGCATTTTCGGCGCAATGCAAAGCCTTGTGGCGCAAGGATTTCTGCCGGTGCAGCCGGTTTCGGCAGGTGCGGGCCGCCCGCGCGGTTTTCCCATTTCGTTATCCATTCGAAAGACTCGATTAGCATGCCACTCGATCCCCAATATCCCCGCGATCTGATCGGTTACGGCCGGCACCCTGTGCAGGCTGACTGGCCCGGTCAGGCGCGCGTCGCGGTGCAGTTCGTGCTCAATTACGAAGAGGGCGGCGAGAACTGCGTGCTCCACGGCGACCCCGCCTCCGAGCAGTTCCTCTCCGAGATCGTCGGCGCCGCCGCTTATCCGTCGCGTCACATGAGCATGGAGTCGATCTACGAGTACGGCTCGCGCGTGGGCGTGTGGCGCATCCTGCGCGAATTCGAAAAGCGCGGCTTGCCGCTCACTGTGTTCGGTGTCGGCATGGCTATCGAGCGCAACCCCGAAGTGGCGCGCGCGTTCGTCGAACTCGGCCACGAGATCGCTTGTCACGGGTATCGCTGGATCCACTATCAAGACGCCACGCCGGAGCTCGAAGCCGAGCACCTGAGACTCGGCATGGAAGCGATCGAGCGGGTGGCGGGCGTGCGGCCGCTCGGCTGGTACACGGGCCGCGACAGCCCCAATACGCACCGCCTCGTGGCGGAGCATGGCGGCTTCCTCTACGACTCCGACTATTACGGCGACGATCTGCCGTTCTGGATGGATGTCGAAGTCTCGGGCGGCAAGAGTGTGCCGCAGTTGATCGTGCCTTATACGCTCGACACGAACGACATGCGCTTTGCCACGCCGCAAGGCTACAACACGGCGGATCACTTCTTCACCTATCTGCGCGACGCGTTCGACGTGCTCTACGCGGAAGGCGACGAAGCGCCGAAAATGCTTTCGATCGGCATGCACTGCCGTCTGCTCGGTCGCCCGGGGCGGTTCCGCGCACTGCAGCGCTTCCTCGATCACATCGAAAAGCACGACCGCGTGTGGGTTACGCGCCGTGTCGACATCGCGCGCCACTGGCGCGAGCACCATCCCTATCAACCGCAGCAGAACGACCACCGCGGGGCCGCCGCATGAAGGCAATGCACTACACCCTCGACCAGTTGAATAACGCCTCGACCGACGCCTTCGTGGCGGCGCTCTCGGGCATTTTCGAGCACTCGCCCTGGGTGGCGGAAGCGGCGGCGCAGCAGCGTCCCTACACGAGCATCGACGCGTTGCACAAAACGATGTCGGGCGCCGTGGAAAGCGCGGGCGAAACGAAGCAGCTGGCACTCATCAACGCTCACCCGGAACTCGCAGGCAAGGCCGCCGTGCGCGGCGAACTGACCGACGAGTCCACGCGCGAGCAAAGCGGTGCGGGCCTGAACCTGTGCACGCAGGAAGAGTTCGACAAGCTGCAGGGCTTGAACCGCGCGTATCGCGAGAAGTTCGGCTTTCCGTTCATTCTCGCGGTGCGCGGCTATGACCGGCACGGCATCATCGCGAACTTCGAGTCGCGCGTGAACAACAACCGCGCCGACGAAATGCGCGCGAGCCTCGACCAGATTTACCGCATTGCGCGCTTCAGGCTGGACGAGCTGATCGACGCATGAGATTGACGCCGCGCCGCGCATTCTGCGACGGCGCGGCGCTGTTTTGGATCTATCGAAACGACACGAAGGAAGACAAAGATGGCACTCCCGACTCTCGACCCCAACGCACCGGATTTCACGCGGCGCTTCGTGAATCTCGCGGACCCGCGCCTGGGCGCCCAGGCGCTCGAGACGAGCGACGACTTCTTCGCCCCGATGGAGCGCATGCTCAATCCGGAGCCGGCCGTCTTCATCCCGGGCAAGTACGACGACCACGGCAAGTGGATGGACGGCTGGGAAACGCGCCGCAAGCGCACGGCCGGCTACGACTGGTGCATCGTGAAGCTCGCGCGCCCTGGCGTTATCAAGGGCCTCGACATCGACACGAGCCATTTCACCGGCAACTATCCGCCGGCAGCGTCGATTGAAGGGGCGTACGTGGCCGAAGGCGCACCCGGCGCGAGCACCGAATGGACGGAGATCGTCCCGTCGACCTCGCTGAACGGCAACAGCCACCACTACGTGGAGGTCTCGAGCGACAAGCCTTACACGCACCTGCGCGTGAACATCTATCCGGATGGCGGTATCGCGCGCCTGCGCGTCTACGGCCAGCCGCAGGTGGACTGGCAGGGCGCGAGCCGCACGGAGCTCTTCGACCTCGCAGCCATGGAAAACGGCGCGTATCTGGTCGCGGCCAACAACCAGCACTTCGGCCTCGCCTCGAACATCCTGATGCCGGGCCGCGGCGTGAACATGGGCGACGGCTGGGAAACGCGCCGGCGCCGCGAACCGGGCAACGACTGGGCGATCATTGCGCTCGCGCAGCCGGGCATCATCAAGAAGATCGAAGTCGATACGGCGCACTTCAAGGGCAACTATCCCGACCGCTGCTCGTTCCAGGCGGCGCGCGTGGTGGGCGGCACGGACAGCTCGCTCGTGACCCAGGCGATGTTCTGGCCGGAGCTGCTCGGCGAGCAGAAGCTGCAAATGGACCAGCAGCACTACTACGAGAGCGAGCTTGCGGCGCTGGGCCCGGTCACGCACGTGCGTTTGAACATCATCCCGGACGGCGGCGTCTCGCGCGTGCGTCTGTGGGGCACGCTCGCTTGAGCGCGGTAAAGGAGAAAGCATGAGCGATACGACACAGGCCCTCGGCACGACACTCGCAATCGAGCTGTTGACACGCGAAGCGTTCGCGCCGTTCGGCGACGTGATCGAGCTTGCGGGCGCAAAGCAAATTCCGATTAATCTGGGTACGACGATCCGCTATCACGATCTCGCGAACGTGGACGTCACGGACGAGAGCGGCCGTGCGCTCGTCAATCTCTTTCGCGGGCAGCCGCGCGTGCTGCCGTTCGAGATCAAGATGCTCGAGCGGCATCCGCTTGGCAGCCAGGCGTTCGTGCCGCTGAACGACAAGCCGTATCTCGTCGTCGTGGCGCCGGCGGGCGAACTGGACGTCACGAAGATTCGCGCGTTCGTCTCGCATGGCTGGCAGGGCGTGAACTACGCCAAGGGCGTCTGGCATCACCCGTTGATCGCACTGGGCGAGGTGAGCGACTTTATCGTCGTCGATCGCGGCGGCGAGGGCTTGAACCTCAACGAAGAGGATTTACCGGAGTCGTTCTGGTTGACCGAAGAGGCGATGGCGGCGGTGAAGCGCTGATGTTCTGACGCATCGAGGTTCAAGAACGAAAAAGCCACGGCCTCGACCGTGGCTTTTTGCATGATGCAAGGCTCGCGCGTTAGCGCAGTGCCTCTATCTTGCCGGGTTGGCGGCGATCAGAACTCGTAGCCGACCTGAGCGCGAGCAGCGGTGTTACCGGTGCTCGTGACGGACACGCCGCCGTTGACGAGCCAGTGCATGTTCGTCGAGCGATACGTCACGCCGATCGCCGCAGCACTGCCGCCCATGTAGTAGCCGCCGCCTGCCGCGACCACCGTGCGCCCCGGACCCGAAGGCGTGAGGTTCGGCATGGCCATGGCTGCGGCCACACCGGCGTACGCATTCTTCGAAACCGTGTTGATCGAGTTTTGCAGATTGCCGATCTGCTGACCGAATGCGTTCGACTGCTGCGTCATCGCGTTGTTCAACTGGTTCAGGTTGACCGCATCGGTGCCTGACGTACCGGCAGCAACGTTGACGATCTGGCGTTCGGATCCTTCAGCGCCGACGGACACGGCGTTGTCGCGGTTCGCAATCGAGTTGGCACCGATCGCCACGGAGTTGCTCGCCGACGCGTTGGCCTTGTCGCCGATCGCCGTCGAATTTGCTCCCGTTGCAACTGCGCCGCCGCCGGCCGCAAGCGACTGCGTGCCCGAGGCCGCCGCGACGCCGCTGGTCGAGTTGACCGAGGTTGCCGTCGAACCGGTCGTGCTGATGTTCTGCAGGGCCTGGTTGAGGCTCGCGACTTGCTGGTTCGTGGCGTAGAGCTGCTGGCCGGTCACCGCATCCGTGCTGTCCAGCGAGAGGGCGCCGTTCGAGAGGCCGCTCAAGCCGACGGTGCCGCCGGTTGCGCTGGCGAGCGTTACGCTCGAATGGTCGGTGCTGTCGTAATGCACGGCATCGGCGTCCGTCGAAGTGGTCGCGGCGTCGCCGACGGCAGTCGCGGCGTAATTTGCCACCGCGGTCCCGGCGGCGCTGCTGCCCGTGTCGGCGCTGGCGCCGAGCAGCGTGCGCGATGCCGAGAGCATCCGCGTCGTGGACGATGACGGAGCCGGGTTCGATGCGGTCTCGCCGGCTGGCGTCGCGTTCGTGCTCGACTCGGCAGCCAGCGCGGCGATCCCGGCCGTGTTCTTCTGCACACGGCTGTCGAGATTGGCGATTGCGTCGCCAACGGTATTCACGGTCGTGCCACCCACGGAGTAGGCGGGCGCGATGAAGCCGCCGGCCGCATTGATGCCGGCACCACCGCCCAGAGCGGCTGCCACGCTGCGCAGTTGCCCGACGTTGACCGCGTCGGTGTCGCCCTGGCCAGCGGCCAGGTTGACGATACGGCGCGTGTTGGCGGCGTTCTGAACCGTGTAAGCCCTGCCATTGGCGTCATAGGTGACATACGAGCCCGTGCCGTCGTTGCCGACCGAGACCGTATTCGACTGATTGGCTACCGAGCCTGCGCCGATTGCCACTGCGTCCTTTGCGCTCGCAAAGGCTTGCACGCCGAGCGCGACACCGTTCGCGGCGGGCGTATAGGCGTTCGAGCCGATGGCGATGGCGCCGCCGCCGGTCGCACGCGCGGCGTCGGACGGGCCTTGCGAACCGGAGTTGTCTGCGAGGCCGCTGACCTGCGAGTAGTACGCCGCAGTCGTGTAGGTGCGCGTGAGGCCGGTCGAATCAACACCGGATGTACCGTTTGCGTTGCCTGCCGCCGCGCGCAGCAGGGTGGGTTTGTCTCCACCACCGGTGGCAGCACTGACGATGTCGTAGACCTGGCCGACATTGGCGGCATCCGTGTCCTCGATACCGTTCGCCACGTTGCTGATGACGGTGCCTTTGGGCAGGTATCGCGTGCGGTCGCCGTTGACGAAATACGCGCTGTTGCCTGTGCCCGGGTCGAGGACGATTTGCGAGTTTGCGGTCCCGATGGTGTTCGGGACGTAGAGAACGGCGGGATTGCTCACATTGCCGTTGGCGTCCATGATGAAGCCGCCATACGTATAGGCAGTCGGGTCCGTCGACGTGGCCTGCGCACCCCAGCCGGCCGTGGTCAGCGTGTTGTGAATCCGCGTAATGGCGTTATTGACGTTCGTAACCGACTCGCTCACGCCGTACAACTGGGAGCCATTGACGGCGTCGGTGCTGGAAGCCGAGAGTGCGCCGTTGGCCACGTTGTGCAGCGCGACCGGCGCGCTCGCGTTTGCGCCGCCAAGCGTCACCGAATCATGCGCCGACGAGTCGTAGAGCACGGCATCGGCGAGCTTGCCATTGATGTTGGTGATGTCACCCTGGATGTTGGTGACGTCGCCTGAGAGGTTCGAGATGTTCGCGTTCGTGGCGTAGAGCTGTGCGCCATTGACAGCGTCGGTGGAGGAGGCCGAGAGTGCGCCGTTGGCCACGTTGTGCAGCGCGACCGGCGCGCTTGTGCCTGCGCCACCGAGCGTCACCGAATTCCGTGCCGGCGAGTCGTATTGCACCGCATTGCCGATGCTCGAGGCAATGGCATAGAGTTGCGAGCCATTGACGGCCTCCGTGCTGTTGGCCGAGATTTTGCCAGGCGCGAGTTGCACGATCTTCTGGTTGCTCATCGTGACGACGCTGTCGAACGTCGTCGGGCCATACACCATGACGCTCGCCCCACGGATATTGAGCGTGCCGTTCCGATAGCCGGCCACTTGCGCAGTCGACGCGCCGAAGCCATAGCCGCCCTTCGTATCTGCAGCGTTGTTCAGCGAGAAAGCGAGACCGTCGGTCGTGCCTTTGCCGTCGGTGGAGCAGTCCAGCGCTTCGCTGCCGCCGCTATAGCCCCACGCGTACCCCTTTGCGCCCGAGCAAATCTCGAGACCGCCTTGGCCCAGCGTCCCGACCGTCGCGGCAAATGTTGCACCGGATGAGAGGCTTGTTGCGATTCCAACAGCACTCGTGGCGAGGACGGCGAGCCGGCGTGAAGATTTGCGGTGTGCCGTTGCGGTTTCGGGCGCAGCGACCCAAGTCTGGTCTGTTTCGCTCCAGACAGAGCGATAGGTCTTATTCATTCAGGAAACCATATTAGAGTTGATTTTAGTCCGCGCATGCGCCTCTGACATCCCGGCGAATGCCTGGATGTCAAAAAACCAATTTTTTTGGCGATGCGCATAGCAACTCTATGGGTGGAACGCGGGTTTCAGGAATACGAATATTCTTAATTAAGATTTTAGACGCGATATGGATTCGGATAGTGAGCCTTGTAGCATAAGCGTCAACTGAAATTTTGATATCCTGATGATCGCGAGAAAGAAAAATTCTTATGATTATGATCGTTAGATTTTATTATTTTAGAATAATGTGGAAATTTGTAAATTAATATGAAAATGTGTCAATAATATATTGGATTTAATTCTTGCTGTTAAGATGGCCGCGCCACCAAACGGGGTGGTTTCATCTATACAACTGGAGAACCAGGAATGGAAAAGATCGATCGTGGCCAGCTCGCCAACGCCAAACTCGCAGGCGGTTGCTGCAAGTCCAAGTCCAAGAACAAGCCGCAGCCGGATCCGACGCCGGTTCCGCGCTAATCGCCTGAGCTGAACGAAAGGGGGGACGCCCCCTTTCTGTTTTTTGGGCCAGGTTCGTTCCGACATTGCAGGGCCATGCACATGACTGCCGCCGTATTTTTGCAATACTTCAAACGTCTTGGCACGCGACTCGCGTGCGGGCGGTTGGCGCTGCGCCGAAGGTTGCTCGCCCGGTTGCCTTTCGCGGCGGTCGAGCGAATTGCACTGACCAACTGGATGATTCTGGCGGCCTGCAACGGCAGGATTCGTGCGATCGGAGTGTCGCGCTACGAGACCGGGCGCATCGACGTCGGCCTCGGACGCGCACATGCGTTGCGCACCATGAGCGCAAACGTACGCGAAGCATGGCTCGACGAACGCATTTACGCTGGGCGCGCGCTACGGCGGGACGCGTGGCCCGATCTGCGCGCATCCGCGCATCGACTGGCCGCGCAGATCAATCAGATCAAGGCCAGCGAGCCTGGCCGCGTCGTGGTGCTCTCGCCATTTCACTATGTATCGCAATACGCGAACATCTATGTCGTGGATGAGGTGCGTCGCGTGCTGGGGCTTGAGTCGATGTCGGTCGTTTCCGGCGTGCCGCGCGACATGTATGGCAATGATGCGGCAATGATTCCTTCGATCCGTGTGCTCTATACCTATGACGAAAATGGCCGCGAAAGTCGCAACAGTTTGGGTTTGCGGGTCATACGCGCACTGCGCCGTGACGGCGTAGCCGTGGTGTTTTCCGACGTTCCGCCGTTCACATTGGCCAGGTTTCCCATGGAGACGGTCGGCGTGACAATCGGCGGTCGCGCCGCGCGCGTGCACAACGGCGTCTTCAGGCTTGGCGCGCCTGTGGATGCGCTCTTGCTGCCTTTTTACCTGAGCTTCGAGAAAGGACGCTTCGGCATGAGAATGTTCGAGCCCATCGTGCTTGCCGATGCTGCCGCGCCGCAACGCCTCGCCAATCATATCGAGACAGCGCGCCGGGAAAATTATCCGCATTGGCTCTACGCCGGGCATCCGTCGGTTTACCACTTCGCCGCAACCCGTTAGAAATCCTGACAAGTAGAAGCACAAACAGACCAATCGGCGCGCAGCGCCGGAGCATACACGTACGGCCGGCACGACCGGCCGCGGGGACTTATAACAACGTGGAACCGATTTATCTTCCCGAGTTCCGGGATATCCGCTGGCGTTGGATCGCCTATGCGGCGTCGACGATCGTGGTGGTGGGCATTGCATTTGCCTTTACGCACGAAGTCGAACTGAAGCAGGACGTGCGCTGCGAGATCGTATCGCCCGCGGAAATCAAGATACAAGGCGCGAGCGGGCTGATCTCGTCGATCTACGTTCGGCCGCCCGAGCGCGTGAGCGCCGGCCAGCCGCTTTTTCGCGTCGAGCGCGACTTGTCGCTCGCAAGCGATGGCATGCGCCGGACGGTATTCGACGTTCAGGTGCGCGACGAAGAGCGCCGTGCCGCTGACGCGCGCTACACCCAGCGGCGTATCGATCTCACGACCCAGCTCGCCACGGCGCGCACGAACGAAGCGAGCCGCCGTGCCGAGCTTGCCGAACTGGACGTGCAGGGCGCACAAAACAGCCTGCTCGTGAACGAGGCGCAGAAGAAGGTCGCGCGCCTCGAATCCGTTTCGGATTACGTCGCCGCGGACCGCGTCGAGCAGGCGCGCGCGGACCTGCATCAGAGCCGCATCGCACGCGCGGAAGCGGCTTCGCGCCGTCAGCAGACACGGGCTGCGCTCGCCGATTTGCACAATAGCCAGACTGCGCTGGCTGCGCAGCTCAATGAGCTCGAAGCGAGCCATGCGCGCGATCTGCAGGAAGCGGATGCGCGCTTCGAGCAAAACCGGCGCGACGCGACAATTTCGGCGCCGAAAGCGGGCATGGTGACATTCTCGCGCCTGGTGCAAGGGAGCACGCTCCAGCCCGATGACATTGCGATGGTGATCGTCACCGATCCGGCGCAATCCTTGCGCGCCGAATTGCGCATTCCGTCACGCCGGCGCGGTTTCGTGCACGAGGGGCAGACGGTGCGCCTGAAGTTCGACGCGTTTCCCTACGCACGCTTCGGCTCGTACGAAGCGCGCATCGACTCGATTTCGCGCACGACCGTCGCCGCGCCGTCGACGCCCACCGGGCCCGCCGCCGCTGCCGGCGCGGGCAACGGAGGCACGCGGCCGGGCCTGGGCGACGAGTACGTTGCGTGGGTCACGCTGCCGGGCCACGCGTTCCACTATGGCTCCCAGCGTTTCGACATTCTGCCGGGCATGCAGGCGAGCGCGAGCGTCGTGGTCGAGCGTCGCACCATCGCCGAATGGGTGCTCGAGCCGCTGTTCAAGATCGTACGAGGCTGACATGCAGGTGATCTACCAGAACGAAGTCGCCGAGTGCGGCTACGCGTGTCTCGCCATGGTGCTCACGCACTTCGGTCGCGCCACGGAGGTGCGCGAGCTTTCCGCGTATCGTCCGATCTCCGCGAACGGTCTTTCGCTGATGGACCTGTACGACACGGCGACCGATTTCGGCCTCGAAGTCCAGGCGTTCCGCTTCGACGCGTCGCAGCTCGGCGAGATCAAGCGCGGCTCGATCATCCATTTCGGCGGTGCGCATTTCGTCGTATTCGAGCGCGCGACACGCAACTACGTCACGTTGCTCGATCCGGCGGTCGGACGCCGGCGCATCGCCATGGACACGTTCCTCGCGGGCGTTTCCGGCTATCTGATCGAATGCGCGCCGACCCCGGCGCTCACGCGGATCAAGCGGCGCTCGCGGGTGCCCGACGCGCTTGCGCGCCTGCGTGCGCTCAATCCGCAACTGCGGAGCCAGTTTGCGAAGATTCTCTTCGTGGCGCTCGGGGCGCAGTTTGCGATCCTCGCGCAGCCTTATTTCGGTTCCTTCGCGCTCGATCATGTCGTGGCCGCGGACAACCTCGAGCTGCTCAATGTGCTTGCGCTCACATTCGGGACGATCTTTCTCGTGGGCGCGCTGAGCCAGTATGTGCAGGGCGTGCTTGTCGAGCTGCTCTACGCGCGCATGACCGTGAACGCCACGGAAGGGTTGTTTGCGCACCTGCTGCGCGTGCCCATCGCGTACTTCGAGAAGCGCAACGTCGGGGACATCTTCACGCGCTTCAAGTCGCAGGAAGAGATCAACGGTTTCGCGTCGCGTCAGGCCGTGTCGTTTTGCATCGACGTCACGGTCGGGTTGCTGGCGATGCTGTTGATGTTCGTTCAGAACGCCAGACTATCGGTCGTCGTACTGGCGATCTTTGCGGTCTACGTCATCGTTTCCGGCGCGATCTTCGCCTCGATGCGCGATGCGCACGCACGCGTTCTTCAGGCGGGCGCCCGTTGCGACGATGGACTCTTCGAGACCGTGCGCGGCGCGGCGCTCATCAAGCTTTCGCAAGGTGAGACGCGTCGCGTGGCGCGTTACATGGAAATCTTTCGCACCTATGCATCGGCGCTATTCCAGAGCAGCCGGCTGGCTGCCACGCGCGATGCGGTGCTCAAGCTGCTCATGCACGCGGAGACGCTTGCCGTCACCTGGTTCGCCGCGAAGCTGATGCTGGGCGGCGTGCTCTCCGTCGGGGCGTTCTACTCGTTCATGATCTACAAGGCGCTCTTCTCCGAGCGGATCGCCGCCACCATCAACACGGGCTTTGCGTATCACATGCTGAGCGTGCCCGTCGCGCGAGTCGACGACATCGTTGCCTGCGAGCCGGAGCGCTATACGGCGCTCGCGGACATGTACAAGACCGTCGAAGTACGCGAATTCGAGCGCATCGGCGTGCGCAACGTGACCTTCGCTTATGGCGTGTCAGACCAACCCGTGCTCGCGGGGGCGAACATCGATATCGCGCGCGGCGACAAAATTGTCATTACGGGACCGTCGGGTGCGGGCAAGTCCACGCTCTTCAAATTGCTGGCCGCATCGGAAGCGCCGCAGCAAGGCGAGATCACGCTCAACGGGATTGCATGGCCCAATCTGAGCGTCGATGAGATTCGCCGCCATGCCGTCCATATGCGGCAGGGCGACATCATTCTGCACGGCTCGATCGCCGACAACATTTCGCTCTTCGAAGGCAATCCCGACGAAGCGCGCATTCTCGCGCTGCTCGAAGAGGTCGGGCTGCTCGAGGACGTGATGCGCTTGCCGATGCGCACGCGCACGATCATCAGCGATTCGCTCGCGAATATTTCCGCGGGGCAGCGGCAGCGGCTGCTGCTGGCACGCGCGTTGTATCAGCGGCGCGAGCTGCTGCTGCTCGACGAGCCGACCTCGAATCTCGACCCCGTTGCCGTGCGGCGCATCTCGGCGCTGCTGCAGCGGCTCGATCGCACGGTGGTGGTCATCACGCACGACGTCGCCATGGCCGAGGGCTTCGAGAAGCATTACCGGCTCGTCGACGGCGCATTCGTGCGCGTCGAGCGCGAGCACGCCGGCGCAGCGATGGAGGGCATGGCATGAGCGGTGGCCGTTCCCGGCGCGCCGTGCGCGCGATCGCGCTGGCCTGCCTGCTGCTCGCGAGCGGTGTGCGCGGCGCCGACCTGCTTGCCGTGGTCGACGATGCGCTCGAGCACGACCCGGCGCTGGCCGCGTCGCGCGCCGCGTCACGCGCCGCCGCGCAGGCCGTTCCCAAAGCGCGCGCGGGGCTCTTGCCACGCGTCACGGGTGGTTGGGGGCGCGCCTATAACGGCATCGTGACCGAGGATTTTCCGACCCAGCACTACTGGCAGAGCGGCTGGACCATCGGGCTGACGCAGCCGGTCTTCAACTGGGCGAACTGGACCGCGTACCGGCAGGCCGACTACGAGGTGGCGCGCGGCCGCCTGCAGGCGGCGAGCGCCACGCAGGACACCATCCTTGCGGCGGCGCAGGCGTATTTCGATGCACTCGCCGCCGACGACGAGGTGGCGCGTGCGACGGATTATCTGCGCGTGCTCGATGCGCATCTCGCGCTGGTCCTGCGCGCGAAGGCGGCCGGGGAGGCAACGCTCATCGACGTGCAGGACGGTGAGGCGAGCCGCGCGCAAGCGCAACTGCAGTTGCTCGACGCGCAGAGCCAGGCGCGTCTCGCGCGCGCGGCGCTCGAACGTCTCGCGGGCAAGAGCGTGGAGACGCTCGCACCGCTGCCGCCGGGCGGCGCGCCCACGCTGGAGCCTGCCGACGTCGAACCGTGGGTCACGCAGGCGCAAACGCACGGCTATCCGGTGCAGATCGGCGAGGTGGCGCTGCAGATCGCGAAGTTCGACACCGAGAAGGCGCGCGCAGCGCGCTATCCGACAGCCGACCTCCAGGTCACTCACACGCCTGCCGGCGCGGCAGGCGGCTACTCGAGACCCACCACGACGACGACCGGCATGCTCGCCGTCACGATTCCGCTGTTTGCGGGTGGCGAGATAACGGCGAAAGTCGACGAGGCGATGGCGCTGGAAGACAAGGCGCGCGACGAGCTCGACGCAGCGGTGCGCGACTCGGGGGCGGGTGCGCGCAACGCGTGGCTGCGCGTGAGTTCGGGGCGGGCACGCGTGGTCGCGCTCGAGCAGGTCGTGCGGCGCGCGCAGACAGCGCTCGACGCGACGCGCATTGGCTTTGGCGTGGGTAGCCGCACGAGCCTCGATGTGCTGCGCGCGGCCGATACGCTATATGCGAGCCGCCGCGACCTGATCCGCGCACGCTACGACTCGGTGCTCGCTTTGCTCAAGCTGCTTTCGCAGACCGCCACGCTCGATCTGGACGAAGTCGGGCACATCAATGCGCAGCTCTTTGCGGGTGGTGTGGACAGCGCAAAGGTGGCGGGCCGCGCAAGCGGAGCGGGCGATGCGGGTGAGGCGGCGATGCCGCAACGCAGCGATTCGGCCACGGCGGCGTTTCAGGCGTCAGTGCAGCCGCAACCAGTTGCGGCAAGCGAGGCTTATGCCACCCAGGCGCGCGCGCCACGCGTACTTTCGGCTGCGGACATGGCGCCCGCGGCGCCGGTCCCGCATAGCGGCTACGGGCCGCTCGTACCCTGAGCGTTGTCGACTTTGCCGCTAATCGGCCAAAGCAAAAGGCCCGAAGCGCTGCGCTTCGGGCCTTTTGCGTACTGCCTGACTGCTCGAGTCGTTTCCGTGGCGATTACTGCTTCGCTCCGCCCTGGAACCACATGGCGATCTTCTGGCGCTCGTCGTCGGTCATGTGCGTGACGTTGCCAAGCGGCATCGCCTTGAGCGTGACGGCTTGCTGATACAGACGCTGGGCGTTCTGCGAGATCTCGTCGGGTGTATCGAACATCACGCCGGCGGGCGCTGCGCCCATCATCGTCGGGTGGGCCGAGTGGCAGGTCGCGCAACGCTTCTGCAGGATCGGCTGGATGTCCGAGATCTTGAGCGTCGGAGCGTTCGCGGCTTCGGCTTGCGGCACGACCGGGCGCGGCAGCGTCCAGACCAGCGCGACGAACATCAGCACCACGCCGCCGATCGGCAGATACCACAGCTGCTGACCGCGGTGACGCATCACGAAGAACTGGCGAATCAGCGCGCCGGCCAGCATGATCACGACGAGCACGGCCCAGTTGTAGGCGTGCGCATAGGTCATGGCGTAGTGGTTCGACAGCATCGCGAACACGACGGGCAGCGTGAAGTAGGTGTTGTGCACCGAGCGCTGCTTGCCGCGCTTGCCGTAGATCGGGTTCGGCGTCTCGCCCTTGAGCATCGCGGCGACCATCTTGCGCTGGCCCGGGATAATCACGAAGAACACGTTCGCCGACATGATCGTCGCCAGCATCGCGCCCATGATCAGGTACGCTGCGCGGCCCGAGAAGATGTGGCAGGCGAGGTAGGCTGCGATCACGACATAGATGCCGACGCACACGCCGAGCAGCTTGTCCTTCGTGCCAAGTACGCGGCACAGCGAGTCATAGACGATCCAGCCAGCGGCGAGGAAACCGAGCGCCGAGAAGATCGCGACGACCGGGCCCATGTCGAGCACGTTCTTGTCGATCAGGTACGTGTTCGGCGCCATCAGGTACAGCACCGTGAACAGCGACGCGCCCGAGAGCCACGTCGTGTACGAGGGCCACTTCGACCAGTGCAGGTCGTCCGGCATTTCGGGCGGCGCGACGGTGTACTTCTGCATGTTGTAGAAGCCGCCGCCGTGTACGTGCCACAGCTCGCCGAACACGCCGCGGCGGCGCTGGTTCGCGTCCGTGGGCGGTTTGAGGCTGTTGTCGAGCGCGACGAAGTAGAACGATTCGCCAATCCAGGCGATGGCCGCGATGACGTGGAACCAGCGCAATGCGAGGTTCAGCCAGTCGGTAATAAAGCCTTCCATGAAACTCCTCCACTCCTGATTCGTTGCGCGCGGACGGCGATGCGTCTCGCGCTGACTGGGG
>DATEJU010000089.1:0-2100 GCA_035277805.1 Paraburkholderia sp. | reverse complement strand
GTGCTGGGTCGTCTGCTCGGCGCGAGCGTGGCGCACGCCGCATCCACGGCCGCCCAGTCGGCGCGCTCGAGCGCCTCCGCCACGCCGAGCAGGCGGCCCAGCACGCCTTCGCGACGCGCAATGGCCGCGCGGATCGGCTTGGCGAGCCTGAGCACTTCGAGCGTCTGATCGAGCGGGCCGCCGAACACGGCGTCGACGAACGAGAACACGCCGACGAGAAACGCCGCATCCTCCTCCGCGGGCCCCGCTTCGGGCAGCACCGCCGCGGCGAGCTCCATGAAGCGCGCGCGCGTGGCGGCGAGCTGCAGCAGCGGATCGTCTTCCAGCGCGATCTTGCGGCCGTCCGCGTAGAGCAACAACTGCGTCCAGCGCGCGATGCGGTTGGTGCCCGTCGCGTTGATCGCCTCGCGCAGCGTGCTCAGCTTGCGCCCGAGACTGAAGCTGCTCGAGTTCGCGAGCCGCATGAGATGCATTACGAGCACCGGATTGAGCTTCAGCTCCGCTTCGAGCTGCGTCACCGTAGGCTCCGAGGCAAGCAGTTGCAGCAGGTTCAGCAACGCCTGGCGCGACGCGCTCGCACGGCGTGCCCCGCCCTGCGCCTTCGCGAAGTAGTAGCCCTGGAAGCGGTCGAAGCCCAGCGCGTGGGCGCTTTCGTATTCGGCCGGCGTCTCGATGCCCAGCGCCACGAGGATCTTGCCCGCCGCCTTGAGCACGCTCGCGAACTTCGGCAGCAGCGCGGGCGCGATGCCGCGCGGATCGAGCTTGACGGCGTCCGCGTAGGGCAGCAGCTTCGCGAACGAATCGTCGGCCTTCGCGACGTGGTCGAGCGCGAAGCGATAACGCCTGCCATGCAGCTTGACGAGCCGCGCGATCAGTTCAGGATCGACGCCGATGCCAGGCGGCAGCTCCAGGATCACACGGTCGGCTGGCAAGCGCAGCAGCACGTCGTCGAACAACAGCTCGCGCGTCACGTCGAGCCACGCCGGATGACCGGTCAGCGCCGCGCGCAGCGTGGGCGAGGCGAACGCTTCGATGAGCGCCCGGTTTTGCGCTCCGGCCTGCGCCGTGGCGTCCTCCGGCGCAAGGTCGTTGGCCTGCGCTTCGGTGTGGGCTTTGGCGCGGCTTTGGGCACGGCTTTGGGCACGGGTTTGGGCATGTTGCTCGACGTCTTCGCGCGCAACGACGCCGACGCGCGGCAGCATCTCGAACGCGCAGAGCATGCCGTCGCGATCGAGCAAGGGCTCGCGCGCGAAATAAACATGGTATGGATTGGCCGGCGGCTCGGCCGACGTTTGCGCTATCCGTTGGCTGCCTTCGACGCCGGACGTGCGCGGCCGGTCTGCGGCATTGAAGCTCATGGGTCCCCCGCGAAGCGCCCCGCTTTGCGCGGGCGCCTGGTCGTATGGTCTCTCGTGCGACTGCTTCGCACTTGTTCTTGCTTGCACCTTGCGCGCGGCCAGTGTGGCCGCAGCAGCGCTTTATTTCTCGTTCGATTCTATCCTGGCCGATACGTCTCGCATATGAAGCCCGGTGCCGGCTGCAATAAAAAATGCCGGCAAGGCGTAGCCTGGCCGGCATTCGTGGCAGGCTCCCGCCCGCCGCTCGCGCTTGCGCGCTCACGTCATTACTTGAGCACGACCTTCACGTTGAAATACTTCGCGGCGATACGGTCGATCGTGCCGTCGGCCTTGAGCTCCTTGAGCGCGCCGTCGAGCGCGGCCTTCAGCGCCGGGTCGTTCTTGCGCACGCCGTAGCCCACGCCTTCGCCGAGCAGCTTCGCGTCGACGACCTGCGGCCCCGCGAACGCGAAGCCCGCGCCCTGCGGCTTGTTCAGGAAGCCCTTCGATGCGGCCTCGGCGTCCTGGAAGGAAGCGTCCAGACGCCCCGAGGCGAGATCGGCGTAGATCTGGTCCTGGGTCTGATACGGCACGACGTCGACGCCCGCGGGCGCCCACTTGGCCTTCGCATAGGTTTCCTGGATCGTGCCCTGGAGCACGCCCACGTGCTTGCCCTTGAGCGACTCGGGCGTGGGCAGCAGCGGGCTGCCCTTCTTCGCGATCATCTGGTTGGGGATCGCGTAGATCGGATCGGTGAAGTCGA
>DATEJU010000088.1:0-14031 GCA_035277805.1 Paraburkholderia sp. | reverse complement strand
CAAGATCTTCATGGGTCCGGAGCGCAAGTCGGCGGTCATTCGCGAAGAAGCGAAGCGCGCGACGGCTTACCACGAGTCGGGCCACGCCGTGATCGCGAAGCTGCTGCCGAAGGCCGATCCGGTGCACAAGGTCACGATCATTCCGCGCGGCCGTGCGCTGGGCGTGACGTGGCAGCTGCCCGAGCACGACAACGAGACCTACTCGAAGGACTATCTGCTTGATCGTCTGGCTATCCTGTTCGGTGGCCGCGTGGCGGAAGAGCTGTTCATGAACCTGATCAGCACAGGCGCCTCGGACGACTTCAACAAGGCAACGCAGACGGCCCGCGCGATGGTGACGCGCTTCGGCATGACCGACGCACTTGGACCGATGGTCTACGCCGACGACGACAACGATGGCGGCGCATTCGGCAAGGGCTTCACGCGCGCGATCTCGGAAGCGACGCAGCAAAAGGTTGACGCTGAAATCCGCCGCGTGCTCGACGAGCAGTACAACCTCGCGAAGCGCCTGCTCGACGAGAACCGCGACAAGGTGGAAGCCATGACCGCCGCGCTGATGGAGTGGGAGACGATCGACGCCGACCAGATCAACGACATCATGGCTGGCCGTCCGCCGCGCTCGCCGAAGAGCACCCCGTCACCGGGCGATGCACCTTCGTCGGGCGGCAGCACGGGCACGGAGGTCAAGCCCGGTAGCGCCACCGCACCGGCCTGACCGGCCATAGTGCGCTAGATCGAGTAAAGTTGCGGGCCGGTGTGATATTCACATCGGCCCGTTTTGCATTTCTGGTCGCGCATGGCTTGGCTGCAACGGTTGCCGTCGCGCTTTGCCGATGGGCGTTGCCGCGCGTGCCGCCTCATCGTGCGGCCACATTGAGTTACATATCTGACGTTTCTTGACGTGCCCAATCTGACTTCGCAGGGTAATCTGCCCAACGCGCTGCAAAGCACGCAGCCCAATGCGCTTCTCCATGCGGCTGCGCCTGAACCGCTCGTGTGCGGCCGTTTCACACTGACTTTCGAGCGTCCTCTTGTCATGGGGATACTCAATGCCACGCCGGATTCGTTTTCGGATGGCGGCCGCTATCTCGCCTTCGACGATGCGCTGCGCCGCGCCGAGCAAATGCTGCTCGACGGCGTGGACATTATCGATATCGGGGGCGAGTCCACGCGTCCGGGCGCGCCGCCCGTTGCGCTCGACGAAGAATTCGAACGCGTGATTCCGCTCGTCGAGCGGCTGAAGGGCGCGAACGTGCCGCTCTCGATCGATACGTACAAGCCGGAAGTGATGCGCCGCGCGCTGGCAGCGGGCGCCGACATGATCAACGACGTCTGGGGCTTTCGCATGCCGGGCGCGATCGACGCGGTGCGGGAGAGCAGTTGCGGGCTGTGCGCGATGCACATGCTCGGCGAGCCGCAGACCATGCAGGTTGGCGAGCCCAATTACGTGGATGTCGTGCGCGAGGTGCGCGAGTTTCTGCAAGCGCGCTGCGCCGAGCTCGAGGCGGCAGGCGTGGCGAAAGGGCGCATTAGCGTCGATCCGGGGTTTGGCTTCGGCAAGGCGGTACTCGAGCACAATTACGCATTGCTCGCGCATCTGCGCGAGACGGCGCCGCACGTCGCGGCCGGTGTCGCGCCCTATCCGATTCTTGCGGGCATGTCGCGTAAATCGATGCTCGGCGCACTCGTGAACCGGCCCGCGCCCGAGCGCATGGCGGCCAGCGTGGCGGCGGCGGTATGCGCGGCGCAGCAGGGCGCGGCCATCATTCGTGTGCACGACGTCGCGCCTACGGTCGACGCGCTCAAGGTATGGGGCGCCATGCGCGAGGCCGCGCGTCATTAAGAAAACACGGCGCAAGGATGCGCCGCCAAACAGAGCCAATGTGAGGTTTGAATTATGGGTCGTCGCTATTTTGGAACCGATGGGGTTCGCGGCAAGGTTGGCGAAGCGCCGATCACGCCAGATTTCGTGCTGCGCCTAGGTTATGCGGCGGGCAAGGTGCTGGCAGGCGCGGCAGGGGAGTCGCGGCCGCGTCCGGCTGTGCTGATCGGCAAGGACACGCGCATTTCGGGCTACATGCTCGAGGCGTCGCTCGAGGCGGGGCTCTCGGCCGCCGGCATCGACGTGATGCTCGCAGGCCCGATGACGACGCCCGGCATCGCCTATCTCACGCGCGCGCTGCGTCTTTCCGCGGGCGTCGTGATCAGCGCTTCGCACAATCCGTACTACGACAACGGCATCAAGTTCTTTTCCGCCGACGGCAACAAGCTGCCCGACGAAGTCGAGACGCAGATCGAGGAGCAGCTCGAGCTGCCGCTCGACTGCGCGCCGTCGGAACAGCTCGGCCGCGCGCGCCGCCTCGATGACGCCGGCGGCCGCTACATCGAGTTCTGCAAGAGCACCTTCCCGCAGGCGTTCAATCTGCGGGGGCTGAAGCTCGTCGTCGACTGCGCGAACGGCGCGGCCTATGACATCGCGCCGCACGTGTTCCACGAGCTGGGCGCCGATGTCGTTCCCATCGGCGTCTCGCCGAACGGCTTCAACATCAACGACGGCGTGGGCGCCACGGCCCCCGACGCGCTCGTACGCGCGGTGCGTGCGAATCACGCGGACCTCGGCATCGCGCTCGACGGCGACGCGGATCGCGTGCAGATCGTGGATGCGCAGGGCCGCCTCTACAACGGCGACGAGCTGCTCTATGTGCTCGTGAAGGACCGCATGGCGACCGATGGCAAGGTGGATGGCGCGGTCGGCACCCTGATGACGAACCTCGCGGTCGAACAGGCGCTGGAGCGCCTTGGCGTGTCGTTCGTGCGCGCCAATGTGGGCGACCGCTACGTACTGGAGCAGTTGCGTGAGCGCGGCTGGCTGATCGGTGCGGAGGGGTCGGGGCACATTCTGTCGCTCGACCGCCACACGACCGGCGACGGCATCGTCTCGGCGCTGCTGGTGCTTGCCGCGATGAAGCGCAGCGGCCAAAGCCTCGCGCAACTGCTCGACGGCGTGACGCTGTTTCCGCAGAAGCTCATCAACGTGCGCATCGCGCAGGGCGCCGACTGGAAGGGCCATGCCGCGATCCAGAAGGCGATCGCCGACGCCGAAGCCGAGCTCAAGGGCAAGGGCCGCGTGCTGATCCGCGCTTCGGGCACGGAGCCGGTGCTGCGCGTGATGGTGGAAGCGCGCGACGAGCGCGACACGCTGCAGTACGCCGAATCGATCGCCGATACGGTCAAGCGCTCGATCTCCTGATCGTCCTCCGATCGCTGCGCTCCGGCACAATCCGGCGCGCCCAAGAACCGATGCGGCAGGCGGTGCTCTTGCCGCAAATCTCCCGTACGAACGCGGCGCTATAGAGACAGCAGGGCGCCGCGTTCCGTATCGCCGCTCTCGAGCCAGAACACATCCGGGCGTTCCTCATTCCCTGCTCGAGCAAACGTTTCACTTTTGCTTCGGATGCCGCTTACGCATGCGACGAGCATCTTGCGCTTCCGATCCCCTTCCGACCCCGTATCGCGGCCCAACGATCGGCTTACGCGCCGGTTCACACGAGAGCCCCAACTGGCGGGGCGTACGCGCAATTGAGGCCCGCGTAGCCTTCAAGATCCTTTCCCCTTTCAGCCGGTAATCGTAGTGTCACGATCGCTTCATGAATCGTCACGGTACTGTCACAAAGATCCCCTAAGCTTCGCGGTGTCGTTCATCCGCTCACACACTTGGAGGCCACATGAAATTGATGCAAACCGCGCTCGCTGGCGTTGCTGGCGCGCTTTTCGCGATCGCAGCGCAAGCTGCTGACATCACCGGCGCGGGCAGCACCTTCGCAGCACCGATCTACACGAAATGGGCAGATGCCTATCAGAAGGCGGGCGGCGGCAAGGTCAACTACCAAGGCATCGGCTCGTCGGGCGGCATCAAGCAGATTCAGGCGAAGACCGTCGACTTCGCAGGCTCGGACGCTCCGCTGAAGGACGACCAACTCGCCAAGGACGGTCTGTTCCAGTTCCCGACGGTGGTCGGCGGCGTCGTGCCGGCGATCAACGTGCCCGGCATCAAGGCCGGCGAAATCACGCTGTCGGGTCCGGTGCTCGGCGACATCTACCTCGGCAAGATCAAGAAGTGGAACGATCCGGCTATCGCCGCGCTGAACCCGAAGGTCAAGCTGCCTGATCTGGACATCGCCGTGGTCCGCCGCGCCGACGGTTCGGGCACGAGCTTCATCTGGACGGACTACCTCTCGAAGGTCAACCCCGAGTGGAAGAGCAAGGTCGGCGAAGGCACGACGGTGAACTGGCCGACGGGCACGGGCGGCAAGGGCAACGACGGCGTTGCGGCCTTCGTGCAGCGTCTGCCGGGCGCGATCGGTTACGTCGAATGGGCGTACGCCAAGCAAAACCACATGGTCTACACTGCCATGAAGAATGAGTCGGGCGCGGTTGTCCAGCCGACCACCGAAACGTTCAAGGCCGCTGCAGCCGGCGCGGACTGGAAGAAGTCGTTCTACCAGATCCTCACGAACGAGCCGGGCAAGGATGCATGGCCGGTCGTCGGCGCGACCTTCGTGCTGCTGCACACGGCGCAGGACAAGCCGGAGCAGGGCAAGGAAACGCTCAAGTTCTTCCAGTGGGCCTTCAAGAACGGCACGCCGGCTGCCGACAGCCTCGACTACATCTCGCTGCCGCAGTCGGTCGTGAGCGAAATCGAGTCGCAGTGGAAAGAGAAGGTGAAGGACGCCAGCGGCAAGCCGGTTGCCGAGTAAGGCGGACTGGCCGCTGCAGGGCCACTGAGGGGCCGCCGCGCACACCGCGCGCGGCCCGCTCTGCTTGCTGGCCTGGCGCCCTGTTGGCCGATGCTGCAAGCCGGTCACTGCAGTCACGCGGTACGCAATACCGCACGTAATACACCCGCTACGATGTGCCGTCCGTTTATCCTGCCGCAAGGCCGGATGCCAGGCGGCCGGCGGTTTCGGAACCGCATCAACGTCGCGAGCCTGACGCTCGCGGCCACTGGATACAGCCCATCATGTCCGACGTCCCGCTCGTCTCGAACCCGCCTGGCAGCGCTGCTCAGCAGCAAGCGCCCAGCCCGGCAGGGGACATCATTTTCGGCGGCCTCGCGCGCGGCGCCGCCATCGTCACGCTGTTGCTGCTCGGCGGCATCATTGTTTCGCTGATCGTCGCTTCGATGCCGACGATCCACAAGTTCGGCCTCTCATTCCTCTGGACTGCCGATTGGGATCCGCCCAGCGAGCAGTTCGGCGCGCTCGTGCCCATCTACGGCACGATCGCCACCTCGCTCATCGCGCTCATCATTGCCGTGCCCGTGAGCTTCGGCATTGCGCTCTTTCTCACCGAGCTCTCGCCGGCCTGGCTGCGCCGCCCGCTCGGCATCGCCATCGAACTGCTCGCTGCGATCCCGTCGATCGTCTACGGCATGTGGGGTCTGCTCGTGTTCGCGCCGATCTTCGCGCAGTACTTCGAGAAGCCGATCGGCCAGCTGCTCGGCGGCATGCCGATCATCGGCGCGCTGTTCCAGGGCGCGCCCATCGGCATCGGCATGCTGTGCGCGGGCGTCATTCTCGCGATCATGATCATTCCGTACATCGCCTCGGTGATGCGCGACGTGTTCGAAGTCACGCCCGTGCTGCTCAAGGAGTCGGCCTACGGCATCGGCTGCACGACCTGGGAAGTCATGTGGAAGATCGTGCTGCCGTTCACCAAGACCGGCGTGATCGGCGGCGTGATGCTCGGCCTCGGCCGCGCGCTTGGCGAGACCATGGCCGTCACGTTCGTGATCGGCAATACCAACCTGCTCGACAACGTGTCGCTCTTCTCGCCCGGCAACAGCATCACCTCGGCGCTCGCCAACGAGTTCGCCGAAGCGAGCCCCGGCTTGCATACCGCTGCGCTGATGGAACTCGGCCTCATTCTGTTCGTGATCACGTTCATTGTGCTCGCGATCTCGAAGCTGCTCCTGCTGCGCCTTGAAAAATCGGAAGGTGCACGATGAGCGAGCCGCTGATGAAGATTCCGGGCGCCATCTACGGCCCCGAACTGGAAAAGCAGCGCGGCAAGCTGCAAAGCCGCCGCCGCGTGGTCAATGCGATCGCCCTGACGTGCTCGCTGGCCGCAATGGCCTTCGGCATCATCTGGCTCGTGTGGATCCTCTACACGACCATCTCGCTCGGCGTGGGCGGCCTTTCGGTGCAGCTCTTCACGCAATCGACGCCGCCGCCGAACACCGACGGCGGCGGTCTCGCCAACGCGATCGTCGGCAGCCTGATGCTGGTGGGCGTGGCGACCTTCGTGGGCACGCCGATCGGCATCCTCGCGGGCGTCTATCTCGCCGAATACGGCCAGAAGGGCTGGCTCGCGAGCGTGACGCGCTTCATCAACGACATTCTGCTGTCGGCGCCGTCGATCGTCGTGGGCCTGTTCGTCTACGCGCTCGTGGTCGCGAAGATGGGCCACTTCAGCGGCTGGGCGGGCGCGATTTCGCTCGCGCTGCTGCAGATTCCGATCGTGATCCGCACGACCGAGAACATGCTCAAGCTCGTGCCGAACAACCTGCGCGAGGCGGCTTTCGCGCTTGGCACGCCGAAGTGGAAGATGGTGCTCTCGATCACGCTCAAGGCGTCGATCGCGGGCATCGTGACGGGCGTGCTGCTCGCGATCGCGCGTATCGCCGGCGAGACCGCGCCGCTGCTGTTCACGGCGATGTCCAACCAGTTCTTCACGGCGAACATGGATCAGCCGATGGCGAACCTGCCGGTCACGATTTACCAGTTTGCAATGAGCCCGTTTGCGCAGTGGCAATCGCTTGCCTGGGCCGGTGTTTTCCTGATTACGTTGGGCGTGCTGGGTCTGAATATCCTCGCGCGTACCATCTTTTCGAAAAAGTAAGGGCGGAGTCATCCGATGAATATGGCAGAGAGTCACCTCAACACTACGGCGCCGTCCGGCCTCGACCCCGCCCAGGGCAACCGCGGCCTCATGTCGGCCACGCCGAAGATCGAAGTCAAGGACCTGAACTTCTTCTACGGCAAGTATCACGCGCTCAAGAACATCAACCTGCAGATTCCCGAAGGCAAGGTGACGGCGTTCATCGGCCCGTCGGGCTGCGGCAAGTCCACGCTCCTGCGCACGTTCAACAAGATGTACGCGCTCTATCCGGAGCAGCGCGCCGAGGGCGAAATCTTGATGGACGGCGAGAACCTGCTCACGACGCGCCGCGATATTTCGCTGCTGCGCGCACGTATCGGCATGGTGTTCCAGAAGCCGACCCCGTTCCCGATGTCGATCTACGACAACATCGCGTTCGGCGTGAAGATGTTCGAGAAGCTCTCGCGCCCCGAAATGGACGACCGCGTGGAGTGGGCCCTCACCAAGGCCGCGCTCTGGAACGAAGTGAAGGACAAGCTCGGCCAGAGCGGCTACGGTCTTTCGGGCGGCCAGCAGCAGCGTCTGTGCATTGCGCGCGGCATTGCGATCCGCCCCGAAGTGCTGCTGCTCGACGAGCCGTGCTCGGCGCTCGACCCGATCTCGACGGGCCGCATCGAAGAGCTGATCGCGGAGCTCAAGAGCGACTACACGGTCGTGATCGTGACCCATAACATGCAACAGGCCGCGCGCTGCTCGGACTACACTGCGTACATGTACCTCGGCGAGCTGATCGAGTTCGGCGACACCGAGAAGATCTTCATCAAGCCGGTCCGCAAGGAAACGGAAGACTACATTACCGGCCGCTTCGGCTGATCCAGCTAGCCGAGAAGGGGAACAACATGCCCGATAAACATCTGTCCAGCCAGTTCGACGCCGACCTGAACCTGATTTCGTCGAAGGTGCTTGAAATGGGCGGCCTCGTGGAATCGCAGATCATCACGGCGATGCAGGCCTTGAACGAGTTCGACGGCGCGGCCGCCGAGCGCGTGATCGTTGCCGAAGACCGCCTCAACACGATGGAAGTCGAAATCGATGAGGAGTGCAGCAATATCATCGCGCGCCGCCAGCCGGCCGCGCGCGATCTGCGCCTCGTGCTCGCGATTTCGAAGACCATCACGAACCTCGAGCGCGCCGGCGACGAGGCCGAGAAGATCGCCAAGCGCACGAAGCGCCTGATGGAAGATGGCGCCTCGCGCACGGTCAACATCGCCGAGATCAAGGTCTCGGGCGAGATGGCCGTGTCGATCCTGCGCCGCGCGCTCGACGCGTTCGCGCGTCTCGATACGGTGGCCGCCGCGCAGATCGTGCGCGACGACAAGGCCATCGACGAGGAATTCCGCGCCTTCGTGCGCAAGCTCGTGAGCTACATGATGGAAGACCCGCGCACGATCTCGGTCGGGCTCGACTATCTGTTCATCGCCAAGGCGATCGAGCGCATCGGCGATCACGCGAAGAACATCGCCGAATTCATCATCTACATCGTGAAGGGCACCGACGTGCGGCACAAGTCGCGCGATGCGCTCGAACGCGAGGCGCTCAGCTAAAGCGTCTTCGGGCGCGTAGTCGAGCGCCGCATTTAACCGTATCAACAGGTCTTAAGGTCAAGAGGTGCCGATGCCCAGCAGCATTCTCGTCATCGAAGACGAGCCCGCAATTTCCGAGCTGATTTCCGTGAATCTGCAGCACGCGGGTCATTGCCCGATCCGCGCCTATAACGCGGAGCAGGCGCAGAGCCTGATTAGCGACGTGCTGCCCGATCTCATCCTGCTCGACTGGATGCTGCCGGGCAAATCGGGCGTGAATTTCGCGCGCGATCTGCGTAACAACGAGCGCACCAGGCACATCCCGATCATCATGCTGACCGCGCGCGGCGACGAGCAGGACAAGGTGCTCGGCCTCGAGATCGGCGCCGACGACTACGTGACCAAGCCGTTCTCGCCGAAGGAACTGATGGCGCGCATCAAGGCGGTTCTGCGCCGCCGCGCGCCGCAGCTCACGGAAGATGTGGTCGCGATCAACGGGCTGAAGCTCGATCCGGCCACGCACCGCGTCGCGGCTCATGCGGAAGGCTCCGAGATCAAGCTCGACCTTGGCCCGACCGAGTTCCGTTTGCTGCACTTCTTCATGACCCACCCCGAGCGCGTGCATAGCCGCACGCAATTGCTGGATCAAGTGTGGGGCGATCACGTGTTCGTGGAAGAGCGCACCGTGGACGTGCATATCAAGCGTCTGCGCGCAGCGCTCAAGCCGGCGGGCTGCGATGCTATGATCGAAACGGTGCGCGGCAGCGGCTATCGGCTCGCGAAGAGCGCCTGAAGCCGGTTTGCCTGAGCTTGCCTGAATCACGACAGCAGCATGCTGGCGCGGCGTTTCACGCGGCGCCGGTGCTCCGAATCCGCAGCGCCCCCGGTCCGTCATCCTCTTCGATCGCAGGAACATGAACATCATCTGGGTGCGCGCCCTCGTATCGATCGTCCTGCTTGCGCTCGTTTGCGCGGGCGTCGGCGCGCTTCTCGGCGTCAAGATCGCGCTGGCCGTCGCGGTTGTTGCGCTGCTCGGCCAAATGCTCTTCAGCACTTTCCACAAGCAGCGCCTCTGGCGTCTGCTCGACGCGCCCGTCTACGGCGAAGTGCCGAGCGCCCCCGGCATCTGGGGCGAAATCTATTACCGCCTGCACAAGCTCGCGAAGCGCTGGCACGCCCAGGTGCGTCAGGTGGAGCAGCAGCACTCGCGCTTCATCCAGGCCATCCAGGCGTCGCCCAACGGCGTGGCCATGCTCGACGACCACGACCAGATCGAGTGGTGCAATGCCATCTCCGAAGTGCATTTCGGCCTCGACGCGAAGCGCGACCTGCGCCAGCACATCACCCATCTCGTGCGTCAGCCCGACTTCGTGCGCTACCTCAATTCGCACGATTACCAGGACATGCTGATCATGCGCGGCATGGGCGCGAAGCGCCAGAACGTGCTGTCGGTGCAGGTGTTTCCGTATGGCGAGAACCGCAAGCTCGTACTTTCGCAGGACATCACCGAGCTCGAGCGCACCGACGCCATGCGGCGCGACTTCGTCGCCAACGTCTCGCACGAGCTGAAGACGCCGCTCACCGTGCTCTCGGGCTTTCTGGAGACGATGCGCGAGCTGCCGCTTTCCGAGGACGAGCGCGGGCGCTATTTCGATCTGATGGAGCAGCAGGCCTCGCGCATGCGCCATATCGTGACCGACCTGCTCGTGCTGGCGAAGCTCGAAGGCGAGGGACGCCAGCCGGGCGATCAGATGATCGACATGCGCGCCGTGCTCGGTCACGTGCGCGAGGACGCGGAGAGCCTTTCGGGCGGGCATCATCGCATCACGGCGGAGTTCGACGACGGCCTGAGCCTGACTGGATCGGAGACCGAAATACTGAGTGCGCTCGGCAATCTCGCCACGAACGCGGTGCGCTACACGCCGGAGGGCGGAGCGGTGCATCTGTCGTGGCGTGCCGAAGGCAATCAGGCGGTGTTCTCGGTCACCGACAGCGGCTATGGCATTCCGGCAAGCGACATTCCGCGTCTGACCGAGCGTTTTTATCGCGTGGACCGCAGCCGCTCGCGCGACACCGGAGGCACGGGGCTGGGTCTCGCGATCGTCAAGCACGTGCTGCAGCGCCATGACGCGGCGCTCGAAGTGAAGAGCGAGGAAGGGCGGGGCAGCACGTTCACCGTGCGCTTTCCGGCCGCGCGCACGGCGCGCCGGCAGCCGGCGCCGGCGTGAGGCGCATGCAGCGCACCTTGCTCAGGCTTGCAGAATAAAAAATGCCGCTTCGATGAAGCGGCATTTTTGCATTCCGGCTCGCGCAACGTCTGCGCCCATGTCGCGCTCGCAGCGCCATCATCGGAACATCACGAACAGAACTTTGCCAGCAGGTTCATCTGCGCATTGCGCACGGCCTTGCCGGCGCGACGGCGCCGGTAGTGGCCATCGCTTTGCATGAGCCACGCGCACTGATTGTCGCCGAGGAACATCGACAGACCTTCGGCGATCACGCGGCGTTTCAGGCGCCGGTCGTGGATCGGGAACGCCACCTCGACGCGGCGGAACAGGTTGCGATCCATCCAGTCGGCGCTCGACAGATAGACCTGCTCCGCGCCGCCCGCGTAGAAGTAGTAGATGCGGTGATGCTCGAGGAAGCGCCCGACGATCGAGCGCACCGTGATGTTCTCCGAGAGCCCCGGCACACCCGGCTGCAGCGAGCACACGCCGCGGATGATCAGGTCGATCTTCACGCCCGCCTGCGACGCTTCGTAGAGCTCATCGATCACCGTGGGTTCGAGCAGCGCGTTCATCTTCGCGACGATGCGGGCTTTTTTGCCTGCGCGCGCGGCGGCGGCCTCGGCGCGGATCGCCTCGATGATCTTCGGATGCAGTGTGAACGGCGACTGCCACATCTCGTGCAGCTGCAGCTCGCCGCCGATGCCCGTGAGCTGCTGGAACACGTGGTGGACGTCCTCGCACATCTTCGGCTCGGAGGTCATGAGGCCGAAGTCGGTATAGAGGCGCGCCGTGCGTGGATGGTAGTTGCCGGTGCCAAGGTGCGCGTAGCGGCGCAGCACCATGCGGCCGTCCACGCGCGCGCGGCGCACGATCAGCATCATCTTGGCGTGGCACTTGTGGCCGACCACGCCGTAGACCACGTGCGCGCCCACGGCTTCGAGCTGCGAGGCCCAGTTGATGTTGGTTTCCTCGTCGAAGCGTGCGAGCAGCTCCACCACGACGGTCACTTCCTTGCCGTTGCGCGCGGCTTGCATGAGCGCGTCCATGAGCGGCGAATCGGTGCCGGTGCGATAGATGGTTTGCTTGATCGCGACGACGTTTGGATCGTTGGCGGCCTGCAGCAGCAGTTCGAGCACCGGCTGGAAGCTCTCGTAGGGGTGATGCAGCAGCACGTCGCCCTGATCGATCACGTCGAACAGGTTGCTGTTCGCCGCGATGCGTTGCGGTACGGCAGGCACGTGCGGAACGAACTTGAGGTCGGGGCGGTCCACCATCTCGGGCAATTGCATGAGGCGCACGAGATTCACGGGGCCGTCGACGTAATAGCAGTCCTTCTCATTCAGGCCGCTCTCGTCGAGCAGACGCTTGACGAGATGCAACGGCGTCTCGGCCGAGACTTCGAGCCGCACCGCATTGCCCAGATGGCGCGCGGGCAACTCGCCCTGCAACGCCACGCGCAGGTTCGTGATTTCGTCTTCGTCGACGAAGAGCTCGCTGTTGCGCGTGATGCGGAACTGATTGCAGCTGCGCACGACGAGGCTCGGAAACAACTCGCCCACGAAGCGCTGCAGCAGCGAGCCGAGCAGCACGAAGCCGTGCTGGAAGCCCGAGAGCTCCTGCGGCATGCGCACGAGGCGCGGCAGCGCGCGCGGCGCCTGCACGATGCCCATGACGGCCTGGCGCCCGAAAGCGTCCTTGCCTTCGAGTTCGACCACGAAGTTCAGACTCTTGTTGAGCACGCGCGGGAAGGGGTGCGCGGGATCGAGCCCGATAGGCGTGAGCACGGGCAGCAGCTCGTCGACGAAATATTTGCGCGCCCACGTGGTTTGCGCCTCGTTCCAGGCGTCGGTGCCGTGAAAGTAGATGCCTTCCTGTTCGAGCGCCGGCAGCACCGTGTCGTGCAGCATGGCGTACTGACGGTGCACGAGGCGTTGCGCGCGCTCCACCACGAGGTCGTAGACGTGCTGCAGCGACATGCCGTCCGGTGAGAGCGCGCCGGAATTGTCGCGCATCTGCTCTTGCAGTCCGGCCATGCGGACTTCGAAGAATTCGTCGAGATTGCTGCTGGTAATGCAGATGAAGCGCAGGCGCTCCAGCAAGGGAACCGACGGGTCGGCGGCCTGTGCAAGCACGCGCTCGTTGAATCCCAGAATGCCCAGTTCGCGATTGAGTAGGGGATAGCGGATGGACATTGGTATTGAAAGCGGAATTCCAGGGGATATTTCGAACGGACGCTCGGAAATTCTCACAGTTTTGTGACTTTATTATGAAAATTGGTATGCCATAAATTCTACGCCCCATTTTCACGTATTCGACACCTTGCGCGGCAATGATGCAGTCTGGGTCGGGGCGTCCCCCGCGGGGGCGCAGCTGGGCGCAACCAACGCAAGGAGCGACATGGGGAAGTCGGGTACGCTTAAAATGGCATATTTGGACAGCGCGGCGGCCGCCCAGCGAGACCGGATGGCCGCGTTCGCACGCATGGAGCCCGCCCCCTCGATGGTCACCAATCCGCAACTGCTTGCCGCCGTCGATCTCGGTTCGAACAGCTTTCGTCTGATCGTCGGCCGGGTCGAGGAAACCGACGCCGGCAGCCAGATCTATCCCGTCGATGCCCTGCGCGAGCCGGTGCGCCTTGCCGCCGGCCTCTCGAAGGAGAAGATGCTCGACCGTGCCTCGCAGGTGCGCGGCTGGGACGCCCTCAAGCGTTTCGGCGAGCGCCTGCGCGACTTTCACCCGGATCACGTGCGTGCCGTCGCCACCAACACGCTGCGCGTGGCCAAGAACGCGCGCGAATTCCTCGGCGAGGCGGAAAAGGCGCTCGGCTTCCCGATCGAAGTGATCGCGGGCCGCGAAGAGGCGCGCCTCATCTACGCAGGCGCCGCCCATTCGGTGCCGGCGAGCGCGGGCAAGCGCTTCGTGGTGGACATCGGCGGTGGCTCGACCGAGTTCATCATCGGCGCGCACTACACGCCGATCCACATGGAAAGCCTCTATATCGGCTGCGTGAGCCATAGCCGCCAGTTTTTCCCGGCCGGCAACGTCGACGAATACACCATGCGTCAGGCGGAGCTTGCCGCCACGCGCGAGATCCAGATTATTTCCTCCGACTACCGCACAACCGGCTGGGACCAGGCGATCGGCTCCTCGGGCACGGCGCGCGCGCTCGCCGAGCTCGTGGAAGCGAATGGCTTCAACGACCCGGGCGTCACGCACGGCATCTCGCGCGGCGGGCTCGAGCGCCTCAAGCGCGCGCTCATCAAGGCCGAGAACGTCAACCGCCTGAAGCTCGTCGCGCTCAAGCCCGATCGCATACCGGTGCTGGCGGGCGGCCTCTCGAT
>DATEJU010000087.1:0-15632 GCA_035277805.1 Paraburkholderia sp. | reverse complement strand
CGGCCGCCGCTACGTCGTCGGCATCGCCCTGCGCCACGGCGGCGAGCAGCTCGCCCGTGGCGGGCGCGCGGACCTCGAAGCGCTGGCCGCTTGCACTCGCGCGCGAGGCGCCATCGATGAAGTGTCCAAACGTGCCCTCGTGCTGCGCGAGCCAGGCGCGCACGGGCTGATCGTCCTCGGGGGCGGGACCGTAATCCATCGTTCGAAAATACTCGGCTACGCTCATGAATGGGATCTGCTCAGTGATCGGATCAAGCAACGGGGTGACGATTGAAGGCGGAGTAGCGACCGCTCACGTGGTGTTCGAGCTGGCGCTCGATGTCGGCCAGCAGGCTCGACGCACCGAAGCGGAACAGCTCCGGCTCGAGCCAGGGCCGCCCCAGCTCCTCCTTCATGAGGATCTGATACGCGAGCGCGGTCTTCGCATTGGACACGCCTCCCGCGGGCTTGAAGCCCACCAGCGCACCGGTGCGCTCGCGATATTCGCGAATCATGCGCACCATCACGAGCGACACGTCGAGCGTGGCGTTGACCCCTTCCTTGCCCGTGGAGGTCTTGATGAAGTCGGCGCCTGCCATCATGCAGACCATCGATGCCTTCGCGATGTTCGAAAGCACGCGAATGTCGCCCGTGGCGAGAATCGCCTTCAGATGCGCGTCGCCGCAGGCCGCGCGAAACTCGCGCACTTCGTCGTAGAGCGCACGCCAGTTGCCGGTGAGCACGTGCTCGCGCGTGACGACGATATCGATTTCCGCTGCGCCGTCCGCCACCGACGCCTCGATCTCCTTGAGCTTCAGCGCATGCGGATTCAGCCCGGCCGGAAAGCCGGTGGACACCGCCGCGACCGGAATGCCGCTGCCCGCGAGCGTATCCACGGCGGCGGCGACGAAGCGGTGATAGACGCACACGGCGCCCGTCTTGATCGTTTCCGGCGCCATGCCGAGCGCCGCGAGCAAGTCGGCGCGCACCGGGTGGCGCGCCTTCATGCACAGGCGCCGCACGCGGCCTTCGGTGTCGTCGCCGTTGAGCGTGGTGAGGTCGATGCAGGTGATGGCCTTGAGCAGCCACGCGGCCTGCGCGTCCTTCTTTACCGCGCGGCGCGTGCCGAGCGTGGCCGTGCGGCGCTCCACGGCGGATTGACTGACGCGCAAGGCATCGATCCATGCCGTGTCGAATGCCGCGCCGGGATTGCGCGCCACGTGCGTAACAGGCAGCGTGGACGCCGCGACGGCCGATCCGGCCTGCGCCCCGCGCAACACGACGAGCGAGTTCGTTGAAGCTTCTGACATAGGTTGGCGAGCAAATTTGTGCAATGCACATCAAACCGTGGTGGTTTGGGTGCATCCATCCTATACCGATGAAATGATTGTGACAACGGTCGTTACAATCGTATCGTGATTGGCGAACCTGGATGATGACGAGTGCTTGGCGCCAGTAGGCGCTGGGTTGTGGGTGGGGGAGTAGCAGACCGTTAGTTGCAACAAATGATTGGACTGCGCCGACAGAAAATCCGCTGACGCACTAGAGCATCCTCCCCTCTCTATCGGATCGCTTGCCGCCGGCCCTTGCGCGCCTCTTTCCAGGAGGAATCCCTGAACTCGCGTCGCCCTCGAACCGATACCCAGCACCCCTGATCGTTTTGATGTAGCGCGCACCGTCGGGGTCGTTGAGCTTCTTGCGGAGCTGCTTGATATGAACGTCGATCACGTTCGTGCACGGATCGAAGCTGCGTCGCCAGACGGTCTCGAGCAGAATTCGCCGGGTGACGATGCGCCCTTGATTGGTCATCAGGTATTCCAGCAGCCTGAATTCGGTGGGACGCAGCGCAATGGCCAGCGAATCGACCGTGACGATGCGCGTAATACGGTCCAGCACCATGCCCGGCGCGTGCAGCGTAGTAACAGGTGCAGCGCTATTGCACGGCTGCATGCGCGTTCGACGGCGCAGCAAGGCGAGCACGCGCGCGCTCAATTCCTCGAGGTCGACGGGCTGGGTCAGGTAGTCGTCCGCCCCGGAGCGCAAGGTGCGGACACAACGATCGACACCTCCCGCACCATCGATCACGAGCACGGGAACCGCCACGCCGGCGGTCCGCATCGTCGCAACGAATTTGGCGCTATCCCGTTGCGGCAAGCCATCTTCGACGATCACGAGATCATAGCCGCCGCCCATCACCCGAAACAGCGCATTTCGCGCGGTATCGGCAACGTCGACGAGCAGCCCCTCGTTGCCGGGAGCCGCGGCGAAGCGCTCGAAAAACACATCGTTGGGTCCGACGCCCAGCACGCGAATCGCGCTCCAGCCGGGGAAGTCCGAAATACTGCCGTCCCCGGCAAAGCGTACGTTTGTCTCAAGCATGGTTGAAAGGCGCGGTCGAAGCCGGCGTCACGCGGCGGCGACGAATTGCGACTCATCGTTTATCGTCGACATCGTGGACTTCGCGGAGGCACACTCGCGCGCGTTACCGCGCGCCGTGTATCCGGAAGCCAGGTCGATGAACGCACGAACCCGCGCGGGGAGAAAGTCGCGGCTCGGATAGATCAGCGAGATTTGCATGCCGTCGTCGAGCGTCCGATACGCTTCGAGCAGGCGCACCAGCGCCCCATCGCGTATTTCATCCTCGATCAGGCATTCGGGAAGCAGCGCGATGCCTGCCCCCGTCAACGCCAACTGCTTTTGCATCATCCGGCTGTCCACGACGAACGATTCGCTGACCCGCACGCGATGCTCCGCGCCATCCGAGCTGAAGCACCATCGCTTGTCTTTTCCGCGAGCCGCATAGCCAATCAGGCGATGCGAAACCAGATCGTCGGGATGCTGTGGCGCAGCCGTTTGCGTGAGGTAGGCGGGCGCCGCAACCGGCACGAGCCGCGAGTGAATCAAGGCGCGCGAAACGTGCGTGATGGACGTGACCATCCCGTCGTTCAGGATGCCGACGTCGAAGCGGCTCCCGAGCATATCGACTTCTGCCTCCGTGGACGTGACGCTCAATGAGACATCCGGATAGCGGCTCCGATACTCGGCGAAGAGGGCTGCAAAGCCCTGCTGCGCAAGCCCGCTCAGCATGACTACGCGAAGCTCGCCGCAGATTTCCGTCGATGCGCGCATGGCACGCTCTTCGACCATCGCGAGATTCGAAAGCAGCGTTCGACAGCCCCGCGCATATTGCGCGCCGACATCGGTCAAGACCGTTCTTCGCGTGGAGCGTTGAAGCAGCTTGACGCCGAGATGCGACTCGAGGTCGTCCACGTAACGGGTCACGCGCGCCGGTGAAAGTTCGAGTTGTTGTGCGGCCTGGGAAAACTGCTGAGTGTCGACAACCTTGAGGAAGACCCGCATCGCGCTAAACAGATGATTCACAATATCAGTACGCAGGCGTTGGATGTTCTTGGTGTGCCGCCAGGGGGCTTTCGGGGACCACCGGGCGAACACCCGGGGCATGCGCGACGACCCTGCAGCAGGATCGAGTCGCGCACCATACGGCTTCTCGCCGCGTGGCCCCTGCCCTCGACATATGAAGCTCGATGGGTGAGGGATGGCTTAGCTGCCAAAGTACAGCGTGCAGAAGCTGGCCGGGCCCACGCACGGCTGTTGCGTGGCGCCAGGATTCGTCTGGCCGTTCTGAATATGCGCGACTTCCGGCGTCGCCACGGCTGCACCGATGTGATTGCCGCCGATGGCGGGTTGCTGCACCTGGGCGACTTGCGTGACACCCGCCGTTTGAGCGACTTGACCTTGTGCTTGCTGAGCATTCGTTTGCGCCGATGCGGTCGAAATCGCACCCACCGTTGCAAGCAGAATGACCGAGAGGCGCAGCATGGATTGCTTCTTCATTTTGAATTCCTTCAATATAGACTTATACGGTTCTATCGATTCGTTGAATGACCCGTCAGCGAAAGAAGATAAGCGGCCTGCATGAGCTTACAAATGTATTTTCAAAGGCGCTTTCTTCCCGATTCCTGATCCTGGATTGCAATCGCGAATCGATGAAGCGAATCATGAGTTATCTGTCCGATAAAGTCCAAGGCGAAATTTCGATCTATTCCATTAGGGAAACCGATAATATGGCGATCCCCAATATTGACAAAATCCTTTCGCTTTTGATTTTCGCGCAATTCATATTTGCTTCGCGTTCTTTTCGAATCTGTGTTAATACGCGTACGCGTTCACAACAAACGCACGCGCGTGCATCCGCATCAATCACGAATTATCTGGCCCGCAATCCACCTCGCGACCTTTCAGGATGCCTTCCATAAGCTAAACCGATCGTCTCCTTCGGAAATCCATCTTGGACGCGATGACCTCGAGCGGGCACAATTTCTTCCGTTGCAATCGAGTAAAACCCGAACCCGCCGTTCGGGTTCGTCGTAGCCCCGGTTAGTACGAATGCGCGTCGCCAGGCTCACGGTTGAATAACGAAAATGGCGCGCTCATGCTGGAAATGCCTGCAAGTACCCACTTTCTCGTGTGGAACCTTTTTCTCCACACCGCCTTCGCCTCCTCGCCTCCCGACGCTGGCGCATGCCAACCGGAACCCTCCATGTGGCGCATTCATCTGACGTAGTCAGTTGCCCGCCGTCACGCGCTTGACGCCTTCACCCGTCGTTTTGCCCAAGGATTCCCTGTGCCGCATGCCTCTGCCGCACCGCTTCGGTCGCGCCAACCATTCACCCTGGATTTTGGAAAGCTGTCTTTCTCGTTAAGCACTTTTCTCGCAGCGGCACTTGTGCTTATTATCTCGTTCGCAGCGAGTTTGCCTCGTCCGTGGTGGGCGCTTTTGACCGTTTACGTGACTGCGCAGCCAATGGCCGGCGCATTTCGCCCCAAAGTGATTTATCGTCTCGCGGGCATTGCCACCGGTGCGATCGTCACGATTCTGGTGGCGCCCAATTTACAGAATTCCCCTGTGCTATTGGTCTTGTGCCTTGCAATCTGGATTGGGCTGTGTATTTATCTGGCCGTACTCGATCGCACGCCGCGGGCTTTCCTGTTTCAGATGGCCGCATTCAGTTCCGCAGTCATTTGTTTTCCGTATCTGGATGATCCTTCTAATATTTTCACGACGACCATTTCGCGCGTCGAGGAAATGACGGTGGCCATTCTTTGCGTCACGATTGCGCACAGGATTCTGCGGCCCGTCGATATCCGCGAGGTCATTCACGAGCGCGCCCTCGCCTTTCTGTCCGATGCCTGCCGCTGGACCGCCGAAGCGTTCGGCACCCACCACACGCGCCTCGAGTACGAGCACCGCCGCAAGCTGGCCGTCGACGTGACCGAGCTCGGCATGATGGCCGTGAACCTGCGCTACGACCCGCGCTTCGCCCACGCCACGCGCGACACGGTGCGGGAATTGCAGCACCGTCTCGCAGTCCTGCTGTCGATTGCATCGGCGGCTGCGAACCGCCTCGAGCAACTGCGCGCGCTGAACGCGGTCGATGCCGAAACCGAGGCGCTGGTCGGCTCGCTGATCGGCAGCCTCAAGTCCCCGCAGGATGTGGCCGAAACGCTGGACGAAGAGCTGGTGGCCCGTTGCCGCGCGCTGGCCGCGAAGCACTTGCGCAGCAGCGAGTGGACCTCGCTGCTCGCCGCGAACCTGTTCGAGCGCACCGCCGAGTTCGTCGAGACGCTGCACATTGCGCGCGGCCTCGTGCGCGCTTTCGCCGAAGGCGACCTCGACCATCACATCCAGCAGCACGTCAAAAGCGGCGTCGACGACTTTCCGCTCGCGCGCGACCATGGCGTGGCGCTGCTCGCCGGCGCCGCGATGACGACGGCCATCATGATCTACTGCGCCGTCTGGATCTTGCTCGCGTGGCCCAACGGCGCCGCAACCGCGGCGTTCGCGGCGCTGGTGACCTGTTCGTTCGCGGCACAGGACGACCCCGCGCCGGTGATCGGCCGGTATTTGATCGCGACGCTCACGACGTTTCCGCTGGCTGCGCTCTATCTGTTCGTGATCCTGCCGCGCGTGGACGGCGCCGGCATGCTCATCGTCACGCTCGCGCCCGCGCTCGTGTGGATGGGATACATCCAGGCCGACCCCGCGCGCGCCGCGCGTGCGTTGCCGATGCTCTCGTGCTTCATCGTGGCGATGGGTTTTCTCGACCGCTTTCAGGCGGACTTCGCCGTGTTCGTGAACACCGGGCTCGCGCAGGTCGGGGGGATCGTCACCACGCTCGTCGTGACCAAACTGTTTCGGTCTGCCAATTCACGCTGGACTGCGTATCGCATCGTGCGCCAGAACTGGGCGGATCTCGCCCAGCTCGCCGATCCCGCCCAGCCGCTCGCCGCCCATGCGTGGACGGCCCAGGCCGTCGACCGTCTCGGCCAGGTGGCGGCACGCATGGCGCTCGCCAGCGCCGACGACAAGCTGCACGCAGCCGATGGCCTGAGCGACCTGCGCGTGGGCCGCAACATCATCCGTGCGCGGCAAGGTCTGGATGAGCGCGATGCGCCCACGCGCGCCGTGATCGAAGCGGCGCTCGGCGAAGTGTCGGCGCTCTTTCGCGCGCAACTGCGCGCGCATCATCCGCTGCCGGGCACGAATCGATTGCTGGACGCGCTCGACCGCGCCATCGACATCGTCGCGAGCCAGCCCGCCAGGCGCGGCGACCCCACGCTGATGGCGCTCGTCGGCATGCGCTGCAATCTTTTCCCGAATACCTATTCACACGGAGCCGCCGCATGATGATCGAGGAGATCCGCCTGTTTGGCGTCTATATGCCCTCCGCCCTGTTCTGGGCGGTCATCGCGCTGACTGTCACGTTCCTGCTGCGCGGGGCGTTGCTGCGCTTGCCGCTGCGCCAGCTGCTCTGGCATCCCGCGCTGATCGATCTGGCCGCGTTCTTCGCGCTCTGGTGGGGCATCACCCGCCTCGCCGACACCTGTTTTCCGCACGGTTTCATCTCCTGACATGCAGCGATTCACCAGTTTCATCCGCACCGCCCTGACCGTGGCCATCATCCTGGGCATCCTCGGCGCCATCTACGCACTGTGGGTGCGGTATCAGATCGAGCCGCTCACGCGCGACGGCAAAGTGCGCGCCGATGTCGTGCCCATCGCGCCCGACATCAGCGGTCTCGTCACGGAGGTGCGCGTGCACGACAACGAAAAAGTCAAAGCGGGGCAGGTGCTGCTGGTGATCGACCCGTCGCGCTACCAGATCGCGCTCGCACAGGCCAACGCGAATCTGCAGAGCGAGCAGGCGGACTTCGACGAGGCCGTACGCGAGGACCGGCGCAACCGCTCGATGCCCGATGTGGTCGCGACCGAATCGACGGAGCAAGGCTCGGCGCGCGTCGAGAAGCTGCACGCCGCCGTCGCGCAGGCCAAGTCGGCACGCGATCTCGCGGCACTGAATCTGCAGCGCACACTGGTGCGCGCGCCCGTCGACGGCACCGTGACCAACGTGGGGCTGCTGCCCGGCGTCTATCTCACCGCAGGCAAAGGCGCGATGGCGCTCGTCAGCCAGCAGTCCTTACGAGTTGAAGGCTATTTCGAGGAAACCAAGCTGCCGGCCATTCATGTGGGCGACCCCGCGAGCGTTTATCTGATGGGCGTGGCGAGCCCGATTCACGGCCACGTGCAAAGCATCGCGGGCGGCGTGCAGGACCGCGAGCGCGAAGGCGGCGATGCGCAGCTCGCCAACGTGAATCCGTCGTTCACATGGGTGCGCCTCGCCCAGCGCATTCCGGTGCGCATCGCCATCGACTCGGTGCCGGCCGGCGTGCGTCTCGTGCCGGGCCAGACCGCGTCCGTGGAGATTCAATCCCGTTCCGGCGATGTCGTGGTACGCAGGAGCCTGCCATGGTGAGCCTGCGCGCAATGTGCGCCGCGGCGGTCTGCACGGCCCTCGCCGCGTGCGCCGAAGTCGGTCCGGACTACAAGGTGCCGCCACAGGCGCTGGTCAATGCGCCCGCTGCCAACGGTGCGTTCGTGTCGGGCGCATCGGTCACGACGAACGCCCCCTTGCCCGATCACTGGTGGCAACTCTACGACGATCCCGTCCTCAATGGACTGATCGAAAAAGCGCTCGCGAGCAACGTCGACTTGCGCGCCGCGCAGGCCAATCTCGAGCGCAGCGACGCATTGCTCGCGGCGGCACGCACGGCCCGCGAGCCAGGCGCGGTGGCCGACGCGTCGACCAACTACACGCAGCAGTCCGCGCAAGCCGTGCTCTCGCACGTCCAGCCGCCCAGGCACGAGATCTACAACATGGGCATCACGATCAGCTACGACCTCGATCTGTTCGGCGGCATCCGCCGCGGGATCGAGGCGGCCAACGCCGATCACGAAGCCGTCATCGCCGCGCGCGACCTCGTGCGCGTGAACGTGGCCGCGCAAACGGCACGCGCGTACTCGGACCTGTGCAACGCCGGCAACCAGCTCGACATCCTGCAGCAGCAGATCGCCGTGCAACAGCGGCGCCTCGCGCTCACCCAGGAAATGGTCGCGCATGGCCGCGCGCCGTCTTTCACGCAGGACCGCGACCAGGGCGCGATCGAAAACAGCCGTGCACAGCTCGCGCCGCTGGAGGCACGCAAGCTCAACGCCGCATTCCGTCTTGCCACCTTGATGGGGCAGCCGCCCGAGCAGTACGACAAGTCGCTGATGGCCTGCCACACGCCGCTCGCGCTAAAGACCCTGATCCCGAGCGGCGATGGACGCGCGATGCTGAGCCGCCGGCCCGACGTGCGCGCCGCCGAGCGCCAGTTGGCCGCGGCAACCGCGGAAATCGGCGTGCAAACGGCAGCGCTCTATCCCGACATTAAAATTGGCGCGTCGATTGGCTCGACGGGCGCCGCCGCCAGCTTTCTCACGCCGCTCACGAACCGCTTCGCCGTGGGCCCGATGGTGAGCTGGGACCTGCATCGCAATGCGATCCGCGACCGGATCGAAGCCGCTCGCGCAGGCAGCCGCATGAGCCTCGCGCATTTCGACAGCACGGTGCTGACCGCGCTGCGCGAGACGGAAACTTCGCTCGATAATTACGGCGCGGCGCTCGACCGGCTGCAGCGGCTCGAGGCCGCGCGCGATGCGGCGCGCTCGGTCAACGAGCGCACCGACCAGCTCTGGCGTGGCGGGAAGGTCGGCGGTCTCGAAGCGCTGGACGCGCAGCGCACCTGGCTGGCCGCCGAAAGCGCCGTCGCGGTAGCGCAAGCGGACGTCAACAACGACCAGATTTCAACGTTTCTGGCACTCGGAGGGGGATGGCAATGAACCTGCCCAGCACATTCGTCGAATCCGCCTCGAGCGCCCGTCATCAACCTCACTTTCGCTCGATGTTCGATAATCATCCTCCGGCAGCGCGCCTCGCTCAACCCGCAGACGTTCGCGGCGAATCCGCAAACGTTGGCGAAAAAGACCAGGCCAACGATCAGTCACTCAATCAGCGGAGCAAGAGGGCCATGCAGCGCAATCCGCTTCTTCGGAACATCAGCTACCTGCTCGCGATCGACGAGCATCGCAACTTCACGCGCGCAGCGGATGCGCTATGCGTGTCCCAGTCGGCGCTCTCGCAAAAGGTCCGGCAACTGGAGGAGGAAGTGGGCGCGCAATTGTTCGACCGCAGCGGGCGCGTGGTTCGCGTCACCGACTTCGGCGCCGTCTATCTGGAGTACGCGCGGCGCGCCTACAACGACCTGCTCACCGCGCAGCGCGCCATGCAGGACGTGCACGACCTCTCGCGCGGCCAGTTGCGCGTCGCCTTTACCCCGACCTTCACCGAATATCTCGTCGCGCCGGTAATCGAACATTTCCACGAGCAGTATCCGGGCATCGTCGTCGAAATGACGGAGATGTCGCTCGATGCAGTGGAAAGCGCACTGCTCGACGATCAGGTCGATCTCGCATTCGGCTTCGTCGACGTACGTTCCGATGAAATCGAAGCAGAGCCGCTGTTCCCCGAGCAGTTGATGCTCGTGGTCGGCAAGACGCATCCGCTCGCAAAGCAGCGCACACCGATCACGCTGGACCAGTTCGCGAAAATTCCGCTCGCACTCCTGACGACCAGCTTCGTCTCGCGCTTCTATGTCGACAGCTATTTCCAGTCCTTCGACATGCAGCCCACCGTTGCGCTGCAGGCGAATTCGATCAGCGCGGTGCTCAAGATCGTGAGCCGCGGCAAGATTGCGACGATCCTGCCGAGCACGATCGAATTCGAGCATCGCGACTTGCAATACGTGTCGCTGGACCCCGCGTTTCCCGTGCGCACGACCGCGCTCCTGCGGTCGCGGCGCGCGTATCGCTCGACAGCCGCGGCGGCCTTCACGGCAACCGTGCTCGACATGCTCCGCGACGGCTGCCTCTCCTCGCTGCGCACGCTGACGCAGCGGATCGGACACACGAATGCCCAGGGCGCGGACCTTCCGCGCGATCCGCACGATCCGCGCCAGCCGTAACCGGATGCGCGCCATGCGTCATGCCGAATCGCTCCGCATCGTGCCTTCTTGCCCACCTGTTCCATGCCAGCCAGAAAACCCCCGACACCTGACCCCGCCGAACTACCGCACTCCGCTGCCACCCGACATGCGTCTATCGCGCACGCGGCGCCGCCAAAACCCGCGGCCGCCTCGGCCCGTAAAAACAAGGTGCGCATCATCGTCTCGATCGATCCCGATCTGCTGGCCGCGCTCGACAGCGTGGCCACGCGCAAGGGACTCAGCCGGGCGGGCACGATGTCGCTCGCATGCGCCGATCTGATCGATCGCGAGCAGCAGCGTCAGCACCACGACTGACAAAAAATAGATATCCTTATCTTTTCGACGAGCCGCCAGCGAGGCGGCCCGTTCCATCCGTGCGCTACGATAAACCGCCGCGTCACAGCGGCAGCGCATGGGTCGAGAGAATCTCCTTGAGCACCATGAAGCTGCGCACCTGCCGCACGCCAGGCAGATACAGCAGCTGCTCCGCGTGAAGCTGGTTGAAACTCTCGTTGTCGCGCGTGCGCACGAGCATGAAGTAGTCGAACTCGCCGGTCACGACATGGCATTCGACGCAGCCCGACACCTTGCGCGCCGCCTTCTCGAACGCGCTGAACGCCTCGGGCGTCGAACGGTCCAGCACGAAGCCGATCACGACCAGCATCCCCGCGCCCAGCGCTTTCGGGTCGAGCAGCGCGACGATTGCGCGTATCAATCCCATTTCCTTGAGCCGCTCGACGCGCCGCAGGCACGCGGGCGCGCTCAGCTTCACCCTGGCCGCGAGGCTCACGTTCGAGATCGACGCGTCCGCTTGCAGATGCTTCAGGATCGCGCGGTCGATCCGATCCAGTGCCGCCAGCGCGTCCGGCGCGGTTGCCGATTCCTTGTTTAATTTCATTGCGTATTACTCCGATATTGCGAATTAATTGTTTTCGTAATTTCATATCTTCACCGTAAAAGTAGGCTTCATTGAATTTTTTCGCAAGCACATTTCGTGTGTATCGGCCTAGCATTTTTCGAGCGAATTACGTGCCGCAGGGGCACGCCGATCGCAGCCGCTCCAACGCGCGCGCCAACCTTTCCGGAGACATTCGATGAACCTCCAACGCTTCCCCCGCTATCCGCTGACGTTCGGGCCGACGCCTATCCAGCCCCTCAAGCGCCTCTCCGGGCACCTCGGCGGCAAGGTCGAGCTTTATGCGAAGCGCGAGGACTGCAACAGCGGCCTCGCGTTCGGCGGCAACAAGACGCGCAAGCTCGAATACCTGATTCCCGAGGCGCTCGCGCAAGGCTGCGACACGCTGGTTTCGATCGGCGGCATCCAGTCGAACCAGACCCGCCAGGTCGCCGCCGTGGCCGCGCATCTGGGCATGAAGTGCGTGCTCGTTCAGGAGAACTGGGTAAATTACGCGGATGCCGTCTACGATCGCGTCGGCAACATCCAGATGTCGCGGATGATGGGCGCCGACGTGCGGCTCGTGCCCGACGGCTTCGACATCGGCATTCGCCCGAGCTGGGAAGAAGCGCTGGAGAGCGTGCGCAAGGCGGGCGGCAAGCCGTATCCGATCCCGGCCGGCTGCTCCGAGCATCCGTTCGGCGGCCTCGGCTTCGTGGGCTTTGCCGAGGAAGTGCGCCAGCAGGAAGCGCAGCTCGGCTTCAAGTTCGATTACATCGTGGTGTGCTCGGTGACGGGCAGCACGCAGGCGGGCATGCTGGTCGGCTTCGCGGCCGACGGGCGCGCGGACCGCGTCATCGGCATCGACGCCTCGGCAACGCCGGAAAAGACGCACGCCCAGATCACGCGCATCGCGCGCCATACCGCCGGGCTGGTCGACCTCGGGCGCACCATCCGCGAGAGCGACGTGGTGCTCGACACGCGCTATGGCGGCCCCGAATACGGCTTGCCCAACGACGGCACGCTGGAAGCGATCCGCCTGTGCGCGCGGTTCGAAGGTGTCCTCACGGACCCGGTGTACGAAGGCAAGTCGATGCACGGGATGATCGACAAGGTGCGCCGCGGCGAATTCGAGCCGGGCTCGAAGGTGCTGTACGCGCATCTGGGCGGTGTGCCGGCGCTCAGTGCGTACAGCTTTCTGTTTCGCGACGGCTGACCGGCCGAGCAACTGACCCGCGGCGCGGGCGCGCTATGATGGTCGTTTGCGACTGCCTACCCGAAACCCATGAACATCCGGTTTCTCGAGACTTTCATCTGGCTCGCCCGCCTGCAGAACTTCCGTCTCACCGCCGAGAAGCTGCACACGACCCAGGCCGCCGTGTCGAGCCGCATCGCCTCGCTCGAGGAGACCTTCGGCGTGCGGCTGTTCGACCGCAACTCGCGCTCGGCCACGCTCACGCCCGCGGGCCGCAAAATGCTCGCGTACGCCGAGCGCATCGTGCGTCTGGGCGACGAAATGCGCCGCGAAGTGGAAGACGCGAGCGGCGACGCGGGCCTCATCCGCATCGGCGTGATCGAGTCGATCGTGCATAGCTGGTTTCCAGCGCTGATGGCGCGCGTGCGCGAGCGCTTTCCGCATCTCGAAGTCGAGGTCACGAGCGACACCACGATCCATCTCGTGCAGTTGCTGCGCGCCGACGCCGTCGATCTGATCCTGCAAACCGATTCGCTGCCCGAGCGCGACTTCGTCAACCACCCGCTCTGCGAGTTTCCCATGCGCTGGGTCGCGAGTCCCTCGCTGGGGCTCGCGGGCACGCGCGTCGACCTCGAGCGGCTCGCGGAGTGGCCAGTGCTCAGTTTCTCGCGCCATTCGGGGCCGCACACGGCGGTGGAGCGCGAATTCGCGCGCGCGGTCGAGCGCCCCGTGCGCATCAACTGCATCAGCTCGGTGGCCGCGATGATCCGTCTCGTATCGGATGGTTTCGGCGTCGCCGCGCTGCCGCCCGCCATCATTCAGCGCGAGTTGCGCGAGCACGCGCTCGAGGTGCTGGACGTGGAGAGCGCATTCGCGCCGCTGCCGCTCGTGGCAACGTACCGGCTGCACAGCCACCCGCTGCCCGCGCGTATCGCCGCTCTGGCGACGGAACAGGCGCGCGCGTTCGTGGCCGCGCTCGGCCCGGAGCTCGAAGGCGTGAACACGCGCGAGACCGGCAGCACGCTGGCGCCAGCCGTGCAGTCGGCGAAATCGGCGAAATCGGCGAAATCAACGAAAGCGCCCAAGGCTGCACGGGCCACCCAGGCCACTCCGGCCGTCAAGGCCACGCAAGCCACCGAAACCACCAAAGCCGCCCGCAGCCGGAAGCGATAAGAAAACCTGGTCAGTGCGTATTTTATTTCTTGTTGGACCGAAACGCCCCGCGCTCGCCAAACTGCGCTTGTCCGAATTTCAATTCACAGCGCAGGAAATCAACGATGAGCCATCCCACGAGCGCACCGGCCGGCCAGCTCTGCATCTGGACCGACACCGACCCGCACACCGAAGCCGACTTCAACGCATGGTACGACCGCGAGCACATGCAGGAACGCATCGCGATTCCGGGCTTTCGCCACGCCCGCCGCTTTCTCGCCAATGACGGCAGCGCGCGCCGCTACCTCGCACTGTACGTGACGGCATCGCTCGACGTGTTCCGCAGCGACGCGTACCGCCAGGCGTTCACCGTGCAGACCGACTGGTCGATGCGCAATTTCGAACGCATGAGCGACACGCAGCGCCGCGTGGGCGCGCTCGCGTTCGAAGCCGGCGCGGGAGAAGGCGGCCACGCGGCCATCTTCGTCGCGCCGCCGCACAGCGTGGCCGCCGCGGCCTGGCACAACGAAGCGCGCGCCGCCACGCAGACGCCCGGCATCCACGCCGTGCGCGTATTCGTCACCGACGCAGCGCTCTCCGCCCCGCTCGCCACGCGCGACGGCGCTGCCGCCACGGCGCCTCAGGACGCGCTCGTGATCGTGGAAGGCAGCTCGAACGATGCCGCGCGCCAGGCGGCCGAGCGCCTCTCGAAGCTCGCCAGCGACTCGGCCGCGCCCGTGCGCAGCTTCGACATGCTCTGGCGCCTCGCGGCCTGACGGCCCGCGAGCCAACGAGCAAGCGAACGGCCAAGCCAACGGTCAGGCCAACGATCAGGCAAGCCCTTAGCGCGCGCCGCCGCTCGAAGGGCCGACCGAGCAATAACAAGAACAAGCACGAGACCCCCCCCTGGCGCCCAATGCGCGCCGCGCGTTTCCCCTGGAGAACCCGATGAACTCTCTCGCCCAGACCTCTTCCACGCTCGAGCGCCCGCGCGCGGGCCGCGGACGGCTCGCCACGGCCAGCATGATCGGCACGTCGCTCGAGTGGTACGACTTCACCGTCTACAACACGCTCGCCGCGCTGGTCTTCAATCACCTGTTCTTTCCCTCGGTCGATCCGCTCGCGGGCACGCTGCTCGCGTTCTCGACCTATGCCGTGGGCTACGTCTCGCGTCCGCTCGGCGGCTTCATCTTCGGCAATCTGGGCGACCGCGTGGGCCGCCGCGCCGTGCTGATGCTGACGCTGGTCCTCATGGGCCTCACCACGGCGCTGATGGGCGTGCTGCCCACCTACGCGAGCGCCGGCATCCTGAGCCCGATCCTGCTCGTCACCCTGCGCTTCGTGCAAGGCATCGCGCTGGGCGGCGAGTGGGCCGGCGCCGTGCTGCTCGCGGTCGAGCATGGCGACCAGAAGAAGCGCGGGCTGAACGCGTCGTGGGCCCAGGTGGGGCCGTCGTTCGGCACGCTGCTCGGCACGGGTTTCATCGCGCTCATCACACTGGCGCTCTCCGCCAGCGACTTTCTCTCGTGGGGGTGGCGCGTGCCGTTCATCGCGAGCCTGCTGCTGGTCGGCTTCGGGCTGTGGGTGCGCCGCAGCGTGGGCGAAACGCCGCAATTCGAAAAACTCGACGAATCGCATGCGAAGGCCGAGGTGCCCGTGGCCGAGGTGTTTTCGCATCACTGGCGGCGCTTGCTCGTGGCGGGCGGCGCGCGCATCGGCTCCGACGTGCTCTACGCGCTGCTCGTGGTGTTCACGCTCACCTACGTGACCACGGTGCTCGATCTTTCGCGCTCGCTCGCGCTCACCGCCGTGCTCGCGGGCACCGCCTGCAACGCCGTGGCCGTGCCGCTCTTCGGCGCGCTGTCGGACCGCTTCGGACGCCGCCCCGTCTACCTGGGTGGGGTGCTGGCCGCCATCGTCTGGGCCTTCGGCTTCTTCTCGCTCGTCAATACTTCGCAGCCCGTAATGA
>DATEJU010000086.1:0-6136 GCA_035277805.1 Paraburkholderia sp. | reverse complement strand
CTCCAGGAGCTTGCGCATTCCTTCTTCGTCGAGCACCGGCACGCCGAGTTCCTCAGCTTTTGCGAGCTTGCTGCCCGCGTCGGCGCCCGCCACCACGTAATCGGTCTTCTTCGACACCGAGCCGGCCACCTTCGCGCCGGCGGCTTCGAGCATCTCCTTCGCCTCTTCGCGCTTGAGCGTGGGCAGCGTGCCGGTGAGCACCACCGTCTTGCCCGCCAGCACGCCAACCGGCGCCTTCGGCGCGGGCGGACCATCGGCCCATGTTACTTTGCCCGGTGCGCGCAGTTGCTCGATTACGGTGCGGTTATGTTCTTCCGCAAAAAACTGATGAATCGACTCGGCAACCACAGGCCCGACATCGTTCACTTCGAGCAGTTGCTCGATGGACGCGTCCATGATCGGGTCGAGCGAACCGAAATGTTTCGCCAGATCCTTCGCCGTGGACTCGCCCACATGGCGAATTCCGAGTGCGTAGATGAAGCGCGCCAGCGTGGTGGATTTGGCCTTTTCCAGCGAGTCGAGCAGATTCTGTGCCGACTTGTCCGCCATGCGCTCGAGCTCCGCCAGCGTGGAGAATCCGAGGTTGAAAAGGTCGGCCGGTGTGCGCACGAGATTCTGGTCGACGAGCTGGTCGATGATCTTTTCGCCCAGGCCGTCGATATCGAGCGCGCGGCGCTGCGCGAAGTGCCACAGCGCCTGCTTGCGCTGCGCTTGGCAGAAGAGGCCCCCGGTGCAGCGGGCGATCGCTTCATCGGGCAGGCGCTCGATGCGCGAGCCGCACACCGGGCACTCGGTCGGCATCGCGAACTCGCGGGCGTCTGCGGGGCGGCGATCGACGAGCGCGCTCACCACTTCGGGAATCACGTCACCCGCACGCCGCACGATCACCGTGTCGCCGATGCGGATGTCCTTGCGGCGCACTTCGTCTTCGTTGTGCAGCGTGGCGTTCGTGACGGTCGCACCACCGACGAACACGGGCTCGAGGCGCGCGACCGGCGTGATGGCGCCGGTGCGGCCCACCTGCACGTCGATGGCGACAACCTTCGTGAGCGCCTCCTGCGCCGGGAACTTGTGGGCAAGCGCAAAACGCGGCGCGCGCGAGACGAAGCCGAGCGCCTCCTGCTCGTCGCGCCGGTTGACCTTGTAAACCACGCCATCGATGTCATAGGGCAGCGTCTCGCGCTTCTCGCCCACAGCGCGGAAAAACTCCAGCAGCCCCTGAGCGCCCTTCACGAGCGCGCGTTCGCTGTTCACGGGCAGGCCCATTTCGTTGTACCAGTCGAGCAGCTCGCTGTGCGTGGCCGGGATGGGCTCGCCTTCGAGCACGCCGATGCCATACGCGAAGAACGACAGCGGCCGCTGCGCGGTGATCTTCGAATCGAGCTGACGCAGGCTTCCGGCCGCCGCGTTGCGCGGGTTCGCAAACTCCTTGTGGCCCGCTTCGCGCTGACGCTCGTTCATGCGGTCGAAGTCGCGGCGGAACATCAGCACTTCGCCGCGCACGTCGAGCACCTTCGGCACGCGCTTGCCCTTCAGGCGCAGCGGCAGCGAGCGGATGGTACGCACGTTTTCCGTGACGTTTTCGCCCGTCGTGCCGTCGCCGCGCGTAGAGGCCTGCACGAACACGCCATCGACATAGCGCAGCGAGATCGCGAGGCCGTCGAACTTGAGCTCGCAGGCATACTCGACCGGATCGCCTTCGGCCTTGTCGAGCGCATCGGACACGCGCTTGTCGAACGCGACGATGTCTTCGTCCGCGAAGCCGTTGTTGAGCGAGAGCATTGGCACGTCGTGCACCACGGGCTCGAAGCCGGCCGCCGCCTCGCCGCCCACGCGCTGGGTGGGTGAATCGGGCGAGACAAGCTCCGGATGCCCGGACTCGATGGTTTGCAGCTCGCGGAACAGTTTGTCGTATTCCGCGTCAGGCAGTTCCGGCTGGTCGAGCACGTAATACGCGTGATTGGCGCGCTCGAGTTCGGCGCGCAACCACGCCGCGCGCTGCGCCGCAGTGGATTCTTCGGGAGGACGGGCGGGATGACGGACCATGCTTGGGGCGGCTTCTTGTGAGTGTTCAGATTGTCAGATTATCTCAGGAAGCCACCTGCGTGGCATCGGCCGAACGGCCAGCTTCGTGCGCCGCCGAACGGCCTTCGCGAACGTCCTGGCCGAACGGCCAACGTCCGCCGGATTGCATTGACGCCGTGCCTGCCCGATGCGACCTTGAATGCACCGCAACATCTCCGACGCATCGAACGGTGCCCAGCGCCCATGCACGAACTGCCCGATCCATCCGCGTTTGCGCCACGCACAAAAAAGCGCGGCGCCATGTTGACGCCGCGCCTCCTGCGATAGCGGACGTTTTGCGCTTACTGGCTAAAGAGCCGCCGCGTTGCCGCCGAGCCTGCCGGAATACCGGCCTGCTCGAGTTTCGCGTAAAGCGTCATGAGCTGCTTGTCGATGGACTGCAGCACGGATTCCGGCAGCGGCCGGCGCTGGTCGTCCACCACGCGCCCGCCGATGCGCTCCGCGAGCGAGCGGGCGTAATCGCACATCAGGCGGAACGGCAGGATGTCTTCGTCGGCAACGGGCACGTCGAGGATCAGGGTGATCATCTGGCCACCCTTGTAGGTGAGGTCGTCGCGCAAGAAATTGGTGTCGCCGAACTGCAGCATAAACACCGGGCTCTGCTTCGCGTCGAGCTTCACGAAGCGCGTGCCGTCGCGCGAAAGCAGCAAGCCGTCCTGGGCTGCCACCGCCTGTACGTAGTTCGCCGACCACGGCGCGCCGTCCGAGAGCACGTTGATCGAAAGCTGGGCATCGCACTGCGCCGCGAAGCCGTCGAGCTCGCGCGCCATTGCGACGGTTTCGGTCATATCGGGGAATTCGGGCAGGCCATCGAGCGCGTCCGCGAACTGCTGCACCCCCGCGACGAACTCGGAGAACTCGAGTTCGTTAAGCGGGCCATTCCGGTTCGCCAGTTGCGCAGCCGCGCGCAGCTCTTCATAACGCACGCCGTTTTGCAGCAGCTCCCAGCCATCGCCGCCTTCGGGCTTGCCTTCGATATGCACCGGCTTGCTGCCCGCGCGGCGCAGCCGCTGCGCGAGCGGAATCACGCGCTCGCCCGGCAGCGCGGCGCCAAGCCGGATCGGCACGATGCAGTCGATGCGTCGGTCCACGATGGTCGGCGGTGCAGAGGATATCGTCGTGGCTGCAGGCAGCACCGGTTCGACGCGTTCGTCTTCGTCGCGCTTCACGCTGCGCTTCTCAACTTGCTTCTCGTCGACTTTGTCGTCCTTTTCGCCACGAGCTGCCTGCTTGCCGGGCGCAGTTGCCGCCTCGCCGTGCTCCGTGGAGGATACCGGCGACTCGTTGCCTTCGGGCTCTTCAGGCTCGACTTCCGAAAAGCCATTCGGCGAGGTTCTCTCCGCCTGGATGTCCACCGGCGTATCCGCCGGCGCCACCGCGCCAAACCCCGGCTCCACGCGCTCTTCGGCGGCGCTGCCCGCGAGCGACGGTTCGCGCTTGAGCGGCGCGCGGGCCGGCTCGATGAACGGGCTCGTTTCCTGCAATTCGTCGCGCAGCGGCGTCTCCGCCGCTTCCTCGGGCATCGGGCGCGGCATGCGCCGGCGCACCCTGGCGCTCTGCCAGGCGTTGTACACCACCACGCCCCCGACGACCACGGCACCCGCGCCGATCAACCCGAGAGTCAACTGATCCATGCATGCTCCATCTGCAATTCTTTTTCCGGCGGCGCACGTTGCCCTTCGTGGACGCGCGCACCGTGTGCGTGGCGCCGGCGGCATTCGCGACGGCCGCCTTAGCGTAAAACGCAGGCGTTGCCGGCCGCGCGCCGCGCGCCGTTATTCAGACCCGCCCTTCAGACCATCAGGCCGTATTCTGTGCGAAACCCGCAGCCGTTTCCATGTCGACCGCAACGATGCGCGAAACGCCCTGCTCCTGCATCGTCACGCCAATCAGTTGCTGCGCCATCTCCATCGCGATCTTGTTGTGCGAGATGAACAGGAACTGTGTCTTGTCCGACATCGCGCGCACCAGATTGGCGAAGCGTTCCGTGTTGGCGTCGTCGAGCGGTGCGTCCACTTCGTCGAGCAGACAGAACGGCGCCGGGTTCAACTGGAACATCGCGAACACCAGCGCCGTGGCGGTGAGCGCCTTCTCGCCGCCCGAGAGCAGGTGAATCGTCGAGTTCTTCTTGCCGGGCGGTTGTGCCATCACCTGCACGCCGGCGTCGAGAATCTCGTCGCCAGTCATGATGAGCTTCGCCTGGCCGCCGCCAAAGAGGCGCGGGAACAAATCGCCGAAATGCCGGTTAACCTCGTCGAACGTGCCTTGCAGCAGCGTACGCGTTTCCTGGTCGATCTTGCGAATTGCGTCTTCGAGCGTTTCGATCGCGCTCGTGAGGTCGGCGGACTGCGCATCGAGGAAGGTCTTGCGCTCCTTCGCGGCGGCCAGTTCGTCGAGCGCGGCCATGTTGACCGGCCCGAGCGCCGCGATCGCGTTGTTGATGCGCGTGACCTCGCCCTGCAGGTACGAGGGCTTGAGCTCGGCTGTGAGCTTCTCCTGCAGCGCGGCTTCGTCCACGCCCGCAGCCTGCAGTTGCTCGACGAACTGTTCGCCGTTCAGGCGCGCGGCCTGCTCCTTCAACTGCAATTCGGTGATGCGCTCGCGCAGCGGCTGCAGCGCACGCTCGGCGGTGAGGCGCGTCTCGTCGGCCGCGCGCAGCTTCGCGCTCAGGTCGTCGAGCTCGGCGCGCGCGGCGCGCAGCGCGCCTTCCTTCTCCGCGCGGATTTCCAGCGCGTCCTGCAGGCCCGTGTGCGCGGTCTGCTCGTTGATCGTTTTCAGTTCCGCGCGAGCGTCTTCGAGCGAGGCGGCCACGCGCTCGCTCTGGTCGTGCGCAACCTGGATGTTGCGCTTGAGCTCTTCGATGCGGTTGGCCATGTTGCGCGCCGCGAAACGCGCATCGCCTGCCGCGCGCTCAAGCTCGCGCGCTTCGTTGCGCGCGGCGCCCAGTTCCTCGTCGAGTGCCTCGAAGGCCAGTTGATTGTCTTCGAAGCGAGCCTGCAATTCCGCGAGCTCGGCGTCGTGGCGCTCGAAGTTCGCCTCCGATTCCGCGCGCAGCGCACGCTGTTCCTCGATCTGCGCGCGGATCTCTTCGAGTTCCTCGCGAATCTGCGTGCTGCGCGCCGTATAGCGCTCGTGCGCCTGGGTGAGCTTGAGCACCTCCATCTGCAGCGCATGCACGCGCTGCGTCGCGCGCTCGGCCTGCTGGCGCACGTCGGTGAGCGCCTGGGCCGCCTGGGTGTGCGCAGCCTCCGCACGCACCGCGGCGGCGCGCGCGTCGTCGGCAAGCAGCGCCTGGGCGCGCACCTGGCGCGTGAGATTCTCGATTTCCTGCTGGCGCGCGAGCATGCCCGCCTGCTCGGAGTCGGCGGCGTAGAGCTGCACACCTACGCGCGTCACCATGTGGCCGGCCTTCACCACGAACGCACCGCCATCGGGCAACTGCACGCGCTTGCCGAGCGCTTCGGCGAGATCGGCGGCCACGAAGGTCGTGCCGAGCCATTCGTTGAGCACCGCGCGCAGGCCCGCGTCGTCGATGCGCACGAGCGAGAGCAGCGGCGTGAGGCCCGCGGGCGCGAGCGGCGCCTGCCCGGCCGGCGGCGGCGCATAAAACGCGAGCTTGGCCGGCGGCGCGTCGGTGGCTAATGCCTTCACCCAGTCGAGGTTCGACACTTCGAGCGCCGCAAGGCGTTCGCGCAGTACGGCTTCGAGTGCGGTTTCCCAGCCGGCTTCGACGTGCAGCTTCTTCCACAGGCGCGGCAGCGCGCCCAGTTCATGGCGCTCGAGCCACGGCTGGATCTTGCCCTCCGTCTGCACGTTCTCCTGAAGCTGCTTGAGCGCGGCGAGGCGCGCTTCGAGCTGATGGATCTGCGCGCCTTCGGCCTGCACCCGCTCGTGCGCGGCGCGACGCTCTGCGTCGAGGCGCGGGACCGTTTCCTGCGCATCGGCAAGGCGCGCCTGGGCTTCGCGCAGAACCTCTTCCTGCTCGGCCAGTTGCATGCGCAACTCTTCGAGCTGCGCTTCATCGGGCGCGTCGAGGCCGCCTTCCTCCGCC
>DATEJU010000085.1:0-3008 GCA_035277805.1 Paraburkholderia sp. | reverse complement strand
GCAACGCGCCGGTGCCGCGCTCGGTGACGGGGCTCGAGGTGAGCGTCGCCGCCCGCTCGCTCGCGCGGCCGGTCACGCGCGTCTTTCTCGTGGGGGAATGAGGGTGCGCCGCCATCGACATTCCCCCTCCCTTGCTCGTACGGCGCTTCGCGCCGTCGCACGCCCGCGCCCGCAGCGCGGCGCGGCGATCATCAGCGCGCTGCTGGTGGCCGCGCTTGCCGCGATTCTCGTCTCGGGCATGCTGTGGCGTCAGCAGGTGCAGGTGCGCCGCATCGAGAATCAGCGGCTGCTCGCGCAGGCCCAGTGGATTGCGCGCGCCGCGCTCGACTGGACGCGCCTCGTGCTGCGCTCCGAAGCCGATACCGCACCGGGCATCACCTATCTGGGCGGCGCATGGGGCATGCCGGTTGCGAAGACGCGCCTGTCGGACTTCCTCGGCCAGATCGGCGAGACACGCGCGCAACAGGGCGCGGACACCTGGCTTTCCGGCTCCATCGAAGACGCGCAGGCGCGCTTCAATTTGCGCAATCTCGTCTCGGCGTCCGCGCCCGGTGCGTTGCAGCTCAATCTCACGCAGATTCAGGCGTTCGCGCGCCTCTTGCAGTTGCTCGGCCTCGACGGCCAGCTCGCGAAGAACACGGCCGTCTATCTGCGCTCGGGTCTCGCCCACTCGATCACGCGCTTTCAAACCGGCACGACGCCGAATCCGGCGGACACGTCGAATACCTCCAACACGCAGCAACTGGTGGGCGGTTCGGGAGGCGGTGCGAACTTCACCGACAACCCGGGCCTTTCCGACGCCGACACCAACAGCGCCGTCGCCCCGCTGATCATGACGAGCGTCGATTCGCTGCTCGACGTGCCGGGCTTCACGCCCGACGTCGTCGCGCGCCTGCGCCCGTTCGTGACGATCCTGCCCACCACGACGCCCGTGAACATGAACACGGCGAGTGCCGAGGTGATCGCGGCGACCGTGCAGGGCATGAGCCTGTCGAGCGCGCAAGCCTTCGTGGCGCGGCGCCAGACGGTGTTTTTTCATAACCTCGCCGATGTGCAGCTTGCGCTGCAAGGCGCAGGTGCCGGGCAAACCAGCGTCGATTCGACGCAAGGCGACGTCAATACGAGCTATTTTCTGGTCCATGGGCGCGTGCAGCACGAACGCGCCGTCGTGAACCGCACCACGCTCGTATGGCGCGACCCGCTCACCCATATGACGCGCATCGTGCGCGTGCGCGACGAACCATGAAACCGTACCCGTCCAACATTGAAAAGAGGTGCGTTTGAGCACGCTGATCGTCCTGATGCCGCCACGCGATCCGGCGGTCCACTCGCAGGAATGGCAATTGCCGGAGCTGCCGTTCGTGCTGCTCGACAAGGCGGGCCAGACGCAGCGCGCGGGCCGCGCGGCGCTCGGCCTCCTGCCGAAGGCATCCGCTACCGTGCTGCTGATCGCCGCGCGCGACCTGCTCATGGTCGCCGCCACGGTGCCGCCGCTCAAGGGGCCGCGGCTGCGCCAGGCACTGCCGAACGTCGTCGAGGATCATCTGATCCAGGATCCGCAGACCTGCCATTTCGCGCTGGATCCCGCGCGCCTGGCCGACGGGAAGCAGACCGTCGCGGCCGTCGACCGCGGATGGTTCCGTTTCCTTGTCGAAGGCTTCAAGGGCACGGGGCACCGCAACCTGCACGCGGTGCCGGTGGCGCGCTGCCTGCCCGTGGTCCAGGACGAAGCCGGCGCCGCGGTGGCACAAGCCGCGCAAACCGGGGCGGATGCTGCCGACGCGCAGGCGGGCAAAACGGCCCAAGCGAGTGAGGCGGGCGGGTTCGCCGCGCCGGCCGAGGCGGCCGACTCCGCCAAAGCTGCCGGCAGCGCAGCCGTCCCGGTGACGGCCTGCGTATTCGGCCCGGTCATGTCGACGGCGCCGGCGCTGCTGCCGGACGCGGCAACGCCCGCGGCAAGCACCGCTGCAACCGCGGTGGGCGCGCTGCTCGAACTCACGATCGCGCGCGGCCCTTCAGCGGAAGGCTTTGCGGTGCCGGCGGCGAGTGTGGCCGCGACCGTCGAGGCGCTGGCCGGCGACGCGCTCGTCACGCGCTACGTGCTGACGGGCGTGCCGGGCGAGCCCGCGAGCGCCGCCTGGAAAGCCGCGCTTGCCGCCACGCTGCCCGGTGCACAGCCGCTCGGCTTCGAGACGCTCGCGAAGCGCGCGCTCGCGTGCAAATTCGACCTTTGCCAGTTCGAGTTCGCGGTGCAGCCTTGGCGTCTGGACCGCGCGACGCTGCGCCGGCTGCGCGTGCCCATCGCGCTGGTGGCGGCCTCGCTCGTGGTGGCGATCGTCGGTGCGAACGTGCAGTGGCTGATGCTTGCGCGCCAGCGCGACGCCATCAACACGCAGATGACCGAGCTGCTGCTCAACGCCTTCCCGAAGACCACGGTGGTGCTCGATCCCGCCGGGCAGATGTCGCGCCAGCTTTCGCAACTGCGCGTGGCCGCGGGCGAGCCCTCACCCGACGATTTCCTCGTGCTCGCCGATGGCCTCGCGCGCTCGCTCGGCCCCGTGCCCGCGAATGGGATTGCGGCGCTCGACTATCACGACCGGCGCCTCGACGTGACCTTCAAGCCGGGCGTCAATATCGACGCCGACCTCAACAAGCGCCTCGCGCGCAATGGCCTTGCGGGCACGCAGGACAGCAGCAGCGGCAAATGGACGATCAGGAGCGCATCGTGAAGACATCGGCTTCCAGCGCATGGACCCAGGCTCTGAGCGACTACTGGAGCGAGTTCTGGGAGGCGCGTACGGCGCGCGAAAAACTGCTGCTGACGTGGGGTGGCGCGGTGCTGGCCGTGGCGATCGGCTATTCGGTGCTGTGGCAGCCGGCGGCGGACGGCCGTGCGCGCCTGCGCGCGAGCCTGCCCGCGATGCAGCGCCAACTCGCGCAAATGACGGCGCAGGCCGACGAGGCGCGCGCGCTCGCGGGCGCGGCGGCGAGCGTCGCGCCGGGCGGCC
>DATEJU010000084.1:0-4048 GCA_035277805.1 Paraburkholderia sp. | reverse complement strand
TTGCTCTTGCAGCGCGATGCGGGGTCGCTGTTCTTTCTCGGCGAAATCTACGTGGACGTGCCGCTGCCTACCGACGCGCAAGACGCACAATACGCGCAAGATCCCGCCTCGCATGCGCCCGAGCGGCCCGGCGCGCATTGCGGCAGTTGCACGCGCTGCATCGGCGCGTGCCCGACGGGCGCGATCACCGGGCCGTACCGCGTCGATGCGCGGCGCTGCATTTCGTATCTGACGATCGAATTGAAGGGCAGTATTCCCCTGGAATTGCGCGAACTGATCGGCAATCGTGTCTATGGTTGCGACGATTGCCAGCTCGTGTGCCCGTGGAACAAGTTCGCGCAGGCCGCGCCGGTTGCTGATTTCGACGTGCGCCACGGGCTCGACCGCGCGAGTCTCGTCGAGCTCTTCGGCTGGAGCGCCGCGCAGTTCGACGAACGCATGCAGGGCAGCGCGATCCGGCGCATTGGCTACGCGTGCTGGTCGCGCAACATCGCCGTGGCGATGGGCAATGCGCTGCGCGCAACACGCGCGATGCGCGGGAACGCAGGCGCTGGCGGCCAATCGCCCGATGGGCACGATGAGCACGAAGGCCGTGAGGCTATCGTCGCTGCGTTGCGCGCGCGCGAGCACGACGGGTCGGCGCTCGTGCGCGAGCATGTGCAATGGGCGCTGGAAGCGGCTTAGACTGATGCGGGCACGACAGGAGGAAACCATGTTCAACGCAGTCATCGACGCACCGTTCGGCAAGGTCGGCATCCGCACCGGCGATGGCGCCGTGCGCGAGATCGTCTATCTGCCCGAATCCACGCATGCGCTCGCACCCGATTGCCCGCTCGCCGAGCGCGCGGTCGCGCAGATCGCGCGCTACTTCGCGAGCGCGCAAGCCGACTTCGACTTGCCGCTCGCGCCGCTTGGCACGGCGTTTCAGCGCCGCGTATGGGACGGCATCTGCGCGATCGGGGCGGGCGAGGTGCTCACCTATGGCGCGCTCGCGAAGCGCATCGGCAGCATCAGCGCGCGGGCGGTGGGGCAGGCGTGCGGCTCGAATCCGTTTCCCATCGTGATTCCATGCCACCGCGTGGTGTCGGCGAGCGGCATCGGCGGCTTCGCGCATCACGGTGGCGACGGCTTCTTTCGCGACGTGAAGCGCTGGCTCCTCACTCATGAAGGCGTCACCATCCGATGAGCGCCACGCGCGCACGCGCCGGCACGGAGCAATTGCCGCAAGAAAGCAGCGAAAGGGAAGACGTGGACGATCAGAACGATAACGACGCCGATAGCGATGTGGATGGCGGCATCGACGAAGACGAACTCGATGACGAGATCGACGTGATGCCGGACGCACCGCAAGGCGATGAAGCCGCCGCGCTTGACCCCGCCGCCGCACAGGCGCTTGGCGCGAGCCTGCTCGCCATCGACACGTTCTGCGACGCCATGTGGCTCGAGCACGGTCTCTCGCGCAACACGCTCGACGCCTACCGGCGCGATCTGCGCCTGTTCGCCGAGTGGCTCGCGCACGCGCGCTCGCACGGCCTCGACACGGTGCACGAAGACGACCTGCTCGCCTACAGCGCGCGCCGCAAGGACGACAAGTCGACCTCGGCGAACCGGCGGCTTTCGGTATTCCGGCGCTACTACGGCTGGGCGCTGCGCGAGCAGCGCGTGAGCGCGGACCCGACGGTGCGCGTGCGCTCGGCGAAGCAGGCGCCGCGCTTTCCCTCGACGCTCACCGAAGCGCAAGTCGAAGCGCTTCTGAACGCGCCCGACGTGGCCGCGCCGCTCGGCCTGCGCGACCGCACGATGCTCGAGCTGATGTACGCGAGCGGCCTGCGCGTGACCGAGCTCGTCACGCTCAAGACGGTCGAGGTGGGCTTGAACGAAGGCGTCGTGCGCGTGCTCGGCAAGGGCTCGAAGGAGCGGCTGATTCCGTTCGGCGAAGAGGCGGCGGCCTGGATCGAGCGTTATCTGCGCGAGGCGCGGCCCGCGCTGCTGGGCGCGCGCACCACCGACGCTCTGTTCGTCACCGCGCGCGCCGAAGGCATGACGCGCCAGCAGTTCTGGCACATCATCAAGCGTCACGCGCTCAATGCGGGCGTGCATGCGCCGCTTTCGCCGCATACGCTGCGCCATGCGTTCGCCACGCATCTGCTCAATCACGGCGCGGATTTGCGCGTGGTGCAAATGCTGCTCGGCCATAGCGACATCTCCACGACGCAGATCTATACACACGTCGCGCGCGAGCGCCTGCGGCTCCTGCACGAGATGCATCACCCGCGCGGGTAGGTAAAATGCGCGCCATGAGCAAATCGAAACACGTCTCCGAAACGCCCGCCACGCAGATGCTGCGCCGCGCGGGCGTCGCGTTCGGCGAGCATCCCTACGAGTACGTCGAGCACGGCGGCACCGGTGAATCCGCGCGCCAGCTCGGCGTGGACGAGCATCGCGTCGTCAAGACGCTCGTGATGGAGGACGAGCACGCCAAGCCGCTGATCGTCCTCATGCACGGCGACCGCAAGGTCTCGACCAAGAACCTCGCGCGGCAGATCGGCGCCAAGCGCGTCGAGCCCTGCAAGCCCGAAGTCGCGAACCGTCACTCGGGTTATCTGGTGGGCGGCACCTCGCCGTTCGGCACCAAGAAGGAAATGCCTGTGTATGTCGAATCGACCATTCTCGAACTCGACCGGATCTGGCTCAACGGCGGCAGGCGCGGCTATCTCGTGAGCCTCGCGCCGGCGGTGCTTACAACGCTGCTCAAGGCGAAGCCGGTGCAGTGCGCGAGCGTGGAGTGATATGGACGTGACATCCAGACGGGATCGGTACGCGCCCCGATTTCCCTGATTACCCTGGGATCGCGGCAAGGGCCGCCCGCGCTTCGGTAGAATGAGCGCCTTCGCGCGTGCATCGACATTCGACCGTCGCGCTTCGTTTCTCTTCCTTCGGGTTTCGTGCATGTACAACCTGTTTGTCGCCGTTGCTGCCTATCTGATCGGCTCGATTTCGTTCGCCGTGATCGTGAGCGCCGTCATGGGCCTCGACGATCCGCGCTCCTACGGCTCCGGCAACCCGGGCGCGACCAACGTGCTGCGCAGCGGCAACAAGAAAGCCGCCATCCTCACGCTGATTGGCGACGCGTTCAAGGGCTGGCTCGCGGTCTGGCTCGCGGCGCATTTCGGGCCGCGTTTCGGTCTTGGCGAAACCGCCGTCGCCCTGGCGGCCATCGCCGTGTTCCTCGGTCACCTGTATCCGGTGTTCTTCCGCTTTCAGGGCGGCAAGGGCGTGGCAACCGCCGCGGGCGTGCTGCTCGCCGTGAATCCGGTGCTGGGCGGCGCCACGTTGCTTACCTGGCTGATCGTCGCGTTCTTCACGCGTTATTCGTCGCTGGCGGCGCTTGCGGCTGCCGTATTCGCACCGCTTTTCGACGTCTTCCTGTTCGGCACGCACGTGATGGCGCTCGCGATTCTCGCGATGAGCGTGCTGCTGTTCTGGCGCCACCGCGCCAATATCTCGAAGCTCGTGAACGGCACCGAGAGCCGTATCGGCGACAAGAAGAAGGCGGCTGCGGCGAGCAAGTAAGCGCTGCTTCGTTGCGCCCTGTTCCAGCTTCGACCTGCTTCGAACTTTTGCGGCTCGCGCGTCGTGCGAGCCGCTGCCACGCTTCTTTCCGGCGTTAGCCGCCTTTCTGGCCGCCCCCAGCGTCGCGCCAGCAACGCCGCTCCTTTGCTTCTTTCTCCTTGCTACGCATCGTCCGGCACGCGCTTTGCCGTACGAGCACGCCCCGGTCTGCTCGCGCCCCGATAAATCCGATTCAAGTCCCTCGCGCCGAACGCCGTAAACCCGTGGGTTATCCCCTCATGGCATTCGCATACCGCAGTTCGATTCACTCACTTCCATACGGCGCTTTCCCCTTTATGTTCACCACCATTCGTGCGCGCATCGTCGCGCTATGCGTCGTTATCGTCGTCGTCGCGCTGGCGGCCAATACCGCGCTCGACTATTTCGTCGCCAACTCGCACAACAAGGATTCCGTCGACGCCACGCTCACGGCCGT
>DATEJU010000083.1:0-13289 GCA_035277805.1 Paraburkholderia sp. | reverse complement strand
GCCAGGCGCGCCGTATGCTGTTGTGCCCGAGAAAGGGCAGGGGACGTTCATGCAATGGCTCGGGTAGGCAGATTTACAGCAGGACTTTCGCAGGCGGGTGTTGCGCATGGCGTTCAGGAAGCTTCTTACCGGATGGGCGGTGGTCAGCACGGCGTGCGTGCTGTCGGTCGCTCACGCAGCGTCGCTTTCCGATCCGGCAGCAGTGGCCAGCGCTCAGGCTTCCGCATCGTCGCCCATCTCCGCCACGCATGCGAGCGCGCGTCTCGACGCCGCGCATACCGTGGGCGCACCATTCGCATCCGGTCCGCTCGGCAGTGCTAACGTGCCGCGCATCGCGCTCGACGACGCATATCTGCCCGTCGTGCGCGCCGACATGAACGAGCAGATCATTCATATTCCCGTGGCCGGCGACCCGAGCGTCACGCTCGAAACCACGGTCTACCGCCCGGACGGCCCCGGCCCGTTCCCGATGGTGGTGTTCAACCACGGCAAGATTCCCGGCGATCCGCGCATGCAGCCGCGCAGCGACCCCATGTCGTTCGCGCGCGAGTTCGTGCGCCGCGGCTATGTCGTCGTCGCGCCGAACCGCCAGGGCTTTGCGGGCTCGGGCGGCACCTATCAGCAGGACGGCTGCGATGTCGCCAGCAACGGTCTCGGCCAGGCCGCCGACGTTGCCACGGCGGTCGACTATATGGTGAAGCAACCGTACGTGGACGCGAACCATATCGTCGTCGCCGGCACCTCGCACGGCGGCCTCGCGACCATGGCCTACGGCACCGAAGCGGCGCACGGCGTGCGCGCGCTCATCAACTTCTCGGGTGGCCTGCGCCAGGACGCCTGCACGGGCTGGCAGAGCAACCTGACCGAAGCATTCGGCGATTACGGCGCCAAGGCACGGGTGGCCTCGCTCTGGCTCTACGGCGACAACGATTCGGTGTGGACGCCCGATCTCGTCACGCGGATGTACGCGGCGTTTCACACCGCGCAACTGGGCGAGGCTCAGCCGGGCGCGGGCTCGAAGCTCATCGATTTCGGCTCGTACAAGAACGACGCGCACCGCCTCGTGGGCGACCGCGATGGCGTGCAGGTCTGGTGGCCCAAGGTCGAGGCGTTCCTCGCGAACCAGGGCATGCCTACGGCCGTGGAATACCGCGTGGCGACGCAGGCCGCGCCGCACGCCACCGGCTACGCGCAGATCGATTCGGTGGGCGCAGTGCCGTTCCTCGATCAGGCGGGCCGTGACGGCTATCGCAACTTCCTCAGGCAGTACCCGAGCCGCGCCTTCGCGGTGTCCGACTCGGGCGCCTGGTCGTGGGCCGAAGGCGGCGACAATCCGATGGCCGTCGCCATCGCGAACTGCCAGAAGCACAGCTCGGATCCGTGCCGCCTCTACGCGGTGAACAGCAACGTCGTGTGGTCGAACAGCACCGCCACGGCGCAGAACGACAATGCCGACGACGGCCATACCGTCGCCGCCGCCGACGCAGACGACTCGCATTCGCTCGCAAGCCGCTAAGCCCGGCGAGCCCAGGCGCATTTGAAACCGCCGGTGCGCGCGTGAGCGCCACGGCGGTTCTGCACATCGACACCGCTCCGAAAGACCCGCGCTCGCTCGCGCAATCGTTCCCATATCGTCTTCTTATTGCCATTGGGCCAGCACCTCGCGCTTGAAGCCCATGCATGGTGTGCCCGTCCGAACCGATCGTCCGACTTTCGTCCGTGCGAATGGCGCGGCGAGTCCATCTCGCGCCAATCATCGACGCCAGCGCTGCCTCGATGCTTCCCCCAAAGATTTCACCAGGCGCGCAGTCGCGGCACGTCTTTCCGGTGCGCGTCCGCAGATTTTTTTGCATAAGCGCGCTTCACTTTGTTGTCGTCATCTACGGTCATTTCGGGTCTTCGCAAACGAAGTGCGCGCAGCTGTTCCGAACCGCGCAGAACCTCGCGCCGGCGGCCTTTCCGGGGCCATTTTCGGGGTAGTGCATTGCGAGATCGAACGCGTTAATCTCGGACCCGCTGCCTGGCGGGATACAAGCGGGATACAAGCGGGAAACAAGCAGGACACCAGCAGGACAAAATCGGGAGCCGTATTTGAAGTCGCATTCCAATCTTGCCAACGAGGCCTGGATCGCGCGCAGCCTGCGCGCGGTCTGGCATCCTTGCACCCAGATGAAGCACCACGAGCGCCTGCCGCTCGTCGCCGTCGCGCGCGGCGAAGGGCCGTGGCTCTACGACCACGAAGGCCGGCGCTATCTCGACGCCATCAGCTCGTGGTGGGTCAATCTCTTCGGCCACGCCAATCCTTCGATCAATGCCGCGCTCAAGGCGCAGCTCGACACGCTCGAACATGTGATGCTCGCGGGCTGCACGCACGAGCCTGCCGTCGAGCTTGCCGAGCGCCTCGCGGCACTCACCGGCGGCACGCTCGGTCATGCGTTTTTCGCTTCCGATGGCGCGTCGGCGGTCGAGATCGCGCTGAAGATGAGCTTTCACGCGTGGCGCAATCAGGGCGCTCCGAACAAACGCGAATTCGTGTGCCTCGCCAACAGCTATCACGGCGAGACCATCGGCGCACTCGGCGTGACGGATGTGAAGCTCTTCAGGGATGCTTACGATCCGCTTTTGACCCATGCCCACGTAGTGGCCTCGCCCGACGCCCGCACGGCGCGTGAAGGCGAGAGCGCTGCCGACGTCGCGCGCCGCGCGCTCGCCGATGTCGAGCGTCTGTTCGCCGAACGCGAAGGCCGCATCGCGGCACTGATCGTCGAGCCGCTCGTGCAATGCGCGGCGGGCATGGCAATGCACGATCCCGCGTATCTCCAGGGTCTGCGCGCGCTATGCGACCGCTACCGCGTGCATCTGATCGCCGATGAGATTGCCGTGGGCTGCGGCCGTACGGGCACCTTCTTCGCGTGCGAGCAAGCCGGCATCTGGCCCGATCTGCTCACGCTCTCGAAGGGCATCAGCGGCGGCTATCTGCCGCTTTCGATCGTACTTTCGCGCGACGAAATCTACGCGGCCTTCTACGACGACGACACCACGCGGGGCTTCCTGCATTCGCATTCGTACACGGGTAATCCGCTCGCGTGCCGTGCGGCGCTCGCGACGCTCGATCTCTTCGAGCGCGACGACGTGCTTGCCGCGAACGCCCGAAAGTCGCAGCAACTGCGCGAGGCGTTTGCGCCGCTCGAACAGCACGCGCTGGTGCGTAACCTGCGCCAGTGCGGCACGATTCTCGCGTTCGACGTGGCGATCGAAGACGCCGGGCGCGCGCGCACGTTCTCGCGTCGATTCTTCGAAAACGCACTGCAGCGCGAATTGTTGCTGCGCCCGATCGGCACGACGGTCTACGTGATGCCGCCGTACATTCTCGACGCCGGGACGCAAGCGCACCTCGCCGAGCGCACGCGCGAGACATTCGACGCCACCGTCGCGGAGGACCTCTGATGCACCTGCTGAACACTCTCGAACAAGGCCTGCGCGAGCTCGACGCGCAAGGCTTGCGCCGCCGCCGCCGCACCATCGATTCGCCGTGCAGCGCGCACATGACTGTTGACGGCCACGAGAGCATCGGCTTCGCCAGCAACGACTATCTGGGGCTCGCAGCGCACCCGCAGCTCGTCGCGGCGCTGGCCGAGGGCGCGCAGCGCTATGGCGCGGGCAGCGGTGGCTCTCATTTGCTTGGTGGGCACTCGCGCGCGCACGCTCAACTCGAAGACGATCTCGCTGAGTTCGCGGGCACCTTCGTGGACGCGCCGCGCGCGCTCTACTTCAGCACCGGCTACATGGCGAATCTCGCCGTGCTCACCGCGCTCGCGGGCCGTGGCACGACGATCTTTTCCGACGTGCTCAATCACGCTTCGTTGATCGACGGCGCGCGGCTCTCGCGTGCCGACATCGAGATCTATCCGCACGCCGACATGGACGCCCTGAGCGCGATGCTCGAAGCGTCGGATGCGCGCGCGAAAGTGATCGTGAGCGACACGGTGTTCAGCATGGATGGCGACGTCGCACCGCTCGCGCGTCTCGTCGAGCTGGCCGAAAAGCACGCCGCATGGCTCGTCGTGGACGATGCGCACGGGCTGGGCGTGCTCGGCCCGCAAGGGCGCGGTGCGCTTGCCGAAGCCGCGCTGCGCTCGCCGCACCTCGTGATGGTGGGCACGCTCGGCAAGGCGGCGGGCGTCTCGGGCGCGTTCATCTGTGCGCACGACACCGTGATCGAATGGCACGTGCAGCGCGCGCGTCCGTACATCTTCACGACGGCTTCGTCGCCGGCGCTCGCGCATGCGGTATCCGCGAGCCTGCGTCTGATCGCGGGCGAAGAGGGCGATGCGCGGCGCGCGCATCTGAATCATCTGATCGGGCGCACGCGCGCGATGCTCAAGGAAACCCGCTGGCAGCCCGTCGATTCGCATACGGCGGTGCAGCCGCTCGTGATCGGCTCCAACGATGCCACGCTCGCGCTGCAGGCTGCGCTCGAACGCGAGGGTCTGTGGGTGCCGGCGATTCGTCCGCCGACGGTGCCCGCAGGCACGTCGCGTCTGCGCATCTCGCTCTCGGCCGCGCATTCGGACGCCGACCTCGATCGTCTGAATGCGGCGCTGCAGCGCGCGAGCTGCGAGGCGCAGGAGGAACTCGCACAATGAGCAGTCCGAAGGTTTCGCTTTTCGTCACCGGCACCGATACCGAAATCGGCAAGACCTTCGTGAGCGCGGCGCTCCTGCGCGGCCTCGCGCACGCGGGTTTGCGCGCGGCCGCGATGAAGCCCATCGCCGCAGGCGCGCACGAGCGCGATGGCGTCTGGCATAACGACGACGCCGATCAGCTCGACGTTGCCGCGGGCGTGCTGCTGCCGCCCGAAATGCGCACGCCGTTCCTGCTCAAGGAGCCGGCCGCGCCGCACATTGCCGCCGCGCTCGAAGGCGTGACGCTCGACATGGCGCGCATCGTGCAATGCTACGGCGAGGCCTGCGAGCGTGCGGACGCCGTGGTGGTCGAAGGCGTGGGGGGCTTTCGCGTGCCGCTCACGGCGACGCAAGACACCGCGGATCTCGCCGTCGCGCTGAACCTGCCCGTGGTGCTCGTCGTCGGCATGCGGCTTGGCTGCATCAGCCATGCGCTGCTCACGGCCGAGGCGATCGCCGCGCGCGGCCTGACAATCGCGGGCTGGGTCGCGAACCGCGTCGACCCGGCCATGACCTTCCCCGAAGAAAACATCGATGCGCTGCGCGAGCGCCTCGCCGCGCAGTTCGGCGCGGCGCTCATCGGCGTCGTGCCGCACATGCCAGGCGCGTGCGCCGACGCCGCGGCCGAGCACCTGAACATCGACGCGTTGCTCGCACGGCTTGGCGCCATTGCGCCTGCTGCGCCTTTTTTGCTGCGCTGAGCGTACGCGTCCCAATTCACATCGTCCCCGTCAAGAAGAACCCCGACACCATGACCGAAGCCCACATCGACATCACCGCGCTCAAGAAGACTGCGCCGCAAGCCCAAGTGCAAGATGAGGCCGCAGCGCGCTGGCGCGTCGCCGACGTCGCCGCGCTCTACGAGCTGCCGTTCAACGACCTGATGTTCCGCGCGCAACAGGTGCATCGCGAGCATTTCGATGCGAACGCCGTGCAGCTTTCCACGCTCCTGTCGATCAAGACCGGCGGCTGCGAAGAAGATTGCGCGTATTGCCCGCAGTCGTCACATCACGACACCGGCCTCGACGCGAGCAAGCTCATGGACGTGGACGCCGTGCTCGACGCCGCGCGCGTGGCGAAGGCCAACGGCGCGACGCGCTTTTGCATGGGCGCGGCGTGGCGCAATCCGAAGGACCGTCACCTCGAGCCGATCAAGGACATGATCCGCGGCGTGAAGCAGATGGGCCTCGAAACCTGCGTGACGCTCGGCATGCTCGAAGAGCACCAGGCGAAGGCGCTCGCCGATGCGGGCCTCGACTACTACAACCACAACCTCGATACCTCGCCCGAGTTCTACAGCCAGATCATCTCGACGCGCACGTACCAGGATCGCCTGGAAACGCTCGAGCGCGTGCGCGACGCGGGCATCAACGTGTGCTGCGGCGGCATCGTCGGCATGGGCGAGTCGCGCCGCGAGCGCGCCGGCCTGATCGCGCAGCTCGCGAACATGGAGCCGTATCCGGAGTCGGTGCCCATCAACAACCTCGTGCAGGTGAGCGGCACGCCGCTCGAAGGCACCGAGCCGCTCGATCCGTTCGAGTTCGTGCGCACGATCGCCGTGGCGCGCATCACCATGCCCAAGGCGATGGTGCGTCTCTCGGCCGGCCGCGAGCAGATGGACGACGCGCTTCAGGCGCTGTGCTTCATGGCCGGCGCGAATTCGATCTTCTACGGCGACCAGTTGCTGACGACGGGCAACCCGCAAGCCGAAGCCGACCGCAAGCTGCTGCAGCGCCTCGGCATCAGCGCGCAGGCGGCGCAGGAATTGCCGGCCGAAGCGCATGCACACCATGCGCACCAAGGCGGCTGCGGCCACTGCGAATAACTGTATTGAGATGCGCGGCGCGCCAGCAACGCGCCGCTGAAAAGACGAACGCCACGCTGTGAAGCGTGGCGTTCTCGTTTGGAGCGAGGCTTTGGGTGCGGCTCGATGTGCCGGGCGTGCGTGCGCAGCTTTAAGCGTAAGCCGCGCGCCGGCGTCCCGTGAGCGCGAGATAGCACGCCGCGCCGATCGCGAGCGAGGCCAGTGTCGCGCCGAGGTTCGGCAGCCATTGATTGAGCGCCTGATACGCGCCGAAGCCGATACCCCACGCGATGAACGCGGTTACGTGCCAGCCGCCCGAATAGCCGTAAGCACCGCTCAGATCAGCGAGCGCGCCGGCGTCGATGCGTCGGCGGCGCACGATGAAGTGATCGGCGAGCACGACGCCGAAGAGCGGCGCGAACACCGAGCCGATGAAGAGCAGGAAGTTCTCGTAGCGCGCCATCGGCACGACGAGGCCGATCAGCGTGCACAGCGCGCCGAACGCCGCCGAGAGCCACGGCACGCTGCCGCGCGTCCAGAACGTGCCCGTAGACACCGCAGCCGAGTGGATATCGGCGAAGGCGTTGTCGATTTCGTCGATCAGCACGAGCAAGAGCGCAAAGCCGCCGCCTGCTTTCGCGAGCGCCGTGGTGAGGAGCGCGTCGCCGCCGCCCGCGGCGAGCCCGTAGACCGCGCCGAGTGCATAGAACCACAGGTTTGCGATGCCATAGCCGAACAGCGTGCCGCGGAACGTCTCGCCCGCGCGGCGGCCAAAGCGCGTGTAGTCGGCGATGAGCGGCAGCCACGAAAGCGGCATCGCCACGACGAGGTCGATCGCGCTGCCGAACGGCATGTCGCCGGTGCCGGGACGCTTCATCAGCGCGCCGATGTCGTGCTGCGCCAGCAGGCTCCACGTGAGCCACGCGGCGCCCGCGATCAGGAGCCAGATGCCCCAGGTGCGCAGAAAGCGCCGCACGAACGAGAGCGGGCCGCTCACGGCCAGCAGCGTAGCCAGCAAGCCGAAGATCAAGGTCCACACGAGCGGCATCGAGAGACCGAAGGCCTGCTTGGCGAGCGCATCGGCGGAATCGCGCATCACGATGATCTCGAACGAGCCCCAGCCCACGAGCTGCACCATGTTGATGACGGCCGGCACGGAGGCGCCGCGAATGCCGAGCGTCGGGCGCAACGACGACATGGCGGCGAGACCGGTGTCGGTGCCGATCACGCCCGCGAGCGCGAGCAGCACGACGCCGATCACGCTGCCGATGCCGATCGCGGCCAGAGCATGGGGCAGCGCGAGTCCCGGCACCAGCAGGGCGCCCGCCTGGGCGACCAGCAGACCGATGCCGAGCGAGAACCAGAGCGCGAAGGCGTCGCCGGTGCGGAACTGGCGGCGCGCGTCGGGTACGGGCACGTTGGGCGCGTAAGTCGAGCCGGCTTCGCCGGCCGCGCCTGAGCCGGCCGCGCCGGCCTGCAGGTCTTGAGTCATGGAGAACGCTTTCCTCTGTATCGTCTGTTTTGTCTGATGTATTCCGGGGCCAGCCGTTCGGGCCGGCTGTCTGGGGCCGCAAGGCATCGCATCTCGCGCGGCCGCCCGGGCTGTCATAATGCACGACTGCATCCGGCGCGGCGGGCCGTTTTCGGGGGCGCGAACATCGCCTTCGAAGCCGGCCAGACCCCGGGAAAGCCGACATTATCGCGAAAACGCCATGTTTGAAGAAACCCGTGCCAACGTTCCGCTCGCCGAGCGGCTGCGCCCGCGCTCGATCGACGAAGTCATCGGCCAGAAGCATCTGCTTGGGCCCAACAAACCGTTGCGCGTCGCCTTCGAGTCGGGCGAAGCGCATTCGATGATCCTCTGGGGACCGCCCGGTGTCGGCAAGACCACGCTCGCACGCCTCATGGCCGACGCCTTCCACGCCCAGTTCATCGCGCTTTCGGCGGTGCTCTCGGGCGTGAAGGACATCCGCGAGGCCGTCGAAACGGCGCAGATGCACCGCGCGCACGGCCATCAGACGCTCGTGTTCGTCGACGAAGTCCATCGCTTCAACAAGAGCCAGCAGGATGCCTTCCTGCCGCACGTGGAGTCGGGCCTGTTCGTGTTCATCGGCGCGACGACGGAGAATCCGTCGTTCGAGGTGAACAGCGCGCTGCTTTCGCGCGCGGCCGTCTACGTGCTCAAGAGCCTCGACGAAGAAGAGCAGGGCGAGTTGCTCGCGCGCGCGAGCCAAGAGCTTGGCGGCCTGAGCTTCACCGACGAAGCGAAAAAAGCGCTGATCGGCTCGGCCGACGGCGACGGGCGCAAGCTGCTCAACAATCTTGAGATCGTCGCGCGCGCGGCGGCCCAGCAAAAGCAGAGCGAGATCAACGGCGAGCTGCTCGGCAGCGCGCTCGCCGAGAACCTGCGCCGCTTCGACAAGGGCGGCGACGCGTTCTACGACCAGATCAGCGCGCTGCACAAGTCGGTGCGCGGCAGCAACCCGGACGGCGCCCTCTACTGGTTCTGCCGCATGCTCGACGGCGGCGCCGACCCGCGCTATCTCGCGCGGCGCATCGTGCGCATGGCGTGGGAGGACATCGGCCTCGCCGATCCGCGCGCGGCGCGCATCACGCTCGACGCCTCGGAGACCTACGAGCGCCTCGGCTCGCCCGAAGGCGAACTGGCGCTCGCGCAAGCCGTCATCTATCTCGCGGTCGCGCCGAAATCGAACGCGGGCTACATGGCGTACAACGAGGCGCGGCGCTTCGTCGGCAAGGACCAGTCGCGCGCGGTGCCCATCCATCTGCGCAACGCGCCTACCAGGCTCATGAAGGAGCTGGGCTACGGCCACGAGTACCGCTATGCGCACGACGAACCCGACGCCTACGCGGCCGGCGAGACCTATCTGCCCGACGGCATGCGCGAGCCGCGCTGGTATCAGCCCACGCCGCGCGGGCTCGAAGGCAAGATCGGCGAGAAGCTCGCGCGCCTCGCCGACCTCGACGCGCAATGGCGCGACGCGAATCGGGACAACCCGCGAGACGAAATCCGCGAGCGCAAGCGCAAGGGCTAGCCCTCGCCGGTGCGCTAAAATCGTCGCTTCACACAACGAAACTGCGTCTCACAATCCCATGCTCGACATCCAGCTGCTGCGCAAAGACCTCGACGGCGTCGCCAGGCGCCTCGCCGACCGCGGCTATACCCTCGACGTCGCGGCCTTTTCCGCGCTCGAAGCGGAACGCCGCGCCATTCAGACCCGCACCGAAGAACTGCAGGCGCGCCGCAACAGCCTGTCGAAGCAGATCGGCGCGATGAAGGGCCGCGGCGAGGACACCTCGGCGGTCATGGCCGAAGTGGGCGGTATCGGCGACGAAATGAAGGCTTCGGCGGCCACGCTCGAGGAAATCCAGGCGAAGCTCTCCGACCTGCTGCTCGGCGTGCCGAACCTGCCGCACGAGAGCGCGCCCGTGGGCAAGGACGAGAACGACAACGTGGAAGTGCGCCGCTGGGGCACGCCGCGCCAGTTCAGCTTCGACGTGAAGGATCACGTCGACGTGGGCACGCCGCTCGGTCTCGATTTCGAGACGGGCGCGAAGCTCTCGGGCGCGCGCTTCACGATGCTGCGCGGCCAGATCGCGCGCCTGCACCGCGCGCTCGCGCAGTTCATGATCGACACGCATACGCTGCAGCACGGCTACACGGAAACGTACACGCCCTACATCGTGAATCCGGAAATCCTCTACGGCACGGGCCAGTTGCCCAAGTTCGCCGAGGATATGTTCCGCGTGGAGAAGGGCGGCGCCGAGAACACGGTCACGCAGTACCTGATCTCCACCTCGGAGATCTCGCTCACGAACACGGTGCGCGAGAGCATCGTCGAAGGCAGCGCGCTGCCGATCAAGCTCACCGCGCATTCGCCGTGCTTTCGCTCGGAGGCAGGCTCGTATGGCCGCGACACGCGCGGCATGATCCGTCAGCATCAGTTCGACAAGGTCGAGATGGTGCAGATCGTCGCGCCGGAAACGTCCTACGACGCGCTGGAGCAAATGGTCGTGCACGCGGAAACTATTCTGCAGAAGCTCGGCCTGCCGTACCGCGTGATCACGCTGTGCACGGGCGACATGGGCTTCTCGGCCGCCAAGACCTACGACCTCGAAGTGTGGCTGCCGGCGCAGAAGACCTATCGCGAAATTTCGAGCTGCTCGAACACCGAAGCGTTCCAGGCGCGCCGCATGCAAGCGCGCTATCGCAACGCGCAGGGCAAGCCGGAGCTCGTGCACACGCTCAACGGCTCGGGTCTCGCGGTGGGCCGCACGCTCGTTGCCGTGCTCGAGAACTATCAGGAAGAGGATGGCTCGGTCACGGTGCCCGAGGTGCTGCGTCCTTACATGGGCGGTGTCGCGCGGCTCGAAGTAGGCGCCTGACGCGCGCTTGCTGCACCGCGAGCGGTGCGTTGAACCGATCAGAACATGTGGCTTCCTTGCCTTCGAAACTTTTTTCGAAAAGAGGCTTGCAAAAGCCGAAACATGCTCTATAATCCTCGCTTCTCTGGTTGCCGACCAAGACCAGAGAGGCAGTAAAAAGGCAGTGCCCCGGAGAGGTGGCAGAGTGGTCGAATGTACCTGACTCGAAATCAGGCGTACGGTTTCCCCGTACCGTGGGTTCGAATCCCACCCTCTCCGCCAGATTCAGAAAACCCCTGCATGCTTGATCGCTGCAGGGGTTTTTGCTTTTCGGCGCTCGCTTCCTGCTTATTTCTTCATATGCCCGCGCTGTTCCAGCGAGCGCAGGAAGGTGCCCGAAATGGCCGATTGGCCGTGATGCACGATCTTCTCGTCGATGAGCGCCCACACCGACATCCCCGCCGCGCGCACGCGCTGACAGAACGACAGGTCCTCCGAGAGATAGACCCCCTTTTCGCCGACAGTGTCGAAGAATGCGTAGAAGCGTCCATCGGGCAGATAGGGCGCATATTGCGAGGGCGGCCGGTAGCGCTGCGTGACTGGCACGAGCGCCTCGAGCGCGTCGCGCCGGATGAGGAAGATGCCCGTGCCGATGTGGTTGACCTCGACCCAGCCGTTGCTGACCGCGCTGTTGCCGTTCTCGTTGGTGAGGATTGCCGTGTTGTAGTCGACTGTCTTCTCCTGCCATTCGCGCAGCGAGAGGCCCACGTCGTCGCTCGTGATCTTCTTTTCCACGTCGAAGAACCGGTACGGGCACGCGATGCCCGCCACCGGCTTGTTGCCGGCCAGAAGGCGCGGGACCGCTTCACGCGAGAAGTCCATGTCCGTGTCGAGGAACAGGACATGGGTGAACTCGGGATGACACAGGAAATAATTCGCGAAAAAATTGCGCGCGCGAATGATGTGCGACGAAGCCGTGTGGATGTACTCGAAGCGCACGCCGCGCTCCTTGAAGGTCTCCATCAGGCGGGCCAGCGCCATCGCGAAGTCGAAGTGCACCGAATTGTCGTAGGTGGGCAGTGCGATCAGAACATTGAACTGGGATTGCGCTTGCGCAGCGGGCGCGGCGCTCGGAGTGGGGTTAGGCAGGGTCATGATCGGGTGTTCTGCTCACGTCGTTGTAAGATATTTCTCATTCTTGACGGCGGCTTGCGCGCGGACAATCGGACATATCCGAATCGTCGTCGGCCGGAGGGTGCTCGCGCCCCGGTACAATGGCGCTTTCGACGCCGCTCCTTTGAATTCGCTGCGAGGCGCCTCGCGCGCCGTCGCGCTCACTCTCGTTCACAGATGGCTATCACCTACAAATCTGCCGACGACCTCGCGCGTCTGCGCATTTCCGGCCGGCTCGCCGCCGACGTGCTCGCCATGATCGGCGAGCACGTCAAGCCCGGCGTCTCCACCGACGATCTCGACGCGATCTGCAACGACTTTATCGTCAACACGCTCAAGGCGGTGCCGGCCAACGTCGGCTACCTCGGTTTTCCGAAGACGATCTGCACCTCGGTCAACTCAGTGGTCTGCCACGGCATTCCGAACCGCAACGAGGTCCTCAAGGACGGCGACATCATCAATATCGACGTCGCCGTGATCAAGGACGGCTTTTTTGGGGACACGAGTCGCATGTACACCGTGGGCACCCCGAGCACGGTCGGACGCCGTCTCATCGACACGACTTACGAGGCGATGCTCGCGGGCATCCGCGAGGTGAAGCCCGGCGCCACGCTCGGCGACGTGGGCCACGCGATCCAGCGGCGCGCCCAGGCCGACGGCTTCTCGATCGTGCGCGAGTACTGCGGCCACGGCATCGGCAAGGTCTATCACGAAGAGCCGCAGGTGCTGCACTACGGCCAGCCGGGGCAGGGCGTGCGCCTGAAGCCGGGCATGGTCTTCACGATCGAGCCGATGGTGAATGCGGGCCGCGCCGGCACGGCGGTGCAGCGCGACGGCTGGACGGTGGTGACGAAGGACCGCTCGCTCTCCGCGCAATGGGAGCACATGGTGGCGGTCACCGACGACGGCTATGAACTGCTCACACCGTGGCCGGATGGCACGGGTGCCTACGAGGCCCCGTGAGGGCCGCTGTGCGTCTGGCTGTGCGGTCCCTCGGCCAGCCTGTCAAGCCTGTGTGTGTGGCGTTTGCGGGGCAATTTTGTTAAATAAGGATTTGACTCTCCGGCCAGTTCGGTTAAAGCTACGCGTTAATGCTTTATTGGGGTTTACGACTGCATGAGTCCGTCACTGACCGTTCGCCGTATCGCCGCCGATCAGGGTGCCGTGCTCCGCGAGCTTCGAACCGCCTCGCTGCGCGACGCGCCTTATGCGTTCGGCGACTCGCTCGAAGATGCGCTGTC
>DATEJU010000082.1:0-23487 GCA_035277805.1 Paraburkholderia sp. | reverse complement strand
GTTCGAGATGCCCTTGGCGGAGTCGACCATCGCGAGCGACGGACGGTGCTCGTGGCACGCGTGCAGGTCGCGGATCACTTCTTCGCGCTTCGATTCCGGCAGCGCTTCGATCTTCGTGTACAGATCGACCATGCCGTTGTTCACGTTGATGCCGAGCTCTTCGAAGAGCTTCGCGTGCTTCTCGAATGCGTCCTTGTAGAACACCTTCACGGCGTGGCCGAACACGATGGGGTGCGAGACCTTCATCATGGTCGCCTTCACGTGCAGCGAGAGCATGATGCCGGTCTTGCGCGCGTCTTCCATCTGCTCTTCGTAGAACGCGAGCAGCGCCTTCTTGCTCATGAACATGCTGTCGGCGATCTCGCCGGCCTGCAGCGCGAGCTTCGGCTTGAGGACGATGGTCTCGCCGCTCTTCGTCACGAGCTCCATGCGCACTTCGCGCGCGTGGTCGAGCGTGATCGACTTTTCGCCGTGGTAGAAGTCGCCGTGCTTCATGTGCGCGACGTGCGTGCGCGAAGCCATGCTCCACTCGGCCATGCTGTGCGGGTGCTTCTTCGCGTAGTTCTTCACGGCGAGCGGTGCGCGGCGGTCCGAGTTGCCTTCGCGCAGCACCGGGTTCACCGCGGAGCCGAGGCACTTCGAGTAGCGCTTCTGAATGGCCTTTTCTGCGTCGGTCTTCGGGTCTTCCGGATAATCGGGAACCTTGAAGCCCTTGCTCTGCAGTTCCTTGATCGCGGCAACGAGTTGCGGAACCGAAGCGCTGATGTTCGGCAGCTTGATGATGTTCGTTTCCGGCAGCTGCGTGAGGCGACCCAGCTCGGCCAGGTTGTCTGGCGCGCGCTGTTCTTCGCTCAGGAATTCGGGGAATTCGCCGAGGATGCGGCCCGCCACGGAAATATCGCTGGTCTCGACGTTCACGCCGGCCGGCGCAGCGAAGGTGCGGATGATCGGCAGAAACGCGCTGGTGGCAAGCAGCGGCGCTTCATCGGTCAGGGTATAGATGATGGTGGGTTGCTGGGTACTCATCGGCTTCTTGGCGGGGTTCAAAAACGGGGTGGTAAGACCACCGGCTGCGCGCAGTCGGCGAAACACTCGGATTTTGCCTCAATTTGAGGGCGCCTGGGGGCTTACTGTCCATCAATTTCATATTGTGGAAAGCTGTTGCGCGATTCTGTTTGGCTGTGAAATCGGCCCGTTTGCCCCGACTGGGCGACCATGCGCTGAAAACGTTATCGCGCCGGAAGCCCGCCGTGCAAGGCTTTCCGGGCGCCCGAGGGCAATCTCGCCGCACTGTGGAGGCTTTCTCGTTCGTGCCCTGTATTTTTTGTCAAGCTGGTAAAGACCCTTGTGAAAAGGCGTGTGAATCGGCCAGTCTTATAGAAGAATTTCTTCCCGATCGCAGTCACGCCGGGGCCGATTTTCCTGATCGATTAGAAGGGGCTCGGTGCGGGGTTGGCGTGCATGCGTGAAATCTAAAGGTTCGGGTTGAGGCGGCCGATATCCCGGGTGAGGTAACCCCGAGGTGACCCATGAACCAGGCGCCGAACTCCCTGCCGCATTCGCAATTCGACACCCACGGCTTGCCGCGCGCCCAGCAGTTCGCCGCGTGGCGCGAGGCCGTCAACGTCGTTTTCGACACCCAAAGCACCGAGGCGCGGGACACCGGCTTCCAGACCAGTGTGAGCGCGTATCTGATCGGAGACGTCGTGCTGGGATCGATACGCACCGGCGCGCAACGCTACGATCGCTCGAACGCGAAGATCGGACGCGATGGCCACGATCAATATGTCGTGCAGTTCTATCTGGGCGGCAGTTGTCGCGTGCGTGACGGCGATTCGCAGGCGTGCACGCGGCCGGGCGACATGTTCATCGTCGATGCGTCCCAGCCGCTCGCAACCGAGACCACGCGCAGCGAATTCCTGAATCTGGCGGTGCCGCGACGCCTGCTGGCGCCCCTGCTGAACGCGCCCGACCAGCACGGCATGCGGGTGCTGCGCGGCACGGAGCCCACGGTCGCGCTGCTGCGCGATCATCTCGGCGCGCTCTACCGCCATGCGCCGCAGATGACGCTGGCGAACGCCCAGGCCGTTCTCCCCGCGACGCTGCAGCTGGCAGCTTCCGCCATCAATGCGAGCGTGCGTCCGGAGCACATGCCGGCCGTTCAGCAGTGCGTCTTCGTGTCGATTTGCCGTTTTCTGGAGCAGCACCTGAGCGAGCCGCAATTGAGTGCGGAGCAGGTTGCGTCCGCATTCGGCATGTCGCGCGCCACGTTGTACCGGCTGTTCGAGAAGGAGGGCGGGTTCGCCACGTACGTGCGCGAGCGACGCTTGCGCCGGTGCCGCGAGATGCTCGCCGACCCGGCGCGCAGCGGTATGTCGATCGCCGAGATTGCAGCGCAGCACGGATTCCCGGATGCCGCGAACTTTGCCCGTGCGTTTCGCCGCTCGATTGGCCTCTCGCCTCGCGCGGTGCGCATGCTGGCGCTGAGCGGCAACGCCGTGCGCGCGCAAAACGGCGCGGTGGACGACTGGCGCTACTGGATGGCCCTGATGCGTTGAGTCCGGCTCCCGCAATTCACGCAGTTCGCGCGATTCATTCGTGCGATTCATTCGTGCGATTCGTGCGATTCGTGCCTGAGACATCGCTACGAGTCTTTGAGACGCACGGACAAGTTTTGCCTCCCGCACCTCATATTCGTTGCACCCGTGCGCCGCCGCCTGTAAAGATGCCGGCATCTGCAAGGACCATGCAGAACGGGGGCAAACAATGAAAAGGAACCTGAGAAAGCCGCGGCACAGCGGCCTGTGCCACTACGAGATGATCTGGTCGCTCGAGCTCGCGCGCGGCGCGTCGCATATTGCCAGCATGCTTTCGGCGGCGACGCAGCAAGCCGCTGTGCATGAAATCGTGCAAGAGTTCGTGGCGGCGCAAGGCGGTGCCGAACTGGACGCCTTTTGCTGGCTACTGGCTGAGCGGCTCGAAAAAAGAGGGTGCGCGGCGGGCGCAACGAAGGCCAGAGATTTCGATGCGTCCTGTCTGGCACGGGAGTGGGTGGGCGAGGCGTGAGCCAAAAAGAATCATAAAAGCGCCAATGCCGCGCATGGAATGCGACTCCGTGATGGATTGCCCAATCGATTTATGCCAGACTACCGGCAATCCAAAGGCGTTCATTTGTTGCGGCCATTCGGCGCGCAATAACACCACTGCGAACGCCGCCACGTCAGGAGCTCGCCATGACACACAAAGGTAGCTGCCATTGCGGACGCGTCGCCTTCGAGGTCGAAGGCGAGCCAACCGGCGCGATGGCCTGCAACTGCTCGCTGTGTCAGCGCAAGGGCTCCTTGCTGTGGTTCGTGCCGGCGGAGCACTTTCACCTCGTGACGCCCGACGAGAACGCCAGCACCTACACCTTCAACAAGCACGCGATTCGTCATCGCTTCTGCCCCGTGTGCGGGATCCATCCGTACGCGCAAGGCACCGGCCCCGATGGCCGCGCGATGGCCGCGGTCAATCTGCGCTGCCTGGAAGGGATCGACATCGATGCATTGACGGTCACGCGTTACGACGGCCGGTCGAGCTGATGCGCAAAGTTATCGATTACCTCGATGGGCTGCTTTAAAGGCCAAGCCGGATTCAACAAAACGAAAATGCGCCGCATCGGCCATATCGATCGTATCGACCATATCCGCCATGGCGGCCACGCACGGCGCCACAATACGCACGAATTTGGGTTTCAACCAGGTGCCTCCATGCTCCGGTGCAAATAAGCTGCAAGCTGTGTCGCGTATAACGTGTCCGGCGGCCGCTCGCAGTGCCTCGCGAGCGCGCGCCGCTGCCGCGAGAATGATGACGACGCAAGGACCTGCGCCGAGGAGACAGCGTGCGCTTCGCATCACGCACGATACATCGGCCTTTTGCTCTTGAAACGCTTACAAAATGGTGTGAGGTAATCCGATGTCGATAGAAAAATCCGCGGAAATTGCCGCCCGGTTCGACCGGCTGCCGCCGTCGCGCACAGTCTGGTCGATGGTGATCCTGCTCTCGCTAGGCGGGGTGTTCGAGTTCTATGACCTGTTTTTTACCGGCTACGTCGCGCCGGGCATGGTGCATTCGGGCCTCTTCACGCCCGAATCCCTCGGTTTCTTTTCCGCACTCGGGCCGCTCAAGGTCGCCGGCTTCGGCACCTTCGTGTTCTCGACCTTCGCGGGGCTGTGGGTGGGCGCGCTCGTGTTCGGCCAGGTGGCCGACCGGTTCGGGCGCCGCATCATCTTCACGTGGTCGCTGATCTGGTATATCGCCTGCACGGCCATCATGGCGTTCCAGACGACTGGTCTCGGCCTGAACCTCTGGCGCTTCATCGCCGGCATCGGCATCGGCATCGAGCTGGTCACGATCGACACGTACATCTCCGAGCTGATCCCGAGCGCCGAGCGCGGGCGGGCCTACGCCGTCAACCAGTTCATCACGTTCAGCGTGGTGCCGGTGGTGGCGTTTCTCGCGTATATCCTGAAGGATACGCAGCCGTTCGGCCTCGACTACTGGCGCGTCGTGATCCTCATCGGCTCGGTGGGCGCGGCGGTGGTGTGGTTCCTGCGCCGCAACATTCCGGAGAGCCCGCGCTGGCTCGCGCGCCACGGACGCGTCGACGAAGCGGAGCGCATCGTCGCCGACATCGAGCGTCGCGTGAGCGTCGAGAAGGGCATCGCGCTGTCGCCGCCCGGAGCCATTCAGCTCGAAAAGGGCGGCCGCGGCTCGCTGGGCGAAGTGCTGCGCCCGCCTTACCTGCGCCGTACGGTGATTCTCTCGATCTTCAACATGGCGCAGGTGATCGGCTTCTACGGATTCGCAGCCTGGGTGCCGACGCTGCTGATCGATCGTGGCATCCACGTGACACAGAGCCTTGCCTACGCTTTCGTGATTGCGATCGCGAACCCGTTTGGCCCGCTGATTGGCGTGTGGTTTGCTGACAAGCTCGAGCGCAAGACGCAGATCGTCGGCGGCCTCCTGATCATGGCGATCGTCATCGCGCTCTTTTCCCAGGCCTCGCAGCCGACGCTGCTGATCGTGCTGGGGGTGCTCTTCACGCTGGCGTCGAACGTCATGTCGTACGCCTACCATGGCTACCAGGCCGAACTCTATCCCACGCGCGTGCGCGCTCGCGCGGTGGGCTTCGTGTACTCGTGGAGCCGGATCGCGGCGGCGTTCGCCGGGCTCGCCATCGGTATTCTGTTGCATCACTACGGTGTGCCGGGCGTGGCGATCTTCGTTGGCGTGGCGATGTTCGTGGGCATCGTCATGATTCTGCTCGGGCCGAATACCCGCGGCCTCTCGCTCGAAGATATCAGCCACTGAGCGCGCCAGTGCCGCCGCGCGCCGCAGCTTCATGCGGCGCGGCGGCCGACTCTTCCAGGACATTCCTCCGATTTGAGCGCCCGGGCCGCGCCACGCCGCCCGGGCGTCGGCACGCCATTCGCGGCGCCGCGTGCCTATCGCGAACGAAACGAAAAAAATCTGCACGCCGCGTAACCTTTAGCCGCGCCGAACCGAACTTGGTTGTGAGGTCGCATGATCGCGATCCCAACCCTCGGAGAAAATACGATGAGCAAGTCCGCTTTGACCATTTCGTCGCTGTCCGCCGCGTTCGGCATGGCGCTCGCCATGCAGGCACTTCCCGCGCAAGCGCAGGGCATGGGTAACCCGCCGCAAATCGTGAAGGACAACATGGCGAGAATGGCGCAGAACCATCTCGAGAAGTGCTACGGCGTCAATGCGGTAGCGAAGAACGACTGTGCCGAGGGAGCGCATTCGTGCGCCGGCCAGGCCACTCAGGCGCGCGATCCGAAATCGTTCGTGCTGCTGCCGGCGGGCGACTGCAGCAAGATCGCGGGCGGGCAGATGAAGGCCGGTTGAGGGGCAGTGCGGCCATGAGCGCCATAGTCACCAGGACGCGCGCGGCAGCCGGCCCGATTCCCGTCAGGGCCGGCGTGGGGCTGCGCTTTCGCCACCATCAGGCCGTGCTCGACGAACGCCCGGCGCTGGCGTGGTTCGAGGTGCATACCGAGAACTACATGGGCGGCGGCCCCGCAACGCGGTATCTCGATGCCATCCGGTGCGACTATCCGGTTTCGCTGCACGGCGTGGGTTTGTCGCTGGGCAGTGCCGAAGGGCTGGACGCCGCGCATCTGGCCCGCGTGTGCGAGGTGGCGGCGCGCGTGCATCCAGGCCTCGTTTCCGAGCATCTCGCGTGGAGCGTGGCCGGCGGCACCTACCTCGCCGATTTGCTGCCGCTGCCGATGACCGAAGAAGCGCTCGACGTCGTTTGCCGGCACGTCGATCAGGTGCAGACGGCCCTTGGCCGGCAGATTCTGGTGGAAAACCCTTCGACGTATCTCCGTTTCGCGCACTCGACGATACCCGAGTGGGAGTTTCTCGCTCAGGTCGCACAACGCACGGGCTGCGGAATTCTGTGCGACGTAAACAACATCTACGTGAGCGCATGCAATCACGGCTGGAACCCGCACACGTACCTTGCAGCGCTGCCGCCGGCGGCCATCGGCGAAATTCATCTGGCGGGACATAGCGTGAGGCAACTCGAGAACGGCCGCACGCTGCGCATCGACGATCATGGCTCGCGCGTCGCGCCCGAAGTCTGGGCGCTCTACGAAGCAGCATTGCAGCACTTCGGGCCGGTGCCGACGTTGATCGAATGGGATACCGATGTGCCGCCGCTCGACATCCTCGCCGAACAGGCGGCAATCGCGCAAGCGGCACTGGAGGCGATTCGACATGAACGCGCGCACGCCCTCGCTGATTGAGCTGCAACAGGCCATGCGCCGCAGCCTGCTGGATCATGCGGATGAAGACGCCGCAGCGTCGGTGCTGGAAGACGGAATCGATTCGCAAGCACGCCTGAATATCTATCGGAATACGGCGTCAGGCGTTCTGGTGAACGCGCTGCGGCTCGCGTTTCCCGCTGTGCGGCGCCTCGTTGGCGAGGACTTTTTCGAAGGCGCCACACGTCTCTTTTGCAGTGCGGCGCCGCCACAGAGCGCATGGCTCGACGAATACGGCGCAGCGTTTCCCGCATTTCTCGCACAGATGCCGCAAATCGCCTCGATACCGTATGTGGCCGACGTCGCACAACTCGAATGGCAGGTGAATGGCGTGCTGCATGCGCCGGACGTTGCGCCGCTCGACCTCGCATGCTTTGAACAGCTTGATGAGGACGCGCTGGGCGCGCTGCGATTTCAACCGCATCCAGCGGCACGGCTTTTAAGCTGCGAGTCGCCCGCTCACATCGTCTGGCGCGCCGTGCTCGAACAGGACGACGCTGCGCTGCGTGCAGTCGATCTCGCGGACTCCCCCGTGCATCTGCTGGTGCAACGCGTGGCGCAAGGCGTGGATACGCTGCGTTTGAACGACGGCGAGTGGCGTATCGGCACGGCGCTGTTTGCGGGCGAAGCGGTCAGCATGGCGCTGTCGCGCGCTCCCGAAGCAGAAGGATATGCGCTGCTTGGGGCGTGCCTCGCGCGCGGATGCTTCACTCTGGCGTCGCAGCGGACGGCTCACGATACCTTCGACGAGGAATCACCATCATGACGCACCTGTCTCGTGCCGCCGATACGCCGGCGGCTGCCACAAACGGGTATCTGCGTGTATTGCAGATGCTGGAACGCGTGCCTTACTGGCTGCTGGCTATCCCGTTGCGCTTCGCGGTCGCAACGGTCTTCTGGAATTCGGCGATGACCAAGCTCGCGAACTGGGATGCCGCGCTGCAACTCTTCCGCGAGGAATATCGGGTGCCGTTGCTGCCGCCGGATGTGGCCGCGCATCTTGCCGTGTCGATCGAGTTGAGCACGCCGGTGTTGCTGGTGCTCGGACTCGGTGTCAGGCCTGCGGCATTGGTGCTGCTCGGCATGACCTCGGTGATCGAGATATTCGTTTATCCGCAGGCCTGGCCGACGCACATTCAATGGGCAGCCATGCTGCTCGTCTTGTTGTGCAGGGGCGCGGGTGCTTTGTCGCTGGATCATTTGATACGGCGGCGGTGGTCGAGGGCGGCTTCGCTGGGGCGGGGCGAGTAGCTGCAAGCTTGCAGCTTCGGTCAATATGCCTGCGAATTCATCTTCGAGAAAGCGCCTTCGAGAAAGTCGCCAAGCCCGTGCGCTCGCAGCTTGTTACCGCACCTTGACCCCTGCCTCGCCCGCCGGCATGCCGTTTGAATCGCGCGGCGGCGCGGCTTCCAGAAAGGCGCGTCCCATTTCGCGCTCGAAACGTGGCGCGCTGCCCTCCCAGATGATGCGCGCGTGCTCGAGCACATAGACGCGGTCGGCGTGCGGCAGCGCGAAGCGGACGTTCTGCTCGCCCAGCAGTACGGTGATTGGCGTCGATTTTTGCAGCGCATCGAGCGCCTTCGACAATTGCTCGAGGATCACGGGCGCGAGCCCGAGCGTGGGCTCGTCGAGGATCAGGAGCTTCGGCTGGGTCATCAGCGCGCGCGCGATGGCGAGCATCTGCTGCTCGCCACCGGACAGCGTGCGCGCGATCTGGTTCTGCCGGGATTCGAGTATCGGAAACAGATTGAACAACCATGAGAGTTGTTGCGCGCGCACCGAATCGGCAACATGATATCCGCCCAGATCGAGATTTTCGCGTACCGTCATGTCGCCAAAGAGCTCGCGGGTTTCCGGGCATTGCACGAGTCCCGCGCGCGCGATGGCCGCGCCGCTCATGCCGCGCAGATCTTGTCCGTTGAAGCGGATCGTCCCCTTGTAAGGCACGAGGCCCGACAGGGCATTGAAGAGCGTCGTCTTGCCGGCGCCGTTGAGCCCGACCACCGAAACGAACTCGCCCTCGCGTACCTGCAAACTGACGCCATCGAGCGCGCACGCCTTGTCATAGAGCACGCGTACGTCGGACACTTCGAGAATGGGCTGTTTCGCATTGGCCGCATCGGTGTTGCGCTGGTGCAGTTCGAGCTTGCCGCCGAGATATACGCGGCGCACCGTCTCGTTCTGCATCACTTCTTCGGCCGTGCCTTCGGCAACGTATTCGCCCAGGTACATGGCAAGCACGCGGTCGGCTAGCGCGGAGAGGCTCTTGACGTTGTGATCGACCAGCAGCACCGCACGGCCTTCCGCGCGAAAGCCGCGAATCAGCTCGGAGAATGCACCCGATTCTTCCACCGTGAGCCCGGCAAAAGGCTCGTCGACGAGCACGACCTTGGGGTCGCGCGCAATCGCTTTCGCCATTTCCATGCGCCGCAGGTCGGCAAACGGCAGCGTGGCGGGATGCCGGTGCATGACGGCGGTGAGGCCCACGCGCTCGGCAATTTCGCGCGCGCGCTGATGCACATGCGGCTCCGCCGCGAGCTTGACGAGCGAGTCGGGCAGCAGTGCGAGCTTGATGTGTTCGAGCACCGTCTGCCGGTGGAGCGGGCGTGAATGCTGGAACACGATGCCCACGCCCGCGCGCGCGATCCGGTGTGGCGCCCAGCCTGCCATCTCGACGCCATCGACCTTGACCGACCCCGCATTGGGCCGCTCGATGCCCATGATCAGCTTCATGACCGTCGATTTGCCCGAGCCGTTGGGTCCGATCAGGCCGAGAATCTCGCCGGGCCGGATGTCGAAGCCGATGTTCTTGACGGCGACAAGACCGCCGAAGCGCTTGGTCAGCCCGCGTACGGAGAGAAGCGGGGCGTCGTTCATGGGCGCTCCTTCACGCGCAGCAGATTGCCGAGCAATCCGTCCGGAAAGAAGAGGAGGGCAGCGAGCGCGACCGCCGAGACGACAAACGTGTTGAGCTGGCCGAGCGGGCGCAGGAACTCGCCCGCCACGATCAGGAAGATCGAGCCGAGCACGGCGCCGAGTATGGTGCGGCGTCCGCCGAGCACGGCCGCGATGATGATCTGCACACCTACGCTGAGATCGACCACCGTGCTCACCGACGCCGTGCCCTGATAGAACACCAGCATCGCGCCTGCCACGCCCGAGAAAAGGGCGCTGATGCAGAACGCCACGAGCTTGTGCCGCGTCACGTCGAAGCCTAGCGCCTGCGCGCCGATTGCGTCCTGGCCGCTCGCCTGGAGGATCAAGCCGATGGCCGAGCGCGAGAGTCCGAACAGCAGGATCGCGCAAACGATCAGGAACGCAAGGGCGATCCAGTAGTTATGGCTTGCATCGACCGACATCACGTCCGGCACCATCATGCCGATCTCTCCGCCCGTGATGCCCGCGAAAATCACGATCGCGTTTTGAAGCAGCAGCACGGCGACGAGCGTGACGAGACCGAAGTAGGGACCACGCAGCCGCAGCGCCGGCACTGCGAGCAGCAGCCCCCCGACCAGCGCGACCAGGCCGCCCGCCAGGACGCAAACGGGGATAGGCAAGCTCCATCTCGCGTCGAGTATGGCCGCTGTGTAGGCGCCCAGGCCGATCAGGAACGTCGGGCCGAAGTTGACCTCGCCCGCGAAGCCGAACAGCAGGTCCCACGACATGGCGAACACGCCGAAATAAAACGCGACGGTTAGCACACCCAGCAGGTAACCCGATATCCACCACGGCAACATGGCCGCCACGGCGGCCAGCAGAACGGCCACCCAGATCGCACGCGAACGCATCAGAACGGTCATGGCGCTTCGCTCCGTTAACGCCGTCCAAGAAAGCCCTGAGGCCGGACATACACGACGAGCACCAGCAGCAGCAATGCGGGCAGCGGCCGCAGCGTCGGCGCAACGAGGTAGGCGGTGATGGTCTCCAGATAGCCCACGACATACGCGGCCATCAGCGAGCCGGACACGCTGCCCAGTCCGCCCAGCACGACAATCGAGAACGCGCTGGCCGTGAGCTGGCCTGCGTTGTTGGTGCTCACGCCAAGGAACGAAGCAAGCAGCACGCCCGCCATGCCGGCCAGCACGCCGTAGATGCTCCACGCGAGCAGGTAAATGCGCGAGAGCTCGAATCCGAGCAGCGTGAGGCCGCGCGGATTCATCGACGCCGCGGTGAGCGCCTTGCCCGCGCGCGTGCGGTTCACGAACAGCCATAACAGGCCGATCACCGCCCAGCACACCACGGCAATCATGATTTCGTTGTACGGCACGCGCACGCCACCGAGATTGGCCACGCCGCGGATCAGCGGGCGCATTGTCACGGGGTTGTCAGTGAAGAGCCACGCCATGCCTTGCTGGATCATGATGCCCCACAGCAGCGTGCCCGTGAGCACGAAGATTTCTTTCTCTTCGCCGGGAATGGCGGCGGAGCGCTGAATGGGCCGCACGACCATCAGGTAAGTGACATAGGCAGTGACGAGACCGGCGAGCACGCCAAGCAGCGTGCCGAGATACGTTCCGAGACCGGCTTCGCCCGCGAGCATCCAGCCCATCAAGGCCGCGACCAGCATCACGCCGCCGTGCGCGAGGTTCAGGATGCCGGAGACGCCGAAAATCAGCGTGAAGCCGATGGCGCCCAGCGCGTAGAGCGAGCTGATCGCAAAGCCGTCGACGAGAATCTGCAGTAGCAGCATGTCGGGCCTTTCAGATGGGTTGGGGTGTCGATACACGCGCTGTCCGGCCCGCCGCGGAGCGAGGGGCCGGACAGCGCGTGTTAGCGTCAGAGCGTGAGGCTACATCAAGTGTCATCGCCGCGCGAACCCTTGTGCTATTGCACTGCGGCGCAGTGTCGTGCCGGCTAGTTCGCGCTCGCGTGCTGCAACTTGATGAACGACGGGAACTTGACCGTGCCGTCGGCAACGGACTTGGGCCAGATTGCGACTTGCTTGCCGTTTTGCCATTGCAGGTTGATCCCCGTGATATAGCCCGGGCCGTACTTCAGCGCATGCGTGAACTGGTCGTTCTTGCCGTAGAACTGCCAGCGTCCGATCGTGCCGACATAGTCCGTCTTCTCGAGCGCGTCGACCATCTTGTCCGGATCGGTCGACCCGTTGTTACGCTTGATCGCGTCCGCGAGGATGTAGACGAGGTCGTAGGTCGAGAATCCGCAATACGCCGGCGATACGCCGAACTTCTTTTGATAGGCCTCCGTAAAGGGCACGGTCTTCGGTGTGATCGCCACGCCGGGCGCTGCCGCGGAAGCCGTGATCACGCCTTCGGTCGCCCCGTTCGTGTCCTTCCAGAAGCTCGTGGTGGTGGCCTGCGAGCTTTGGCCCGTCATGGGGATCGGCACTTGCTGGTCGTGCCATTGCACGGTCGGCTGCACACCTACGTGGCTAATGCCCGTGGTGATCGTATCGGGGTGCTTGGCCTCGATCTGATTGAAGATCGGGGTGAAGTCGGTGGTATCCGGATTGAAGCGGATATGGTCGAGCACCTGAAGGCCGGCTTTGGGCAGGCACTCCATGAAGCGCCCGTCGAGCGGCTTGGTCCACGCCGCGTCCTCGCTCATGATGACCGTCGTTTTCATCTTGAACTGGCCGACCAGAATGTCATGCGAAAAATCGCAGATCGACTGGGCGATGAACGCCGATGTCATCCAGCCATGGAAGGTGTACTTGTAGTGATCGTAGTCGTCGTGAACGTGCTTCGAGATATCGTTGCTCGCCGCACCGGGCGTAATGAACGGCATCTTCAGGCGTGCCGACCACGGCTCCATTGCCAGCGCCACCTCGCTGATATAGCTGCCGATCACGGCGACCACCTTGTCCTGGGTTGCGGCGCGCTGGAATGCGCGCACGCCGTCGGAGGCGGAGGAGTGGTCGTCGTACGCAATGATCTTGATGGGCCGGCCATCGACGCCGCCGTTCGCGTTGATTTCTTCGGCGGCGAGCTGGGCCGCCTTGCTGATCGAGGCGCCCGCTACTGCCGACTCCTCGCTAATGACCCCGATCTTGATCGGTTCCCCCGCTGCATGGGCGCCGGCAGCCAGCCCCAGCCCCGCTACCGCCGTACCTGCCGCAACGACGCGATACAGGTTCCGCCACACTCCGTTACTGGACATATGCATCTCCGATTCTATGGGATCGTTGTGCAACAGTTGCCCGCTACCTTGCAGCTTTGAAGGGTGCGCTGACAACAATATCACTGGTTTTCATGCGTGCTACATCGGTAGAAACGATTACGGGAGATTACGGGACGCTCCCCGGAATGTATGGTGCAAAGCGGAAAAGATCGCAACGGCGCAATGGTGCGGTGCGCAATTTCTCCTTGACAGGAAACGCGTGTTCTTGCGGAAGAATATCTGGCTAAACGCAGTAATCGACGAAACCGGGATTTTTCAATTCTCGCGTTATTGTTTTATCAAGTTGATGGTGCAACGACATGTGAAATCGCAATTCAGACCCAGGCGCCCCACAGGGTAGTTTCAGTGAGGTGCGTGAAATTGCGAAAAAAATCGCTCGATCGCGTTATTGGATTTTTATCGGGCTGCCGCTATTTAAAAGGCGGTTGTATATCTACTGCGCATAGGATTGAAACTCCGCCTTGACAAAGCGCTGCAACAACTCCTATTTTTCCTCTGCCGAGATTCATTACTAAATATTTCACAAATGCAATGAGTGAAAGCGGTACAAGTTTCCGGAATTGCTTGCCTTATATGATTAGTAATCCGGAATAATTGCCGATTTATTCGGGCGCATTAAAACTGTCAGATATAGAAAGCTTGATGTCAGCCGTTGTGTGCCGAAGAATTCTGCATGTGCGGTTTGTTATCCCCAATGCGTCTCTCCGGCGAATGCGGCCTTTGTGTAGCGGTACTTCACCATTCACAGGGACAGAAATGAAGCCAGACAGTAGCTCCAGCAACGGCCGCCCGCGCGGTCCGGGCCGGCTAGCCGCGCCCGGCGCGGTAATCGTCGGTGTGTTGATGCTCGCGGGATGCGGTGGCGGCGACGGCAGCCCGGGTTCCACGGCGATGAGCGCAATGAGCGAGGTAGCCGCGAATCAGCAGGGCCAAAACGGCAATCAGCCTTATGTCGACCCGATTGCCTATTCGCCCAACGCCGCTGATGCACTACCGCTGAAGAAGGTCGCGGAAAAGGCCGCGGTTATGCACTATCAGTGGACATCGGGCAAAACCACGATCAACTACACGACGACAACGGGCCATTTGACGGCCATGAGTCCGGTTGGCACGCCGGAAGCGACGATGTCGTACGTTGCCTACACCGCACCCGGCACGAACGGAGCGCCGCGGCCCGTCACGTTCATCTATAACGGCGGGCCGGGCTCGTCCTCGATCTGGCTGCGGCTGGGTTCGTTCGCCCCCACGCGCGTCGCCACACCGGACCCATTGATGACGAACTGGCCGAATTACCCGCTCGTCGATAATGCGCAGAGCCTGATCGATACCACCGACATGGTGTTCATCGATCCCCCAGGGACGGGGCTTTCGGAAGCGATTCAGCCGTACACGAACCAGAATTTCTGGGGCTGCGATTCCGACGTCAACGTGATGCGCGACTTCGTCATGCGCTATCTCGCGGTGAACAACCGCAGCAGTTCGCCCATCTACCTTTACGGCGAATCGTACGGGACTCCGCGCACGGACATGCTCGCGCTCGCGCTCGAGACGGCTGGCGTGAAGCTCACCGGCATCGTGCTTCAGTCGTCGATTCTGAATTACTTCGCCGACGCCATCGAGGCCACGGCCATCACGGCTTCGACGGAGGGCCTCGCGCTCGATACCGATACGCTCGCGGGCTACTACCCCGGCTATGCCGAGGTGGCTGCGTACTTCAATCAGGTATCGCCGCCACTGATCGATCAGGGGCTCTTTGCCTATCAATCGGAAGTCTTCGCAACGGGCCAGTACAACCACTTCGGACAGTACGCGCAATCGTGGGTGCTGAGCCAACTCGGCATTCCCGACGCGCTGGGCACGCCGGTCTTCCCGCCGCCGCGCACGCTCGATTCGTGGCGTTGGCCATCGAGTCTGACGTTGCAGGCGCTGCAGGGCTATTTCAACGCGAATCCCTTCAATCTCGAGCTGATCCCGGGCACCACCATCGGCCGCTACGACGGACGCGTGTCGCTGCCCAATTCGGATCCGCGCTTGCAGAGCGACGGCGACCCCTCGGATATTCTGATCTCGCAGCCATTCACGACCGCGCTGGCGACGCAGATGCCCGATTACCTCGGTTACCGCGCGCCGAACGCGACGTACATGCCGCTGAACGACAATATCATCAACGTATGGGACTTCTCGCACGACGGTCAGCCACTGCCCGACACGCTGCCTGACCTGCTGGGCGCGATCCAGCTGAACCCGCAGTTGAAGGTGCTTTCCGAAAACGGCTATCACGATCTGGCCACGCCGTTCTTCAATACGGAGAAACAGCTCGCGCGCCTGCAAACGGTGAAGGGGCTCGCCCCGAATCTGCAGGTCAACTTCTTCCAGGGCGGACACATGATTTATCTGGACGATGTGGCGCGTCCGAAGATGAAGGCCGATCTCGTGAACTACTACGCCGGGCAGCCCATTCCGCTGGCGCTTTCGCTCTGGACGCTACCGGCTCCGTGGTCCGACGAGAGCCCGGCCGGCACGCCTACGACGGCTACGGCGCAGGCCACCGCAACGCAGTAAGCTTGAGAGACGGGTCCCCGCCGAGCCGGGGACCTCATACACCCCCATTGAATGCGAGTGATCATGTCCGAATTCGACAAGCTGTGGCGCCTCGCGCCGCTAATCGTGCTCGCTGCCGTGGTCGGCAACGCGCAGGCGGCAACCCAGGCCGTCGCGCCCGTCACGCTCCCGCAAGGCGGGCACGGCGTGGACGGCCCGTTCTTCCCCGCCAAGCGTCCGATGCCCGTGACGCCGTCCACCGGCACGCAGTTGCAACAAGAGGCGCAAAAGCGCATTGAAGCGCAGCTGGGCGCGAATTCCGTGCTGAGCAACGGTGCTTCGATTACGAAGGCGCAGGCGCAAAGCAGCGGCCTTGGCTATATCGCGCAGCACTTCGACCAGATCGATACGGCGCATACGGGCCGCGTTTCGATGAGCGATGTACGGCAATATTTGCAGCAGCAAAAGCAGCAGTAACGTCTGGCGTCACGTTGCGAATCGGTGCCTCACGCCTCTATCGATTCGCAACGTTTTACTTCGGCGACACGTCGATATCGCCGAAGTATTTATGCGCGAGCGAGGTGACCGTGCCATTGGATTCGAGCTTGGCAATGGCCGCATTCAGACGCTGGCGCAGCGCATCGTCGCCTTTGCGCAGGCCGAACGCCACGCCGCTGCCGAGGATCGTGTCGTCGCGCACCGGTGCGCCGACGAAGGCGAAGCCCTTGCCGTCAGGCTGGGAAAGAAAACCCGTTTGGCCGGCGGGCGCGAGCAGGAGCGTCGCATCGAGGCGTCCCGCCGCGAGATCGGCGTAGATCTGGTTCTGGTCCTGATACGGCACGACGCTCACGCCTTTCGGCTCCCAGTGCACTTTCGCGTAGGTTTCCTGAATAGAGGATTGCAGCACGCCCACGCGCTTGCCCTTGAGCGATGCCGCGGTGGCCGTGAGGCCGCTGTCGCCGCGGGCGATCAGCCGGGTCGGGACGCGATAGATCACCGTGGTGAAATCGATGGCCTCGCGGCGCTTCGCCGTTGCGTTCATCGCCGAGTTGATGGCGTCGAACTTGCGGCCGTTCAGCGCGGGAATCAGCCCGTCGAACGAGGTCTCGACCCACTTGCAGGTGAGATGCGTCTCGGCGCACACGGCCTTGCCGATGTCGATGTCGAAGCCTTGCAGGCTGCCGTCGGCGGCCTTCGATTCGAATGGCGGATATTGCGCCTCCACGCCGAAGCGCAGCGTTGTCGTATCCGCGAGCGCCGGAAGCGCGGCACCGGCGCAGGCGAGGGCGAGCAGCATCTTGGGTAGCTTCATGGTGATCTCCTGTCGTTCGCCCTTGGCGCTTTAGCGCTTAGGGCGCTCGCATACAAAGTGGCGATGGTTGTCGTTTGCTGTGCGTACAACGGATTGCACGGATTGCGTCTGCTCAGATTGCGCACAGCCGGCGCGCGCCTTCGAGCAGGGTGCCGTCGTCCTTCGAAAAGCTCAAGCGGATGAGGCCGTCGTCGGTGCCGTCCGTGTAGAACGCGGAGAGCGGAATGGTCGCCACGCGCGCGTCTCGAATCAGGCGCAGCACGAAATCGCTGTCGCGCTCGCTGGAGAATGCGCGAAAGCGGGCGAGCAGGAAGAAGCTGCCGGCGCTCGGCAGCAGCTCGAAACGGGAGCCTGCCAGCGCATCCACGAGCAAATCGCGCTTGCGTTGATAGAACGCGCCAAGGCCGAGATACGTCGCCGGCTCGGCCAGCGCCTCGGCGAACGCGTATTGCATCGGGGTATCGGCGGAGAACATCATGAACTGATGGACCTTGCGGATTTCGTCCATCAGTGCGGCGGGCGCGAGGCAATAGCCCACGCGCCAGCCCGTCACGTGATACGACTTGCCGAACGACGAGACGATCACGCTGCGCTCGGCCAGCTCGCGATGGCGCGCCATGCTCTGATGCTGCGCGTCGTCGAACACGACATGCTCGTAAACCTCGTCGGAGAGGATCACGATGTCGGTGTTGCGCGTGAGCGCCTTCAGGCGCGCGATGTCGTGCTCGTCGAAGATAGTGGCCGTGGGGTTGTGCGGCGTGTTAACGATGATCATGCGCGTGCGCGGATTGATCGCGGCGGCGACTTCGTCCCAGTTCACGCGGAAGTCCGGCTGCGCGAGCTTGATGGCCACGGGTGTCGCGCCCTGCAGGCGGACAATGGGCGCATAGCTGTCGAACGACGGCTCGAAATAGATGACTTCATCGCCCGCATGAACGAGCGCGCTGATCGCGGAGTAGAGGCCTTCGCTCGCACTCGCCGTCACCGTGACTTCGCTGGCCGGGTCATAACTCGCGCCATGCAGCGTTTCGAACTTGGCGGCGAGCGCTTGGCGCAGCGTGTGAATGCCCGCCATCGGCGCGTACTGGTTGTGGCCCGCGCGCATGGCGGCGGCAACGTTCTCGACGAGCCGCGCATCGGGCTCGAAATTGGGCGCGCCTTGCGAGAGATTCAGCGCATCGTGCTCGGCGGCGAGCTGGCCGATGACGGTGAAGATCGTCGTGCCCACGTCGGGCAGCTTCGAGCGTGTGCGGGCAGCGCTCTGCATGAATGGGGTCTCCCTCGGGCGGCGCCATGCCGGACACCGCGATATAAAGCGTCCATTTAGCCCAAAGCGCGCCGCCGCGGCAATCGAATAATTCTCATGGCGGTCATGCATTTGCCTCATGGCGCACGCTTCGAGCGTGCAGCCAGCGTGCTCCGAGCGCGCTTCGAATGCCCTTCAGATGCCGATCAACCGGCGCCCGAGCGCTCGCGATCGTGCGCGATCCATTCGCTGAAGCGCTGGACTTTCTGTTGCTGCGCAACGCACTCGGGGTAGACGAAATAGTAGCGCCAGCCCGTCGCGACGGCCAGATCGAAGGGCATCACGAGCCGGTTCGCGGCGAGGTCCTCGCACGCGAGCGTGCGGTCGCCAATGGCCACGCCGAAGCCTTGCATCGCGGCGCTGGTCGCGAGGTCGAGCGACTCGAATGTGGGCCCCGCATGGGCATTGACGTGCTGCGCGCCCGCTTGCGCGAGCCACAGCTTCCAGTCGCGGTGGTCGCGCGTCGGGTGCAGCAGGGTCTGATGCACGAGGTCGTCGGCCTGCGCGAGGGGGTGCTTTTTCAGCATCTCCGGCGCGCACACGGGCGTGAGGTATTCGTCGAACAGCAGCACCGCATGCACGCCCGCGCCGGGCGCCGGCGCATAAACGATGGCGGCATCGAACGGCTCGGCCTGGAAATCGGCTTCGTGCTGCCAGGTCGTCGTGATCTGCACCTGAAGGTCGGGATGCTCGGCCTGGAAGCGCATGATGCGCGGCAGCATCCAGCGCATGACGCAGGTGGGCACCTTGAGCGCGAGCTCGGTGCGCTGGCGCGTGAGGCGCATCGAGGCTTCTTCGATGCGTGCGAATCCGTCGCGCACGGCAGGCAGCAATTGCTCGCCTTCGGGCGTGAGCGTGAGCCCCTTGGGCGAGCGCCGGAACAGCGGCAGCCGGTAGTAGTCTTCGAGCGCGAGGATCTGCCGGCTCACCGCGCCTTGCGTGAGGCACAGGTGCTCCGCCGCGCGCGTGAAGCTGCCGTAGCGGGCGACCGTTTCGAAGATCTGCAGGGCGTTCAGGGGCGGGAGATGTCTCATTGCGCAAGCGGTTTAGACGTTGTCCTTCACGACGAGGACAACGGGCGTTTCGATGAAGTCCGAAAGATCGTCCTGGGTCTGCTGCTCGACATGGGCCTGCATCGCCACGTCGAGTCCATAGACGGCCTGCCTGGCGGCGAACTGGTCGAGCGTGGCGAGCACCAGGCCTTTCTTGATTAGCGGCTTGATGGCGTCGTCGTCATTGAAGCCCGTGATGAGGACGCGGCCGCTCAACTGCGCCGCGCGCACGGCGTCCACGGCGCCGCGCGCCATGTTGTCGTTCGCGCAGAGCAACGCGCGCATGCCGGGGTGCGCCGCGAGCATCGCCGCGGCCGCGAGGCGGCCTTTGCCGTATCCCCAGTCGCCGGGCGCGACGGCTACGACCTCGACATGCGCGGCCTGCATGGCGTCGCGATAGCCGGCGTTGCGCTCCTGCGCATTGCGCGCGCTCGGCACGCCTTCGATGATGCCGACCCGGTCCCCCGGCCGCAGACGATGCGCGAGATAGTCGCCGACGAGCCGCGCGGCGCGCCGGTCGTCGGGTCCCACATAGGGCACGCGGATGCTCGCCGCGCGCAGCGCGTCGGCGTCGAGCGGATTGTCGATCGTGAGCGTGAGAATGCGCTGGCGCACGCAGCGCTGTGCGGCCGGCACGAGGGCGCGCGAATCGGCGGGTGCGAGCACGATGGCGTTCACGCGCTGGGCGATCAGCGCGTCGATGAGGCGGATCTGGCCGTCCGAGTCGGTCTCCGTCGTGACGCCTTGCACCAGCAGCTTGAACGGGTAGGGAGCGTGCGCCTGAAACACTTTCGCGGCGGCGACCATGGTTTCCGTGAAGGCATCCGGGAGCCCCTTGAGCACCAGCGCGATGGTGAAATTGCGCGTCGCGCCGCGGCTTGCGCGGGCGTGTGCGGCGCCGATCGCGGCAAGCAGGCTTGCGACTACGACGCGGCGGCGTTTTTCGTCAGGCATGGCAAAGACGGCGGCTTGGGGCGCGCAAGGCGCGAGAGTCGGAGAGTCGGAGAGTCGACCGGGAATGCTGGAAGTGTAAACGACGCACGGAGCTTCGGCGTGGCCTTCATGAGGCGCCGCTACAGTCCCGCGCTTCCCGCGCCGCGTGCCTCCCCTCCCGATTGCGCTCGCGCCACGAGATGCTCGACCATGCGCTGCGCGGCGGGCTGCAACGCGTCGAACCCGCGAAAGCAGACGATGAAGCGCCGCCGCGCCCAGGCGTCACTCAGCGCGATCGTGCGCACGTTCATGATGCGCGTGCAGGTCTGGCCGACTTCCTGCGGCACGACGCTGATGCCCAGGTTCGCCGCCACCACCCGGAACGCCGCGTCGAAATTCGACACGGTCGCGCGATAGTCGATGGTGCGCCCGCTGCGCGCCGCCGAGCGCTGCAGCAGCGTATGAACGGCCGTGGACGGCGGCAGGCCCACGTGCTCGTAGTCGAGTGTATCGGCGAACGCGATGGTCTTGCGGCGCGCGAGCGGATGATCGGGATGCACCGCGAGCGCGAGCCGGTCCTCGCGCCAGGGACGCGACTCGAGGCCGGCGAGCTCCACGTTGTCCCAGCAGACGCCCACCGCTGCCACGCCATCGCGCACGCGCTGCACGAGTTCGCTGGAGGTACGCTCGTCCACGTTGACGCGGATGTTCTGGTGCGCCGGCATGCGCATGAACGAGGCGAGGTCGTCGAGCAGCGCCTCGGCAATCGCCGACGCGGAGGCGCACACGCTCACGCTGCCGCGCAAGCCGCTGCCGAATGCCGCGATGTCGCCGAGCGCACGCTCGAGCGTGAAGATCACGCTGCGCGCGTGCTCGAGGAGCGCGACGCCCGCCGGCGTGGGCTGTACGCCGCGCCGCGAGCGCGTGAGGAGCGGCACCCCGAGGCTGGCCTCCAGTTGCGCGATGCGCTTGCTGATCGCCGAGGGTTCGATGTGCTCGTCGCGCGCGGCGCGGCCCATGTTGCCGTGCTCGCACACGGCAACCAGCAATCGCAGGGTCTTGATGTCGAGGTCGTGCACGCTCGGCTCCGTCTCTGCACGCAGTTTTCGGTCCGGTATGTTTCCGGTTCGGAATGTTACTGGTTCCGAAATACCGCTTTATGTATCTCAGGGAATGATTAAAGTTAGCACATCGTCGGCACCCGCATGAACCGGAATATGAACCGACCAATGAATCGACAGTTTATGGAGACTCTTCATGCCCTCATTCCCCGAGCGCGCCGTCCTGCGTGAAGTCGGCTTGCGCGACGGCCTGCAAAGCATCCAGACTGTGCTGCCCACCGCGCGCAAATGCGAATGGCTGCGCGCGGCGCACGCCGCGGGCCTGCGCGAGATCGAGGTGGGCTCGTTCGTGCCTGCCCGCTTGCTGCCGCAACTGGCCGATACGGCCGAACTCGTCGATTTCGCGCGGCGCCTGCCGGGCCTGTTCGTCTCGGTGCTGGTGCCCAATCTCGAGGGCGCCGAGCGCGCGCTCGAAGCGGGCGCCGACCTCATGCTCGTGCCGCTTTCCGCGAGCGCGGCACACAGCCTCGCGAATCTGCGCAAGACGCCCGATGAAGTGGTGGCCGAAGTCGCGCGCATGCGTGCCGCGCGCGACGCGGCGGGCGCGAAGACGCTGATCGAAGGCGGCATCGGCACGGCATTCGGCTGCACGTTGCAGGGGCGCGTTGAAGTGCAGGACGTGCTGCGCTACATGCAGGCGCTGCTCGACGCGGGCGCCGACCGCGTGAGCCTCGCCGATACGGTGGGCTATGCGAATCCCGCCGCCGTGCGCGAGCTCTGCGAGCGGGCGCGCGCCATTGCGGGCGAGCGGCTCTGGTGCGCGCACTTTCACGACACGCGCGGCCTCGCGCTCGCCAACGTCTATGCCGCGCTGGAGACGGGCGTTGCGCGCTTCGACGCCTCGCTCGCGGGCATCGGCGGCTGCCCGCACGCGCCGGGCGCGAGCGGCAATGCGGCGAGCGAGGATCTCGCGTTCATGCTGGCCGACATGGGCATTGAGACCGGCATCGACATCGAGGCCTTGCTCGCCTTGCGCGCACAAGTGGCGCAATGGCTCGAGAACGAAACGCTGCATGGCACGCTCTGGCGCGCGGGGCTGCCGAAGGCGTTCCATGCCAGCCATTCACATTGATTCGTCATACTGAGCTTCTCATGAAAACAGCAAAGCGGCTTCCGCTAGACGGCGTGCGTGTCGTCGAATTCACGCACATGGTCATGGGCCCGACGTGCGGCATGATCCTCGCCGATCTCGGCGCGGAGGTCATCAAGATCGAGCCGCCCGGCGGCGACAAGACGCGCAATCTGCCTGGGCTCGGCATCGGCTTTTTCCGCTCGTTCAACCGCAACAAGAAGAGCGTCGTGCTCGACATCAACACGGCAGCGGGGCGCGCGGCGGCCATCGAGCTGATCGGGCAGAGCGACGTGATGCTCGAGAATTTCCGCCCCGGCCTGATGAGCAAGCTCGGGCTCGACTACGCCGCGCTTTCGCAGCGCTATCCACACCTCATCTACGTTTCGCACAAGGGCTTTCTGCCGGGGCCATATGAGAACCGCCTCGCGCTCGATGAAGTCGTGCAGATGATGGGCGGGCTCTCGTACATGACGGGGCCGGCGGGCAGGCCGCTGCGCGCGGGCACTTCGGTCAACGATATCATGGGCGGCATGTTCGGCGCGATCGGCGTGCTGGCGGCGCTGCGCGAGCGCGACGCCACCGGGCGCGGCCAGGAAGTGCAGAGCGCGCTCTTCGAGAACTGCGTGTTCCTGAGCGCCCAGCACATGCAGCAGTACGCGATGACGAAAGAAGCGCCGCCGCCCATGCCCTCGCGCGTTTCGGCGTGGAGCGTGTACGACGTGTTCACGCTCGCCGATGGCGAGCAGCTCTTCATCGGCGCGGTGAGCGACAAGCAGTTCGTGACGCTATGCGATGTGATTGGCTGTCCGAACCTTGCCGATGAACCGCAGTACGCCACCAATGCTTCGCGCGTGGCCGTGCGGCCCGAACTGCTGGCGCGGCTCGGCGAAGTCCTCGAGACGGTGCGCGTAGGCGAATTGACGCCGCGGCTCGAAGCGGCCGGCATACCCTACGCACCGATCGTGCGCCCGGACCAGCTATTCGACGACCCACACCTGCGGGCGAGCGGCGGACTCGTGCCGATGCAGACCGACGACGGCGAGGCCACTGAAGTCGTGCTCCTGCCGCTCCTGATGGATGGCCGCCGTCCGGGCGTGCGTCAGCCGCTCGCGAAAGTCGGCGAGCACACGGAGGAAGTGCTCGCGCGCCTCGGCGGCGCGCAGGCGCAGCCGTAGC
>DATEJU010000081.1:0-6840 GCA_035277805.1 Paraburkholderia sp. | reverse complement strand
GGCCAGCCTTTCAGTCACTTCGCGCTGGAAGCGCTCCGCGTCCCTCATGTACTGGAACCCTGCGACCCAATCGTCGGCATAACGCACCACGATCATGTCGCCTTCGGCGTGCCGCGCACGCCACTGCTTCACCCACAGGTCAAACGCGTAATGAAGGTAGATGTTCGACAACAGCGGCGAGATGCTGCCGCCCTGAACCGTACCCACCTCGCTCTGCGCGACTCGACGGACCGTGTTCAGCTTGCCGCGGCCCATCAGGCGCGCGCTGGCGATGTCGCGGTCGGAGTCTCCCTGGCGCATGCGCGCCAGGACCTGTCGATACTCAAACACTTCGAACCTTATGTAAAGATTGACCTAAGGTTCGTTAGGCTTGCATATAAATTAGGTTCGCTGTCGACGCGACGAGCTCTCCCCACATGCGCATTCAACTGTAAAAGGCGCAATGCGGTAATTCTTGAAGCTCACCTAATTTCCGTGTTCTCATATCGAGGCTTACATCGTGTTCGAGGAGGACATCATGTCTGCAAGCAAATTGGCGGCGCACTCAGCGCGCTGTAGCACAGCTGTCGGGAGCCCCATAGACACCATCGTTTCCAGGTACGTGGATTACCTGCGTGACCGACGATATGCGTCCGATACGATCCAACGCTATCTGGCCTCCTTGCGCCACTTCGCCCGTCGGCTGGACAAGCGGTTGACCCTTGACGACATTGATGATGCTCTCGTGATGGAGTTTGTCGATGTTCATTTACCGCATTGCCGATGTCCGCGACCGTGCATGCACCATGTCAACACGGTGCGCGCAGCTCTCCGCCATCTCCTGTCCGTTCTAAAGGACGAAGGGTTGAGCAACGCTGGTCGCGCTCAATTGCATACACCGGTCGATATCGAACTGGAGCTGTTCAGGCACTACCTGGTCGATAGTTGCGGTTACGCGCAGACCACTTGTTGTAACCGTCTTTGGCATATTCGCAACTTTCTCGACTCCGTCTTCGGTCAGGAGGCCGTGACCGCCGATCGGCTAACTTCAACGGATATTGAGAACTTCACCGCGCGCTATTTCAAAGGGCGGAGTCACGCGACACGTCTTACCTACTGTGTTGATCTCGCAAGTTATCTGCGCTTTCGAGGCCTGCACGGGGATGACACTCGCGCGCTCCTGGCTGCGATCCCGAAGATGGCGCCACCGATGCCGGCACGTCTACCGATTGCAATGACGAACAGGGAGTTGGACCTCTTTTTCGCAGCGTTCGATTTGACCAGCCCGATTGGCATGCGCGATTTCGCAATTGCACGGTGCCTGGCCGATCTGGCGCTACGTCGCATGGAAGTCGTACGTCTGCAGTTGGGTTCATTCGATTGGCAGAATGGAACGGTGACGCTAACTCATACCAAGGGCGGACGAGAACGCAAGCTACCGCTGCCGGTACAAACGGCCAAAGCACTTATCCGCTATTTAAGGTACGGACGGCCCGATACAAGTAGTCGTGCCGTCTTTGTCCGGCAAATCGCGCCGTACGACAAGCCGATTAGCGCAGTTGCGGTCAATGACCTAATCAGAGGCGCCTTTGTACGTGCGGGCCTCGACGAGCGATTTCGTGGCGTCCACGTGCTGCGACGGACCGCAGCAACACGCCTCGTTCAAGGTGGGGCATCACTAAAAGAAGTTGCTGACGTTCTGGGGCATAGGCATCTCAATACGACGGCGATTTACACCCGGGTCGATCTTGATCGTCTGCGCACGGTAGCGCAACCATGGCCGGAGCATCGGCCATGAATGCTTCCCGACCGTGGAGCGAGCGCATCGAAGACTACCTTGCATATCGGCGCAACGCTGGATTTAACATCGTGGGCGATTCGCCCAGACTGCGGCAATTCGGCCGATTCGCTGATCAACAGATACCCCCGCCGTCACACCTTATCATCGAGCTAGCCGTTGCATGGGCTCGTTCGACGAAACGCGATCAACACTTCACGTGGGCTCGGCGTCTTGAACTATTGCGGGGCTTTGCGCGGTACTGGCAGCGTTTCGATCCAGTAACCGAGGTGCCACCAGGAAGGCTGCTCGGTAGAGCCTATCGACGATTGACCCCACATATTTTCACGCAGCAGGAAGTATCGATGTTGATGGCAGCTACCACCAGCCTTCAGCCTCGTGATGGTCTGCGTCCTGTGACCTGCAGGACCATGATAGGGCTGCTCGCAGCGAGTGGTCTACGCCCGATAGAGGCCACACACCTGACACGCGATGACGTTGATCTTGACCAGGGATTGCTGCTGCTCCAGGAAGCAAAAGGGCATAGAAGCCGCTTGATTCCCTTGCATCCGAGCACCACAGAGGCCTTACGTACGTATGCTCAGCAGCGTGATCGCTTCGTGCGCCAGCCGCGCAGCGACCGGTTTTTCTTGCTCGATGGAGGTAAGGCAGTCGGCGTACCGACGCTCCAGTGCGCGTTGGAAACCCTATGCCGTCGACTGGGGTGGTTGCCACGCGGCGATTATGCGCGTCATCGCTGTTATGACTTCCGACATAGTTTTGTCGCGAACAGTCTGTTGCGCTCCGACCGCCAGGGGATCGACGTTGATCACGCAATCCTCGCGCTCTCGACTTATCTCGGCCACACCTCCGTCGCCCACACTTACTGGTACTGCACGGCGGTGCCAGAACTGATGGCTCTCGTTGGAGAGCGCTTTCATCGGTATGCCCAAGGGGAATCGACATGAGCCATGTCACCAGCCAGCCACAGGAGTTTGCCTCGCTCCTTCAGCGGTTCTTCATCGAACGGCTAATGCAGCAGCAGAATGCGAGTCCAAGAACGGTCGAGTCATACGGCGACACCTTCCGAATGCTATTGACCTATGCCCAGCAAGTGTTACATAAGCCGCCCGAGAAGTTCACACTCGCCGAACTCGACGTCACGTTGATCACTGCCTTTCTGGACAACCTCGAAACTGCACGATCCAATAGCATTCGCAGTCGCAATGCTCGGCTTTCCGCTATACGGACCTTCTATCACTATGTCACGATGAGATGTCCTCAGGCACTGCAGCTGGCACAACAAATTCTCTCAATTCCAACGAAACGTTTCGAGAGACCGCTTCTGGGATTTCTATCACGTGAGGAAGTTCACGCCTTGTTGGACGCACCCGATGCAGATACGTGGTTCGGACAGCGCGATCGTCTATTGCTCGCGCTGCTCTACAACACTGGCGCCAGAGTGTCTGAGCTGACTGGGATGCGGGTGGCCGATGTAACGCTTGCTGCAACGCCGTGGGTACGCCTGCATGGCAAGGGTCGAAAGCAGCGTGCCGTACCCCTATGGCGTGAAACTGCGGCGGCGATACGCCACTGGATACGTGAGCAGGGTTTGCAACCGGAACAGCCGCTGTTGCCAAGCCGCCATGGCGGACCAATGACGCGCGCAAACGTGGCTGAGCGATTTTCGCTGGCACTGGCGGCAGCAGGGAAGACCTGCCCATCGCTTCTGAAGCGCCATATCACTCCGCATTCCATGAGGCACACGGTAGCCACGCATCTCTTGCAAGCCGGTGTAGGCATCACCGAGGTTGCGCTCTGGCTAGGACATGAGAGCCCTGTGACGACGCACGGCTATGTCGAGGCAGATCAGACGATGAAGCGGCGAGCGCTCGCGACAGTTAAAGCACCCGGAATCAAGATGACTTTTTATCGCCCATCCGATTCACTGCTCAAATTTCTGGAAAGCCTCTGAGATTATTAGGTGAAGCATTCCAGCGAAAGCGCCCGGTCTGAGCTTCCCTTCCCGAGGCAGAAAATCGCTTCACAACTCGGGAAGGGACTCCTGCACCCAGTGTACCCACTTCGACCACACCTAATTTCTGGACATACCTAACGAACCTCCTTCGACTCATCAGCCCTCCGGGCAAAAAGCCCGAAGGTACTGGGTTGCGGAAATTCGAAATGCGTTTGGGGCGGCTGCCCGAGTGAAGCGCGAGTTCCTCAGGTGGCCCGATTACGCCGATCCTGTGGTGGCTCGAATGTGCCGATCATCGGGTGGCCTCATTACGCCGATCCGGCACTGGCTCCATTACGGCGATCATCCGGTGGCTCGATTACGCCGATCATGAAATGGCTCGAATGTGCCGATCCGTGACAACGGGGAAGTCCCTTTCATTCGCTTCGCCTGCACCCTCGCGGGTACACACGCATGACTCAGGGCCGCCGTGGCTGGCTAGGCCTTCAACGTATGACTCTTTCATTCACAACACTTTGCCGGTTTTGACCGGCGCACGGAGCCCAAAATGAAGAGAAAAACCGCCGTCACGCTCGCCGCCGCCCTCGCTGCTGCTGTGCCGCTCGCCATGACGCTTGCGCCGGGCGCCGCGTTCGCGCAGAGCGAAGCGCGCTATCAACCCTCGGGCGTGCTCTCGCTTTCCGCGCAGGCAAGCGCCGAGGTCCCGCAGGACGTCGTCACGATCACGCTGTTCTACGAGCAGGAAGCGAACGATCCCGCATCGCTCACGGCCACGCTCAATCAACGCGCCGACCAGGCGCTGCAAAAAGCCAGGGGCGTCGCGGGCGTGACCGCACGCTCGGGCCAGTTCTCGATCTATCCGTCGACCGATCGCGACGGGCGCATTTCGGCATGGCGCGGCCGCACCGAGGTCGTGCTCGAATCGCACGACTTCGCAGCCGCTTCGAAACTCGCCGGCGATATGTCTTCGGTGATGCAGGTGGGCAACGTGCAGTTCTCGCTCTCGCCCGAAGCGCAGCGCGCCGCCGAGCAAAAGCTTTCGGCCCAGGCGATTGCCTCGTTCCGCGAGCAGGCCGCCTCGAATGCGCGCGCGTTCGGCTATAGCGGCTACACGGTCCGCGATGTGAACGTGGGCCACCAGGGCGTGCCGCCGCGTCCGATGATGATGATGATGAGCGCGCGCGCCATGTCGGCCGACGCGAAGGCCGCGCCGCCCATGCCGCTCGAAGGCGGCACGTCCACCGTGACCGTCAACGTGTCGGGCTCGGTGCAGATGAAGTAAAACGCATGTCGTGAGTGCCGTGCATGCCGTACACGCAGCACGCGAAAAACAGGAAAGCCACGGCAAAACCGTGGCTTTCTTCATGGCGCATGCAGTTCAGAGCAGCATCGAGCGCGTCAACTCTTTGCGCCCACTGCTTGCTGCACGCCGTTATTGCGCTTGGCGCGGCGATACGCCCAGATCATCAGCAGCACGCCCGCAACGATCATCGGCAACGAGAGCCACTGCCCCATCGAAAGACCCAGCGCGAGCAGGCCGAGGAAGTCGTCAGGCTCGCGTGCGAACTCCACGGTGAAGCGCGCAAGGCCATAGCCGATCAGGAACATCGCCGAGATCGCGCCCAACGGGCGCGGCTTGCGCGAGAACAGGATCAGCACGATGAAGAGCGCGATGCCTTCGAGCGCGATTTCGTAAAGCTCGGAAGGATGACGCGGCAACAGGTGATATTGCGCGAACACTTCGTTCAGGTGCCACTCCGCGGCCTGCTGCGGATGCGCGGCGAGCCACGCGGCGTCGTCGTTGGCGGCGCCCGGGAACAGCATCGCCCACGGCGCGTCCGGCGAGGTCACGCGGCCCCACAGTTCGCCGTTGATGAAGTTGCCGAGACGCCCCGCTGCGAGGCCCGTGGGCACCATCGGCGCGACGAAGTCGGTGACCTGGAGCCAGGTGCGTCCGCGCTGCCACGCGAACAGGATCATCGCGAAGGTCACGCCGAGAAAGCCGCCGTGGAACGACATGCCGCCTTCCCACACCTTGAAGATGTCGAGCGGATGCGCGAAGTACCAGCTCGCCTTGTAGAACAGCACATAGCCTAAGCGCCCGCCGAGGACCGTGCCGAGCACGCCGTAGAACAGCATGTCGTCGATGTCCTTGGCGGTCCAGCCCTGCGCGGCCACGTACGGCAGGCGCAGGCGCAGACGGCCGATCACGATCGCGAGAATGAAGCCGACGAGATACATGAGGCCGTACCAGCGCACGGCGAGCGGCCCCAGATGAATGGCGACGGGGTCGAGGTTCGGGTGGATGAGCATCGTGGAATCAGTGCTTGTCGGCGGTGAGGTTTGAAACCGAGTTGTAAAAAACGGCGCGAAATCGGCAAGAAAATGCCCGTAGCGTGCGCAAAAGCGCGCGGCAAGTGCATTGGACGTTTCCGACGCTGTGCAGTTCGCATCGTGCGCCGCGGCGACACATTATCGCCGAGACGAGGGAGCCAGCACCAAAATGCACCTTCAATACGGCTCGCCTGCCACCGCGTGCGCGCGAACGATTTCGATGAACGCCGCCAGCACCGGGCTCACCTCCTCGGCGCGCCAGACGAGGCCCGTTTCGATCGTCGGCGCCGCTTCGGCCAGCGGCCGGTAGACCACGCCCGTGCGCCGCAGATGCCGCAGCGACCGGGGCACGAGCGCGATGCCCATGCCCGCCGAAACGAGGCTCACGATCGTCTGCATCTGGATCGCCTCCTGGCCCACGCGCGGCGCCAGCCCGGCCGCGCCGTAGCAATCCATGATGGTGTCGTGAAAGCCCGGGGCCAGATGGCGCGGAAACACCACGAGGGGGACGTCGGCGAGATCGCCGAGGCTCACGGGCGTCTCGCACCAGTCATGCGCGGCCGGGTCGCCGCCATTGCCCGAATCGCCTCGATTCTGATCGCTCATGCGCGCCGAAAGCTCAGCCGGCATGGCCACCACGAGCGGCTCGCGCGCGACCGGCAGATACGCGAGCTGCGCCGCGTGACGCGGTGGCAAGGGCGCGATCACGAGGCCCGCGTCGATGCGGCCCGCCACCAGCTCGTCGATCTGCACGTCGCTAGTGGCCTCCGTG
>DATEJU010000080.1:0-3220 GCA_035277805.1 Paraburkholderia sp. | reverse complement strand
TACGAATCGGTGATCCGCAAGGAACGCCGCGGCGACTATCTGGGCAAGACCGTGCAGGTCATTCCGCACATCACGAACGAGATCCAGGCATTCATCGAGCGCGGCGCGGCTTCGGCCACGTGCGGCGAGCCGGATGTGGCGATCGTCGAAGTGGGCGGCACGGTGGGCGACATCGAATCGCTGCCGTTCCTCGAGGCCGCGCGTCAGATGAGCCTGCGCCTCGGCCGCAACAGTGCGTGCTTCGTGCACCTGACGCTCGTGCCGTTCATCGCGACGGCGGGCGAGCTCAAGACCAAGCCCACGCAGCACAGCGTGCAGAAGCTGCGCGAAATCGGTATCTATCCGAACGTGCTGCTGTGCCGCGCCGACCGTCCGATTCCGGACGACGAGCGCTCGAAGATCTCGATGTTCTCGAACGTGCCTGAAGACGCCGTGATCTCGGTATGGGACGCCGACAGCATCTACAAGATCCCGCAGATGCTGCACGACCAGGGTCTCGACTCGATCGTCTGCGACGAGCTGAAGCTTTCGGCCCGTCCCGCCAACCTGGCGGTGTGGGCGGAGATGGTCGAGAAGCTCGAGCACCCGAAGCACGAAGTCACGATCGGCATGGTCGGCAAGTATGTCGATCTGACCGAGTCGTACAAGTCGCTCATCGAAGCGCTGCGTCATGCGTCGATCAAGACCTCGACGAAGGTGAACATCGAGTACATCGACTCCGAGCAGATCGACGAAGAGGGCGTGGACGGCCTCAAGCATCTCGACGCGATCCTCGTGCCGGGCGGTTTCGGCCGTCGCGGCACCGAAGGCAAGATCAAGGCGATTCAGTACGCCCGCGAAGCGAAGGTGCCGTATCTCGGCATCTGCCTCGGCATGCAGCTCGCGGTGATCGAATTCGCGCGCGACGTGGTGGGTCTGAAGCACGCGAACAGCACGGAATTCGATCCGGACACGCCGGACCGCGTCGTCGCGCTCATCACCGAGTGGAAGGACCGCGAAGGCAAGGTCGAGCAGCGCAGTGAAGATTCGGATCTCGGCGGCACCATGCGCCTCGGTTCGCAGCGCTGCCCGATCAAGCCCGGCACGCTCGCCTCGGAAATCTATGGCAAGGATGTGAACGAGCGTCACCGTCACCGTTATGAAGTCAATAACGGCTACGTGCCCAAGCTCGAAGCCGGCGGCCTTATCATCAGCGCCCGTACGCCGACCGAGGACCTGCCGGAAATGATGGAACTGCCGCGCGACATGCACCCGTGGTTTGTCGGCGTCCAGTTCCACCCGGAATTCACGTCCACGCCGCGTGACGGCCATCCGCTGTTCAAGGCGTATGTCGAAGCGGCGGTTGCGCACCAGCAGGCGCACGCTGAGGAGAAAGCATGAATTTGTGCGGTTTCGAGGTTGGTCTCGACAAGCCGTTTTTCCTGATCGCAGGTACCTGTGTCGTCGAATCGGAACAGATGACGATCGACACGGCCGGTCGCCTGAAGGAAATCACCGATAAGCTCGGCATTCCGTTCATCTACAAGTCGTCCTACGACAAGGCCAATCGCTCGAGCGGCAAGTCGTTTCGCGGCCTCGGGATGGACGAAGGCCTGCGCATCCTCTCCGAGGTGAAGCGTCAGCTCGGCTTGCCCGTGCTGACCGACGTGCACACTGAAGAGGAGATCGGGCCCGTGGCATCGGTCGTGGACGTCTTGCAGACGCCAGCGTTCCTGTGCCGCCAGACCGATTTCATCCACGCATGCGCGCGCTCGGGCAAGCCTGTCAACATCAAGAAAGGCCAGTTCCTCGCGCCGCACGACATGAAGAACGTGATCGACAAGGCGCGCGAAGCGGCGCGTGAAGCGGGTCTCCCGGACGACCGCTTCATGGCGTGCGAGCGCGGTGTCTCGTTCGGCTACAACAACCTCGTTTCGGACATGCGCTCGCTCGCGATCATGCGCGAGACCGGCGCGCCGGTCGTGATGGACGTCACGCACTCGGTGCAGCTGCCGGGCGGGCAGGGTACGAGCTCGGGCGGCCAGCGCGAATTCGTGCCGGTGCTCGCACGTGCGGCCGTGGCCACGGGCGTCGCGGGTCTCTTCATGGAGACGCATCCGAAGCCCGCCGAAGCGAAGTCGGACGGCCCTAACGCGGTGCCGCTGAACCGCATGGCCGACTTGCTCGAAACGCTCGTCACGCTCGACCAGGCGGTCAAGCGCGCGCCGTTCCTCGAGAGCGATTTCAACTGATCACGCGGTTTCACGCAGTTTCAAGTAACACGCAGTACGCGGTACGCGCCGCTTCGATTGCATGAGCGGCGCGATGGAGGAGCAGCGCGGCGCAAGGCCGGGCGTGCAGCGGGCGTCACACAATGACGCCATGCTGTGCGGGCTACGGCAAAGCGCGCCGCGCGTGATGTGCAAGGCAGTGTGGCAGCGCATCGGTCATGCGAACGTGACCGTCGCGTTGCGGCAAGTTGAACCTGACGGCCGCGCCGCCTGTCCCAAGTGACGGTGGGCCCCGAACGAGCATAGAAGCTGTGCGTCGCGGGCCAATGCAGCAGGCGGCGCCGGTCGCGCAAGAATTACTGTCATTTCCTGAGGAAACCATGAGTGCAATCGTAGATATCATCGGTCGCGAGATCCTGGATTCGCGCGGCAACCCCACCGTCGAATGCGACGTGCTGCTCGAGTCGGGCACGATGGGCCGCGCAGCAGTGCCGTCGGGCGCGTCGACGGGCTCGCGCGAAGCGATCGAGCTGCGCGACGGCGAAGCCGGCCGCTACAACGGCAAGGGCGTCCTGAAGGCCGTCGAGCACATCAACACCGAAATTTCCGAGGCGATCATGGGCCTCGACGCTTCGGAGCAGGCCTTCCTCGACAAGACCCTGCTCGAGCTCGACGGCACCGACAACAAGTCGCGTCTGGGCGCGAACGCAATGCTGGCCGTCTCGATGGCCGTCGCGAAGGCCGCCGCTGAAGAAGCCGGCCTGCCGCTGTACCGCTATTTCGGCGGCTCGGGCGCGATGCAACTGCCGGTCCCGATGATGAACATCGTCAACGGCGGCGCACACGCGAACAACAGCCTCGACATTCAGGAATTCATGATCGTGCCGGTGAGCCAGCCGACCTTCCGCGAAGCGCTGCGTTGCGGCGCGGAAGTGTTCCACGCGCTCAAGAAGATCCTCTCGGATCGCGGCATGAGCACGGCAGTGGGCGACGAAGGCGGCTTCGCACCG
>DATEJU010000079.1:0-3028 GCA_035277805.1 Paraburkholderia sp. | reverse complement strand
GAATTCGCCGCGTCGTGAAAGCCGTTCATGAAGTCGAAGACGAGAGAGATGGCCACCAGCCCGACGACCACCCAGAGGGCGAGTTGTATCGAATGCATCGTGGTCCGCTCAGGCGTTCTCTAGCACGATGCCTTCGATGATGTTCGCGACATCCTCGCACTTGTCCGTGATCGTTTCGAGCAACTCGTAGATCGCCTTCAGCTTGATCAGCGTTTTGACGTTGTCTTCCTCGCGGAAGAGCTTGGACATGGCGGCGCGCAGCAGGCGGTCCGCGTCCGATTCGAGGCGGTCGATGTCCTCGCACGCCTTGAGGATCTCGCGCGCCTGCTTCATGTCGGAGAGCATCGCCACCGCTGCCTGCACGCGTTCGGACGTGGCCGTGACCACGTGCGCGAGCTGGCTTGCCTCGGAGGTGACCGACTGCACGTCGTAGAGCGAGATGGCCGTGGCGACGTCCTCCATGAGGTCGAGGCAATCGTCCATCGTCGTGATCAGCTTGTGGATCTCGTCGCGGTCCAGCGGCGTGATGAAAGTCTTGTGCAGCAGGTCGATGGCTTCGTGCGTGAGCTTGTCGGCGGCCTTTTCGGCGGCCTGCACGTTCTGCTTGTGGATTTCCGCGTCAGCCAGATTGTCGATCAGGAGCTCGAGCTCACGGCTTGCGGATACGATGCACTTCGCGTGCGCGTTGAAGATTTCGAAGAACTTGCCCTCGGTGGGCATGAATCGACCGAACATTGGAATCCCGGTAATTGGTCTCGGATCTCCGTCACAAAACGGAAAGATAACCGTCATAAAACGGCGACATTGTATCGTTATGGGCAGGTCGCCGCACTGGTCTGGGAACACGCAAACGGCATTTGCGCCACTTTGGCACAAGCACCGCACTTTCCCTGCGCGCCGCCGTTATTCGCCGTAGAAATTCTGCGCGCCGGCAAAATTATCGAACTTCGTGTATTGACCATGGAACGTGAGCCGAACGGGCCCGATTGGACCGTTACGCTGCTTGCCGATGATGATCTCGGCCGTGCCCTTGTCGGGGCTGTCCGGGTTGTAGACTTCGTCGCGGTAGATGAACAGAATGACGTCCGCATCCTGTTCGATAGCGCCTGATTCGCGCAGGTCGGACATGACCGGACGCTTGTTGGGACGCTGTTCGAGACCGCGATTGAGCTGCGAAAGCGCGATCACCGGCACGTCGAGCTCCTTGGCGAGGCTCTTGAGCGAACGCGAAATTTCCGAAATTTCGGTCGCGCGGTTTTCGCCCGACGAAGAGCCGCTCATGAGCTGCAGGTAGTCGATGATGATGAGCCCGAGCTTGCCGCACTGGCGCGACAGACGCCGCGCGCGCGAGCGCAGCTCCATCGGGTTCAGGCCGCCGGTTTCGTCGATGAAGATCTGCGCTTCGCTCATTTTCTGCACGGCGTGCGTGAGCTTGGGCCAATCCTCGTCGGTCAGGCGCCCCGTGCGCATGCGGTGCTGGTCGAGACGCCCCACCGAGCCGAGCATACGCATGATGAGCTGCGTGCCCGGCATTTCCATCGAGAACACCGCGACCGGCAAGCCGTACTCCACGGCCACGTATTCGCCGATGTTCATCGAGAACGCGGTCTTACCCATCGACGGACGCCCCGCCACGATGATCAGCTCGCCACCGTGCATGCCCGAGGTCATGCGATCGAGGTCCATGAAGCCTGTGGGCGTGCCCGTCACGTCGCTCGGATTGGCCGTGTGATAAAGCGTGTCGATGCGCTCGACCACCTGCGTGAGCAGCGGCCCGATCTCGAGGAAGCCCTGGGTGCCACGCGCGCCGTCCTCGGCAATCGAGAACACCTTCGACTCGGCCTCGTCGAGCAACTGACGCACTTCCTTGCCCTGGGGATTGAAAGCGTCGGCGGAAATTTCGTCGGCGACCGAAACGAGGCGGCGCAGCACCGCGCGGTCGCGCACGATTTCGGCATAGCGGCGGATGTTCGCAGCGCTCGGCGTGTTCTGCGCGAGCGCATTCAGGTAAGCGAGGCCGCCCACCTCTTCGGCTTTGCCCGAAGTGCCGAGCGCCTCGTAAACCGTCACCACGTCCGCTGGGCGCGTAGCCGCGATCAGGCGGCCGATATGCTCGAAGATGATGCGGTGATCGTAGCGGTAGAAGTCGCTTTGCGAGAGGAAGTCGGCAATCCGGTCCCAGGCGCCGTTATCCAGCAGCAGGCCGCCGAGCACCGATTGCTCGGCTTCGATCGAATGCGGCGGGACTTTCAGCGAGTCGAGTTGAGGATCTTTCGGAGCGTTCATGGAGGGCAATTATCGGACAAGCCGGCTACCTGGAACAAGCGGAAACCAGCAGCAAATCGGCAGCGAATCGACAGCAAGCGGCAGCAAACCAGCGGCAATCCGGCGCTAAAGCGGCAGCGGCTGCGCGCGCAACAAAAAAGGCAGAAGCCGCGGGGCTCCTGCCTTCCTTGAATGACTGCGGTCAAACGGCCCCAGGTCGCCCCAAGGCCGCCTGGATGCTTAGACGTGCTCGCCCAGCACCGACACCGTGATGTCGACGAGGACGTCCGTGTGCAGCGAAACTTGCACCGGGTGGTCGCCCACCATCTTCAGCGGGCCTTCCGGCAGACGCACTTGCGCCTTTTCCACGGCGAAGCCTTGCTTCGTGAGCGCGACGGCGATGTCGGCGTTCGTGACCGAGCCGAACAGACGGCCGTCCACGCCAGCCTTCTGGCCGATCTGAACGGTCAGGCCGTTGAGCTTTTCGCCTTCGGCTTGAGCAGCGGCCAGCTTTTCAGCCGCGGCCTTTTCGAGCTCTGCACGGCGAACTTCGAATTCGGCGATCGCGTCCTTGGTGGCGCGGCGTGCCTTCTTGTTCGGGATCAGGAAGTTACGTGCGTAGCCGTCCTTCACCTTGACGATGTCGCCGAGGTTGCCCAAGTTGACGACTTTTTCCAGAAGAATGATCTGCATTCTATTGCTCCTTATCGCGTCGTCTTGTTAGGCCTTGTGCTGGTCGGTGTACGGCATCAGCGCGAGGAAA
>DATEJU010000078.1:0-35071 GCA_035277805.1 Paraburkholderia sp. | reverse complement strand
GCGCCATCGAAGCCGGCGAACGCGCGCAGCGCGGCTGGCGCGCGCTCGCCGCGGCGCAGCGCGCGGCGGTCCTGAAGCGCTGGCACGCGCTGATGGTCGCGAACACGGACGACCTCGCGACCATCATGTCGGCCGAACAAGGCAAGCCGCTCGCCGAAGCGAAAGGCGAGATCGGCTATGCGGCGTCGTTCATCGAATGGTTCGCCGAGCAGGCAAAGCGCATCGACGGCGACGTGCTCGCCTCGCCGGCCGCCGACAAGCGGATGCTGGTGACGAAGGAGCCGATCGGCGTCTGCGCCGCGATCACGCCGTGGAACTTCCCGGCTGCGATGATCACGCGCAAGGTCGCGCCCGCGCTCGCCGCCGGCTGCGCCATGATCGTGAAGCCGGCTGAAGCCACGCCGCTCTCGGCGCTCGCGCTGGCCGAACTCGCGCATCGCGCGGGCGTGCCGGCCGGCGTGTTCAGCGTCGTCGTCGGCGATCCGCGCGCGATCGGCGCGGAGATGACCAGCAATCCGATCGTGCGCAAGCTCTCGTTCACAGGCTCGACGCCGGTAGGCCGGATGCTGATGAGCCAGTGCGCGCCGACGGTCAAGAAGCTCTCGCTCGAACTCGGCGGCAACGCACCGTTCATCGTGTTCGACGACGCCGATGTCGATGCGGCCGTCGAAGGCGCGCTCGCCTCGAAATACCGGAACGCCGGTCAAACCTGCGTCTGCACGAACCGCTTCTACGTGCAGGACAGCGTGTACGACGCGTTCGCCGCGAAATTCGCGGCGGCGGTCGAACGCATCAAGGTGGGCAACGGCTTCGAGGCCGGCGTCACGCAAGGCCCGCTCATCAACGAGGCCGCCGTCGAAAAGGTTCAAGCGCATATCGCCGATGCGGTGGCGCACGGCGCGCGCGTGCTCACCGGCGGCAAGCGTCATGCGGCCGGCAAGCTCTTCTTCGAGCCGACCGTGGTCGATGGCGTCACGGCGTCGATGCGCTTCGCGCGCGAGGAAACCTTTGGCCCGGTCGCCCCGCTCCTGCGCTTTCACGACGAGCGCGAGGCGATCGAAGCGGCGAACGCCACCGAATTCGGCCTGGCCGCCTACTTCTACAGCCGCGACATCGGCCGGATCTGGCGCGTGTCGGAGGCGCTCGAATACGGGATGGTCGGCATCAACACCGGCCTGATCTCGAACGAAGTCGCTCCGTTCGGCGGCGTCAAGCAGTCCGGACTCGGTCGCGAAGGCTCGAAGTACGGCATCGAGGAATACCTCGAAATCAAATACCTGTGCATGGGCGGTCTCTGAGCGATGCCGCCTCGGCAGGCGGCGACCCGCCGCATTCGTCGCTTCAAAACCGACGCCGCCGCCGTGGCGTCTGGCTTTAGCCCATCGACGCGCTAAAGCCGCATTGACTACAGTATTATTGCCATGCAATAATACAATCATAATGATTCACCCACCCGCTGGGTCTCACATCCAGGAGACAGAATGTCAACATCGCCTCACGATCTTTCGCAAGCGGCAACTGCCGGCGGTGCCCCGCGCGACTTGCAGGAACATATCGCCCGGCTGGAGGCCAAGGGGCTCTTGACCCGCATCGACAGGCCGATCAACAAGGATACGGAGCTGCACCCGCTGGCGCGCTGGCAGTTCCAGGGCGGGCTGCACGAAGATCAGCGCCGCGCGTTCCTGTTCACCAACGTGGTCGACGGCGACGGCCAGACTTATGACATCCCGGTGCTGATCGGCGGCCTTGCCGCCTCGCCGGAGATCTATGCCACGGGCCTCGGCCTGCCGGTCGAGCAGATCGGCAAAGCCTGGACGGAGGCGATCGCCGAGCCGGTTGCACCGGTCACGGTGGCGCAGGCGCCCTGCCAGGAAGTGGTGATCAGCGGCGATGCGCTGAAGGAAAAAGGCTTGTCGCGCCTGCCGGTGCCGGTCTCCACGCCCGGCTTCGACGCGGCGCCCTATCTGACCGCGACGCTGTGCGTGACCAGGGATCCCGAGAGCGGCGTGCAGAACATGGGCACCTACCGCGCGGCGCTCAAGTCGGAGAACCGGCTGGGTGTGCGCATGGCGAGCCGCCTGTCGGGAGCCGGTGGCTATCTCCATTGGGAGAAATATCGGGCCAAGGGCCAGCAAATGCCGTGCGCCATCGTGCTGGGCTGCGCGCCCGCGGTGCTGTTCACGGGGCCGCAGAAGCTCCAGATCGACCAGGACGAGATGGCCGTTGCGGGCGGCCTGATGCACGCGCCGGTCGAGGTGGTGCGCTGCAAGACCATCGATCTCGTCGTTCCCGCCGATGCCGAAATCGTGATTGAAGGCCTGATCGACACCGATGCGCTGGAGCCCGAAGGCCCGTTCGGCGAAAGCCACGGCCACATCGCGCTCGAGGACTACAACATGTCCATGCACGTCACGGCGATCACGATGAAGAAGAAGCCCGTCTTCGTCTCGATCATCAGCCAGGTCACGCCCAGCGAAAGCTCGGTGCTGAAGAAGGTGGCCTACGAGCCCTTGTACCTCGAGCATCTGAGCAAGGTGATGGGCGTGCGCGGCATCAAGCGGGTGGTGATGCACGAGCCGCTGACGAACCTGCGCAAGGTGATCTTCCTCCAGTTCGCGCGCGGCACGCAGCAGGCGGAGGTCTGGCGCGGCCTGCAAGGGGCCGCGACGCTCCAGGCGCAGTGCGGCAAGCTGGTCATCGCGGTCTCCGAGGATATCGACCCGGAAAATGCCGACGCGATCTTCTGGTCGCTGGCGTATCGGGCCGACTTCACGCACGACCTGCACGTGACGCCCTATCGCACCAGCGGCCACGGCCCCAAGTCCGGTCGTGCGCCGCTCGAAAGCACGCTGCTGATCGACGCGACGCTCAAGCACGCCATGCCGCCGCTGGCGCTGCCGACGGAGCCCTACATGAGCGCGGCACGCAAGATCTGGGAAGAGCTGGCGCTCCCTCACCTCACGCCGCAGCCGCCGTGGCATGGCTATCACCTGGGCGACTGGGACAAGCGCTGGGATGAGTATGCGCAGGCGGCAACCTCCGGCGGCTGGCGCGAGACGGGTGAGCGCACCTGGGCCAACCGGCGCGGCGGCGTGAAGCCGGAAACACCGGTGCGCGAAGCCTCGGGCGGCCACGGCGAGTAAGCGACCCCGAAAGCCGAGACATCCGGAGACTGCCATGACTCAAAAGAATACCGTCGATATCGCCCAGGTCGTCGAGACCCAGGAGCGCAGCTGGTTCACCGCGACCCTCTTCGTCCTGTGCGCCCTCGTCATGCTGGCGGACGGCTTCGACAATCAGGCCTTGAACTACGCCGCCCCCGGCATCATCAAGGAATGGGGCATCAACCGGGCGCTGATGACGCCCGTGTTCAACATCAGCATCGTCGGCTGGATGGCGGGTTCGATCGTCTTCGCCATGCTGGCCGACCGCATCGGCCGGCGGCGCGCCATCCTGCTGGCGACCACGCTGTTCGGCGGCTTCACCTTCGCCGTGCCGTTCGCCCACAATCTGGTCGAACTGTCGATCCTGCGCTTTTGCGCCGCGCTCGGCATCGGCGGCGGCATGCCGATGGCGGTCTCGCTGATCACGGACTATGCCCGCTCGGCTAACCGCGGTCTGATCATCACCCTGCTCTATCTCGGCTATACCGCCGGCTCGTCCGGCGGCGGCCTGCTCGCGGCGGAGATGATCCCGGCCTATGGCTGGCGCTCGGTCTTCCATCTCGGCGGCATCGGCGCCGTGGTGGTGGGCGTCATCCTGTTCCTCGGCCTGCCCGAATCGATCCGCTACCTGACCCTGCGCAACCCCACCAGCAACCGCATCCTGGCCTATGCCCGCAAGCTGAAGCCCAGCGCGCAATTCGCGGACGACACGCGCTTCACCATCCAGGAGCAGGTGCGCACGGGCGTGCCGGTGCGGCACCTCTTCACCGAAGGCCGTTCGGCCATGACTGCCTTCCTGTGGCTGGGGCTGGGCCTCTCCTTCGTCACGCACTTCTTCCTGTCGCAGTGGATGACGACGCTGCTCACCGACCAGATCGGCTTCGCCAATGCGGCCCGCAGCCAGGCCCTGTTCCAGCTGGGTGCCGGCTTCAGCTGCTTCTTCGGCTGGATGATCGACAAGAAGGGCGTCACGGTGATGACGCTGACGATGATCCTCGGCGCCATTCCGGTGGCGGCGATCGGGCTGGCCGTCGGCACGGGCGCCGGTCTCACCATGACGATGGCGCTGGCCTCGGGTCTGCTGGTCCTCGGTGGCAATATCGGCCTCAATGCCATTTCGAGCATGATCTATCCGACCTTCATCCGCTCGACCGCGACCGGCGCCTCCTTCGCGGTGGCGCGCATCGGCGCCATCATCGGCCCGCTGCTCGCCGGTATCCTGATCGCCATCGGCACGCCGATCCAGACGATCTTCCTGCTCGGCGCGTTGCCGTTGCTGGCGGCCGGTGCCGCCTGCTTCATGCTCAACAGAACCATCACGCCGGAAGCCGCGCGGGAAATGTCCTTGCGCTCGGCGCTGTCGCGGCACTAGCCACATTTTCATGGATAGCGTCAATCTCGAAGCGCTGAAGGCGAGCGTTCGCTGGATCGAAAGCGGCCATCGCGTGCTGCTCGTCACCGTCGTGAAGACATGGGGGTCGTCACCGCGGCCCGAAGGGGCGATGCTCGCGATCTGCGAAGACGGCTCGGTGGCCGGCTCGGTATCCGGCGGCTGCATCGAGGACGATCTGATCGACCGCGTGCGGCGGCTCGGCATCGAGCAGACACGTCCGGAAGCCATGAAATACGGCATCTCGGCCGACGAGGCGCATCGTTTCGGACTGCCATGCGGCGGCACGATCGAGCTGGTGCTCGAACCGCTGACGCGCGCGAGCGGCATCGACGATTTGTGCCGCCGGGTCGTGGCCGGCGAGCTTGTCGCGCGCTCGCTCGACATGCAGAGCGGCGCGGCGAGACTCGAGCCGGCGCGCTCGACCGATGGCGTCGAGTTCGACGGGCAACGGCTCCTGACCGTTCACGGTCCGCGTTACCGGATGCTCGTGATCGGCGCCGGTCAGCTCTCGAGCTATCTTTGCCAGATCGCGCTCGGGCTGGATTATCACGTGACCGTATGCGATCCGCGCGAGGAGTACACCGACGCCTGGCACGTGCCCGGCACGACGCTCGTGCGCACGATGCCGGACGACACCGTGCTCGACATGAAGCTCGACGAGCGCTGCGCCGTGATTGCGCTGACGCACGATCCGAAGCTCGACGACCTCGCGTTGATCGAAGCGCTGCAAACGCCCGCGTTCTACGTGGGCGCGCTCGGCTCGCGCCGGAACAATGCCGCGCGGCGCGAGCGGCTCGAAACGTATTTCGATCTCGGCAAAGACGAGCTTGCCCGGCTGCGCGGCCCCGTCGGCATTTATATCGGCAGCCGGACGCCGCCTGAAATCGCGGTGTCGATACTGGCCGAGGTGACGGCGGTCAAGAACGGCGTGGCGTTGGCGGACGAATTGCGCATCGAAGAGGCAAAGGCCGCGCTTGATATCGCGGCCAATGAACAAACGAACTGCGCCGTGGGCGGGCGCGGCTGATGCGTGTGGCCGGCGAACCTACCGCGCTTCGAGATTGAAGCGCCGCTTATTACGCCGCCGCTTCGATCACGGCCACGTTATTCGCCGCGTGGAAGCCCTACCCCGGTTCAATGCAATTCGTTGAATTCGATGCGCCCGCCCTTCATCACCAGAGGAATGTGCTCGCCCTGGCCGCCAAGGCAGCTCAAGTCGCGCAGCGGATCGCCGTCGACCACCAGCACGTCGGCATAGGCGCCCGGTGCGAGGCGTCCCAGCTTGCCCGTCATGCCGAGGATTTCGGCGCCGATGGTGGTGGCGCTGCCGATGATCTCGGCGGCGCTCAGGACTTGTGCGCGGATCGCGAACTCGTCGCTTTGCATGCGATGCGACGGGCCGAGCAGATCGCTGCCGAAGCCCATCTTGACGCCGGCGCGCCTGAAAATTTCCAGCGACTTCAAGCCGGCCTCGCGCACGATGTCGATCTTGGCCGCGCTCTCGGGCGGCAAACCGTAGCGCACGCCTTCGAGATGCAATGCTTCGTAGGCCACCAGCGTAGGGACCGCGTACGCGCCATGCTCGGCCATCAGCGCGGCGCTCGGTGCGTCGATCAGGTTGCCGTGCTCGATGGTGCGCACGCCGCAGCGCACCGCGCGCTGCATCGATTCGGGCGTATAGGCATGCGCCATCACGTAGGTGCCGCGCGCCTGAGCTTCGGCGACGACCGCGCGGATCTCGTCCTCCGAGTAGCCGAGCGCGCCGACCGGATCGGTCGGCGACGCGACGCCGCCGGAGGCCATGATCTTGATCTGGTCCGCGCCCATCTGCAGCTCTTCGCGCACGGCCCGGCGCAACGCATCGACGCCGTCGACCACCCGGCTCAAGGCCCCGACGCGCACGCAGCAGTTGCAAGGTGCGTCGCCGGCGATGAAGTCCGAGCGCGCGCGCACGTCGCCGTGGCCGCCGGTCTGGCTGAGCGCACGCCCGGCAATGAACAGGCGCGGCCCCTGCGCGAGGCCCATCTCGATCGATTGCTTGAGCGCAAAGCCGGCACCGCCCGCATCGCGCACCGTCGTGAACCCGCGCCGCAAGATGCCGCGCATGATCGGAAGCGCCTTGAGCGTGACGAATACGTTGGGCATTCTTGCCTGGCTCGGCAGATCGAACTGCGTCGCGATCATGTGCGCGTGCAGGTCGATCAAACCCGGCATGATGGTCTTGCCTTTGAGATCGATGACCTGCGCATCGTGCGCGGCAATCGGCTGTTGCGACACCTCCTTGATCGTGTCGCCCTCCACCAGCAGATGGTGGCCCGGCTGCAATGCGCCTTGCTGCGGATCGAGCAAGGCGCCGTTCGTGAACAGGATGCGGTCCATAGGTTGCTCCTTCGGTTGCCTGATTTCGGTTGCCTGATGCGGGAGCGCGATGCGCGAGACGTGAGGGGTTCAGCGTTTCAGGCGCGCGGCGGCAATTTCTTCCAGTGAGCGGCCGCGCGTGGGCACGCCCATGATGAGAACGGCGAGCGCGCCGACGACCAGCACCAGCGTCGTGGCGCCGAAAACCCCGCCGAAGCCCAGGCGCGGGTAGAGCCAGCCGACCAGGATGGGCGCGGCGATCGCGCCCAGGCGCCCGATTGCCGAAGCGACGCCCATGCCGGTCGCACGGACATCGGTCGGGAACACTTCGGGCGTGAAAGCGTAGACGCCGGCATAGGTCCCGTTCATGAAGAACGACAGCAAAAAGCCCGACGACAGGATTTCGGCATTGCCGTGCGTGAGCGCGAGCCCCAGCGCGGAGATGCCGCCAAGGGCCATGTAGATCGCGATGGTGGCCTGGCGACCGAGCTTTTCGTTGAGCCACGCGCCCGAAAAGTAACCGGGAATTTGCGCGAGGTACATGACTAGCGAGTACGAAAAGCTGCGCGTGATGGTCATGCCGCTTTGCACCAGCAGGCCGGGAATCCACGTAAAGAACGCGTAGTAACTGAACGTGATCGACAGCCACATCAACCAGGCCATCGCAGTGATGCTCGCCAGCTCGCGCGACCAGAGCGCCTTGAGGTTGCCCAGCGGCGTGCCGCGCCCCACAGTTGGCGGGGCGGCGGGCTCATGCGCTGATTGCGGCTCGAACTGCACGCCGGCGGCGCGCAGCTCCGCCTCCATTTTGTCGACGATCGCCTCAGCTTCGGCGGTTCTGCCGCGGCTGTCGAGCCAGCGTGGAGACTCCGGCAGCGCGCGCCGCCACCACAGCAGCATGACGACCGGGAGCGCGGTGATCACCGAGACGATACGCCACGCGCCGGGCGCCAGCGGGATGACCAGATACCCGAGCACCGCGGCGGCGACGAAGCCGAACGAGAAGAAGGCCGCCAGACTACCGGTGAAAGTCCCGCGATACTTGCGCGCCACGAACTCCGAGAGAAACGGCGCCACGATGGCGCTTTCGCCGCCGGTGCCAAAACCGGCGACGATGCGCATCGCCATGAAGAAAGGCCAGTCTTGCGCCGTGGCGCTAATGAGCGATGCGACGCAGTAGATGATCAGCGACCACACCATGACCGTGCGCCGGCCGATCACATCGCCGAGAATGCCGGCGAGCGCGGCGCCGAAGAAATAGCCAATGAAGGTGCCGCTGCCGAGCACGCCGGTCTGCACGCTGCTCAGATGCCACTGCGTACGCAGCACCGGCAGCATGAAGGCGAGCACCGCGGCATCCATCGCATCGAACACATAGCCCAGCCCTCCCAGCCACAACAGTCGCCGATGAAAGCTCGAGTACGGCATGCGTTCTATGCGTGCTGGAATCGTCGACATGGCTTGCCTCCGGAAGGGGGAGCGGCGTGGCGCCGGACAATGTCACGCGAGTATAGGGAGCTGAAATTGAGGCGTCTTGGCAACAAACCGCACCGAACATGCGGATTTCGGCATAACGGCACACCGCAGCGCTGCAGGCGCAAGGGGCGCTTTTTCGAGCTGCGAGCACGAGCTCGTCGATCGACGCCCGGCGCAAGCCGCGCGAGGCATGTACCATACGGCGCTCGCACTCGACTGTATTTGCCGGAGAAGAACCCGATAATGTCCACCGTCACCACGCCCGAATCGACTGGCGCGGCCACTCGCAGCGCAGAAAACACCGCAAGCACCGCTCACGCCGCTCGCGCGGATCACGCAGCCGCCGCCAGCCGCGCCCTCGAAGCACGCTACGGCGCGCCCTGGACCGCGCCGCTGCCCGCCTGGAATGCGACGCTCGATTCGCTGCTCGCGCACCGCTCGGTGCGCAACTACACGAAGCAGCCCCTGCCCGCCGGCACGCTCGAAACGCTGATCGCCGCGGCGCAATCGGCCTCGACCTCATCGAACTTGCAGACGTGGAGCGTGGTCGCCGTCGAAGACCCCGAGCGCAAGGCGCGGCTGTCGAAGCTCGCCGCCGACCAGGCGCAGATTCGCGAGGCGCCGCTCTTGCTCGTCTGGCTCGCCGACCTCAACCGGCTCGAAGCCGCCGCGGAGCGCACCGGCGCGAGCGCGGAAGGCCGCCATTATCTGGAGACGCTGTTCGTCGGCGTGATCGACGCGGCGCTGGCCGCGCAAAATGCCGTGGTGGCGCTCGAGTCGCTCGGCATGAGCGCGGTCTATATCGGCGCGATCCGCAATCAGCCGGAACAGGTGGCCGCCGAGCTGGGCCTGCCGCCGCGCGTGCTGCCCGTGTTCGGCCTGTGCGTGGGCTACGCCGACGAGTCGCGGCCCACGCAGGTGAAGCCGCGCCTGCCGCAGACGGTCGTGCTGCATCGCGAGCAGTACGACGCGCCTTCGCAGCAACCCGGCATCGCGCAATACGACGACGTGATGGGCGCATTCCAGAGCGCACAGGGGCTCAGCTCGGCGGGCTGGACCTCGCGCTCGCTCGCGCGCTGGCGCAGCCGCGAGTCGCTGCACGGCCGCGACCGCCTGCGCGACGCGCTCCACGCGCTCGGCTTCGAGCTGCGCTGAGGCCATTCGCGCAAGCCGGCTCTATCCAGTTCGTTGAGTGCGCAACCAGACTGCCATTGAACAGACAACCGAAGGAGCAACGCAAATGAAGATCGCCATCATGGGCGCGGGTGCGGTGGGCTGCTTTTACGGCGCCATGCTCGCGCGTGCAGGGCACGACGTCGTCCTGATCGGGCGCGCGCAACACGTCGACGCCATCGAGCGCGAAGGCCTGCGTCTCGAAGCGCTGACTTTCGACGAACGCATCGGCCGCCCGCATCTCACCGCGAGCACCGCAGCGTCCGCCGTGGCCGGCGCCGATCTCGTGCTGTTCTGCGTGAAGTCGACCGACACGGAAAGCGCCGGCGCATCGATCGCGCCGCACCTGCGCGCCGATACGCTCGTGCTCACGCTGCAAAACGGGGTGGACAACGCGGAACGCCTGCGCACCGTGATCCCGCAGGACGTCGCGGCCGCCGTCGTGTATGTGGCGACGGAGATGGCGGGCCCTGGCCACGTGCGCCATCACGGGCGCGGCGAACTGGTGATCGAGCCCGCGCGCGGCAGTCTGGCCGCCGCGCAGGCCCTGATCGACGCGGGCGTGCCCACCGAGATCTCGGCGAACGTGCGCGGCGCGCTCTGGGCCAAGCTCATTGTGAATTGCGCGTACAACGCGCTATCGGCGATCTCGCAGTTGCCTTATGGGCGGCTCGTGGAAGGCGCCGGCATCCTCGACGCGATGCAAGACGTGGTCGCCGAATGCGTGGCCGTGGCGCGCGCCGACGGCGTGACGCTGCCACCCGACGTGGACACGGGCGTGCGCCGCATCGCCGAAACCATGCCGGGGCAGTATTCGTCCACCGCGCAGGATCTCGCGCGCGGCAAGCGCAGCGAGATCGATCATTTGAACGGCTTCGTCGTGCGGCGCGGCACGGCGCTAGGCGTGGCCACACCGGCCAACCGCCTGCTGCACGCGCTCGTCAAGCTCATCGAAGACAAGGCTCACGGGACGATCTGATTCGTGCACGTTGGTGCACGGGGTGGTGCACGGCGGTGCGCTTACGTGAAGATGCGCGCCCGCGCCCCGCTACATGAGCGGGACGCGGCGCATCACGCGCCGGACGCTTCGCGTTCGAAGACGAGCAGCGTCGAAGTCGCCGACGCGTAAAGCTTGCCGGCGGCGTCCGTGATCGTCGCCTCGGTGAAGGCCGCGCGCCGGCCGATGCTCAACACGCGGCCTTCGGCACGTACGGGGCCGGTGCTCGCGGTCATGGGCCGGTGATAGGCCACCTTGAGCTCGAGCGTCGTGTAGGCCTGATGCGAGGCGAGACGCGAGTGCGCCGCGCAACCGCAGGCGGAATCGAGCAGCGTGGCCGCATAGCCGCCGTGCACGGTGCCGATGGGGTTGTACGCGTGCAGCCCCGGCACGCCTTCGAAGACCACGCGGCCCTCCTCCACTTCCACGAGCTTGAAGCCCAGCGTTTCGCCGATAGGCGCGCTGCGGCCGCTCGCGAGCATGCGCTGCAGTTGTTCGAGGCCGGTCAGGCCGGCGGGTAATTCGGCAACGAGGTTCATTTGCAACGTCTCTCCGTCGAGTGGATTGTGCGGCGCATCGGGATGCACTCGAGTGCACCCGGCCTGCCGACGTCCCGACATGGTAACGCTTTGCGAACGATCGTGCTTAAATAGCCCTGCTGGCTGAGGAAATCCTCCTTTGCCACGCGTATCCCCACCACGGCTTCAATACGTTTCGAGGTGCAGCCGCCCTTCGCGCTTGAGCCGCTCCCACAGCGCGTCCCACGCCATGCCATGCGCTTGAGCGATCTCGCCGAGCGCCTGTAGCACGCCGTCTTCCATGCCCTTGAGCCCGCACACGTAGATATGCGTATTGCCGTCCTTGAGCAGGTGCGCCACGTCCACGGCGCGTTCGCGCATCGCATCCTGCACATAGCGCCTCGGCTGCCCCGGCGTGCGAGAGAACGCGAGATTCGTGTCGATGAAGTCCTTCGGCAGATTCATCAGGGGTCCAAAGTAGGGCAACTCTTGCTGCGTGCGCGCGCCGAAAAACAGCATGAGCTTGCCCGTCGCGCCCTTGAGCCTGCGCCGGCGCCGGTACTCGGTCATCGCGCGCATGGGTGCGGAGCCGGTGCCCGTGCAGATCATCAGCAGATGCGAGTTCGGGTGGTTCGGCATCAGGAAGGTGTTGCCGAACGGACCGATCACGCTCACCACGTCGCCCTTCTTCAGATCGCACAGATAGTTCGAGCACACGCCATCCGTGGCGTTGCCGCCATGATCGCGCGTCACGCGCTTCACGGTGAGTGAAACGTTGTTGTAGCCGGGCCGTTCGCCGTCGCGCGGGCTCGCGACCGAGTATTGGCGCGCGTGATGCGCGCGGCCATCGGCATTCGCGCCGGGCGGCAGAATGCCGATCGACTGCCCCTCGAGCACCGGAAACGGCATCGTGCCGAAGTCGAGCACGATGTGATGGATGTCGCTTTCGGCGGCGGCGTCCGTGAGGCGGTAATTGCCGACCACGGTGGCCGTGGTCGGCGCCTTGTGCGTGTACAGATGCACATAGGGCCGTGCCGCCGACCACGGCGGCACCGTCGAGCCGCGCACCATGTCCGAGCCGGAGCCCGGCGCTTCGCCGCTGTCGTTCGTCGTGGCGGAAGCTTGCGGCGTGTCCGCTCCGGCAGATGCGGCAGGTGCCTCGGGAGCGTTCACCGTGGGATTCTGGGTGGGCAATTCATCCCAGCCGAATTGCTCTTCGATGCTATAGGCCTCGGCCTTGAACACGTTGCGCCAGTTGTCGATCGCGCCGGTCGGGCACGGCGGCACGCAGGCCATGCAGGCGTTGCAGACGTCGGCTTTCACGACGTAATTGACGCCGTCGTGCGTGATCGCATCGATCGGACAGGTCTCTTCGCAGGTATTGCAGCGAATGCAGATCTCAGGATCGATCAGGTGCTGCCTGAGGATCTCCACCGAAACCGGACCGTTCATGATTGCCCCTCCCTGTCGACCGGACCCATCCAAAGCTAAAACCACATTCAGTTGAAGCGCACGTACTCGAAATCGACAGGCTGGCGATTGACGCCCATCGCCGGCGGCGCGATCCAGTTCGCGAACTTGCCCGGCTCCACCACGCGGCCCATGAGCGACGCGACATAAGCGCGGTCCTCCGGCGTCGGCAGCCACTTCGCCTCGTTCGCGGCCCATTGCGCCTCGTCGATCACGCGGCCATCCGGCGCGACGCGCACGCCCGCGAAGGTGCCGATCTGGCGATTGAACGCCTTGTGCGGCACGCTCAGGCGAAAGTCGATGCCGGCCTTCTCCAGCACCTTGTTCCAGCGGTTCACACCCGCTACGGAGTCCTTGATATAGTCGTCGCGCAGCACTTCGTTCATGGCGTTGAGCATCGGCACCTCGCGCTCGACGAGTTTGCCTTCCTGCACGTCGAGCAGGCGATACGTCTGGCCTTCGAGCTGATGGTCGTCGTCGCGCCTGGTTTCCTCGTAGCGGCCCTTCAGGCCCGAGCTGTAGAACGTGGCCGCGTTCGACGAGTGGTCGGCGCCGAACAGGTCGATCGTCACCGAGTAGTGGAAGTTCAGGTAGCGCTGGATCGTTTCGAGGTCGATCGCGCCCGCGGCGCGCAAGCGGTTCACGTCGTCGGTCCTGAGCTCGTTCATCACCTGCGCGGTACGCTGCACCACGCGCGAGACGCCCGACTCGCCCACGAACATGTGGTGCGCCTCTTCGGTCAGCATGAACTTCGTGGTGCGCGCGAGCGGGTCGAAGCCCGATTCCGCGAGCGCCGAAAGCTGGAACTTGCCGTCGCGGTCGGTGAAGTAGGTGAACATGAAGAACGCCAGCCAGTCTGGCGTTCTCTCGTTGAACGCGCCCAGGATGCGCGGGTTGTCGTCGTCGCCCGAGCGCCGCTCGAGCAATGCTTCGGCTTCCTCACGACCGTCGCGGCCGAAGTGGCGATGCAGCAGATAGACCATCGCCCACAGATGCCGCCCCTCTTCCACGTTCACCTGGAAGAGGTTGCGCAGGTCGTAGAGCGACGGCGCAGTCAGGCCCAGATGGCGCTGCTGCTCGACCGAGGCCGGCTCGGTGTCGCCCTGCGTGACGATGATGCGGCGCAGGTTCGCGCGGTGCTCGCCCGGCACGTCCTGCCACGCGGCCTCGCCCTTGTGCGCGCCGAAATGGATCTTGCGATCCGCCTCGCCGGGCGCGAGGAAGATGCCCCAGCGGTAGTCGGGCATCTTCACGTGATCGAAATGGGCCCAGCCCCCGGCGTCCACGCTCACCGCCGTGCGCAGATAGACGTCGAAGCCGTGCGAGCCCTCGGGCCCCATGTCGCCCCACCACGAAAGAAAATTCGGCTGCCACTGCTCGAGTGCCCGCTGCAGCGTGCGGTCGTCGGCGAGATTGACGTTGTTGGGGATCTTTTCGCTGTAGTTGATGGTGGACATATCGGTTCCTTGCGGCTATGGCGGATCGGGCTGAAATCGGCACGCGGCCGGGTTGCGGCGAGCCTGCAACCCGGCCGCGATCACACGCGAGCGAGGTCGAACTGCGCCTTGCTGCCTTTGCCGTACACCTTGAGGGCGCCCTTTTCGCCTACCGCGTTGGGGCGATTGAAAATCCAGTTCTGCCACGCGGAGAGCCGGCCGAAAATGCGCGTCTCCATGGTTTCGGGCCCGTTAAAGCGCAGATTCGCTTCGAGGCCCGTGAGCGCGTCGGGCGACATGGCCGCGCGCTCTTCCAGCGCGATGCGAATCTCGTCGGCCCAATCGATGTCGTCGGGCGCGGCGCTCACGAGGCCAAGCTGCTCCGCCTCGAGCGGCTTCACGGGCTGGCCGAGCCGCGCCCGCGCGGCGTCGAGCGGCTCGGCTTCGTCATAGAAGCGCCGCACGAGACGCGACTGATGCGTGGCCATCGGATACAGTCCGAAATTTGCTTCGGATAGCGTAATAACCGGCTCTTCGTCTTCATTCGAGGGCAGCGCGGCCATATAGCTGCGGTCGGCGGCGAATGCGAGCTCCGCGAACGTGCCTGCGAAGCACGAGCCCGGCTCGATCAGCGCGAAGAGCGAGCGCGACGAAACGTCGATGCGCGCGAGCGTGCGCCGCAGCATGCCGATGGTCTCGCGCACGAACCAGTGGTCGCGGTGCTCGAGCAGTGCGGCGTCGGCGGCCAGCACGCCGCGAGCGTCGCCTTCGGTCTTGAAGAGCCATGTGCCGATGTCGAGCTCGTTGGTGCGCATCGTGAGGATCGCATCGTCGAACTCGCGGGCGAACTGCAGCGGCCACCATGCGGCGCCGGCCGCGACGATCGCGTCGACGCCTTCGGGCAGCGGCGCTTTCGCAATGTCGGGCGCTTTCGCCGTGAACGTGGCCGTGCGCTTCGCGCGGTCGATCGACACCTCGACGCTCGCGTAACTCAGGCCGTTCTCATGTTCGATGCGCTCGATGCGCGTGAGCGCGACGCCCTGCGCAGCCTGAGCCGCATCGGGCCGGTCGCTCTGCGCGGCGAGTTCGAGCGCGCGCGCCTGCACCGCCTGGCCGAAGCGGTTGGGCTTGACCACGTCGTCCACGAGGCGCCACGCCTTCGCGCGCTCGCCGCGGATGCCCTCCGCCACGGTGCAGAAAATATCGGCGCGATCGTGACGGACCTTGCGCTTGTCAGTGAGACGCGTGAGGCCGCCGGTGCCTGGCAGCACGCCGAGCAGCGGAACCTCGGGCAGCGCCACGGTGGACGAGCGGTCGTCCACCAGCAGGATTTCGTCGCAGGCGAGCGCAAGTTCATAGCCGCCGCCGGCGCAGGCGCCGTTCACGGCTGCAATGAATTTCAGGCCCGAATGCCGCGACGAATCCTCGATGCCGTTGCGCGTTTCGTTGGTGAACTTGCAGAAGTTGACCTTCCACGCGTGGGTGGAGAGCCCCAGCATGAAGATATTGGCGCCGGAGCAGAACACCCGGTCCTTGAGGCTCGTGACCACCACGGTGCGCACCTCGGGGTGCTCGAAACGGATGCGCTGGAGTGCATCGTGCAGTTCGATGTCGACGCCGAGGTCGTATGAATTCAGCTTCAGCTTGTAGCCTTCGCGAATGCCGCCGTCTTCGGCAATGTCGATGCCGAGCGTGGCGACGGCGCCATCGAAGCTGAGCTTCCAGTGCCGGTACTGCGAGGGATCGGTGCGGTAGTCGACACGCGGAGCGGTCGGTTGAACGAAGGGCTGGGCGACGACGGGTTCTGCTGCGGCCATGGGGCGTCTCCTTGATCGACCGGAACCCGTGTGAAGCATCGGCTCCGGTCGCATGCAAAGCTGGATGTGCATTTCTTTTCAATGAACGATAGTGCAACATTTATCCCATGTAAAGCACTTTAGTGCATATTCATAGTGGCGGCGGGTAAACCATGAAATGCAATGCATCGTCCCGCGGACCGGCCGGCACGCTTCAGTCGATGCGCGCCGGCTCCGCGCCAAGCCGGGCTGCCAGGCGGTCGCGCAATTGCAGATAGGCATCGGCCAGGGTCTTCTCGCTGGTGTCGAAGCGCATGTCCGCGCGGCTGTAAAGCTCGCTGCGGCCCGCCAGAATGCGCTTGAGGTCGTCCATCGCCTCGCGGTTGCCCGCCATGGGCCGCAGGTCGCCCTGCGCGACCACCCGGCGCATGTGCTCCTCGGGCGCCGCCTGGAGCCAGACCGTGAAGCAGTGCGCAAGCAGCGTGTTGAAGGTGGCCGGCTCGGACACGAGGCCGCCCGGCGAAGCGATCACGGCGCGCGGATGCTCGGCGATCACGGCCTCCAGCGCGCGCTGCTCGTAGCGGCGGTACGCGCTCGCGCCGTAGAGCGAGTGAATTTCCGAGGGCGGGCAGCCGGCCAGTTGCTCGATCACGCGGGTGAGCTCGACGAACGGCACCTTGAGTTCCTGTGCGAGCATGCGCCCGAGCGTGGACTTGCCCGCGCCGCGCAGGCCGATGAGCGCGATGCGCTCGTTGCGGTGCGGATCGGCGCTCGCCTGCGAGAACATTTCGGCGAGCGCGATGCGCGCGCGCTGCAATGCGGCCGGGTCGCGCCCCTGCAGCAGCTCGCGGATCAGCAGCCATTCTGCCGACGACGTGGTGACGTCGCCGATCACTTCCGCCAGCGGGCAATTGAGCGTGGCCGCGATCTGCCGCAGCACCAGGACCGAGGCATTGCCCACGCCCGACTCCAGATTGGCCAGGTGACGCTCGGAGAGCCCGGTTTCCGCCGCCAGCGTCTTGCGCGTCATGCCGCGGCGCGCGCGCAGCATGCGCACGCGCTCGCCCATCGCGGTCAGGAACGGGTCGCGCTCGCTGCGCTCGCCGCGCGCCGCATCAGCCGTTTCGTGGGCGTCGGCGGATTCTTCCGGCTGCGGCTCGGCAATGTAAGTTTGCTTCATCTTCAGACACCTCCCAACCCGGTTTTATGTACTATAGTGCTTGACATGCATTTTACTAACCGCTAATTTTCGCCAAAAGACGGGCCGGCGACAAACGCAGATGCTGCACCGGCCGACCGCGAAGCATGGGGTCGCACTAAGAGCTTTGCATGGGGCCTGAGTAAGTGCTGAAGCACTAACTCAGGCCGACAGCTAAAACGCCAAGTGCGACCGACCGCGAAGCATGGGGTCGCACTAAGCGCTAAAGCGCCAAGTGCGACCGACAGGAGACACCGCATGTCCCCGCAAGACTTCGAGCGCCTGATTGCAGGCGTCACGAAACAGATTGCCGGCCGTCCGCTGGATGATGCACTCGACGCCTGGCTCAACGCTACCTGGCCGAACGGCAGCCCGACCTTCGTCGAGCTCGAGAACGCCTGCCGCCAGGGCGTCGCGGACGGCTGGATGTGCCAGCGCGAGGCCGGCGGGCTGCGCTACGGACGCGTCTTCAAGCCGCTGCCCGCCACGCACGGTTTTTCAGTCGATGTCGTGCAGATGAAGAATCTTGCCGGCCCGCATCATACGCACCCGCACGGCGAAATCGATCTCCTCATGCCGATCACGCCCGGCGCGACCTTCGATGGCCGGCCCGCGGGCTGGTGCGTGTATGGTCCGGGCAGCGCACACCGCCCCACCGTCGCGCACGGCGAGGCGCTCGTGCTCTATCTGCTGCCGCAAGGCGCGATCGAGTTCACACCGGCGCCAGCCTGAACGGCTGCCTCGGCCCATGCGTCCGAATCGCCGTTCGTGGCGCCGCCAGCATCCCGTATGAAGAATGAAGAATTGCCAGGCAATCCGAATTGACTGGCGAAGCAGCTTCACAACGACCGAAAATCGACGGCGTCGCGCATCGGCAAAGCCATTGCAAGGCCATTGCCCGCGAGGCAACGCGTTTCGAGGCAGACAGAGCGGAGACAGCATCGTGCAAACCCAAGCAGCGTCGCCGGCCGTGGCCTCCGAGGCCACGCAGGCCAAAGCAGCCCCGCAGACACCGGGCGCGCCGGCCGTCGTGCCGCCGCCCGCGCAATTCAATTTCGCGGCGCATCTGTTCGCCCTGAACGCGTCGCGCGCCGGCAAGCCCGCCTATATCGACGACACCAGCACGCTCGCCTACGGCGAACTCGAAACGCGCGCGCGCCAGTTCTCCGCGGGGCTGCGTGCGCTGGGCGTGCATGCCGAAGAGCGCATCCTGCTCGTGATGCTCGACACCGTCGAGCTGCCCATCGCCTTTCTCGGCGCGCTGCATGCGGGCGTCGTGCCGGTGGTCGTCAACACGCTGCTCACCGCAGCCGACTACGTCTACATGCTCGCGCACAGCCGCGCGCGGCTCGTGATCGCGTCGGGCGCGGTGCTGCCCGTCGTGAGCGCGGCACTCGAGCAGGCCCGTTCGCAAGGCAACGGCGAGGACTGCGTGCTCGTGGTTTCGCAGCCCCTCGCCGTTGCGCCTCGGTGCCCGGTGGCCGGGCACGTCCTCCACGAGCTGATCGAACGCGCCCAGCCCGCTGCGCACGCGGCTCGAACGAGCGGCGACGACATCGCCTTCTGGCTCTATTCCTCGGGATCGACGGGCAAGCCCAAGGGTACTGTGCATACGCACGCCAATCTCTACTGGACGGTGGAGACCTATGCCAAGTCCGTTCTCGGCATCCGCGAAAGCGATGTGGTGTTTTCCGCGGCCAAGCTGTTCTTCGCGTATGGGCTCGGCAACGCCCTGACGTTTCCGCTTTCGGTAGGCGCGACCACCGTGTTGATGGCCGAGCGCCCCACCGCCAACGCCGTCTTCGCGCGCCTCGTCCAGCATCGCCCCACTATCTTCTACGGCGTGCCCACGCTGTACGCGAGCATGATGGCTTCGCCCAACCTGCCCGCGCGCGCGGACGTCGCGCTGCGTATTTGCGCATCGGCGGGCGAGGCGTTGCCGCGCGAAACCGGCGAGCGCTTCAGCCGCCATTTCGGCAGCGATATCCTCGACGGCATCGGCTCCACGGAAATGCTGCATATCTTTCTCTCGAACCGTCCAGGCGAGGTCGAGTACGGCACCACGGGACGCCCCGTGCCCGGTTACGAAATCGAGTTGCGCGACGAGTCGGGCCAGCCCGTGCGTGATGGAGAAATTGGCGACCTCTACATTCGCGGCCCGAGCGCCGCCTTGATGTACTGGACCAATCGCGAGAAGTCGCGCGCGACCTTTCTGGGCGAGTGGGTCAAGAGCGGCGACAAGTACCGGCGCGTACCGGGCGGCTGCTACGTCTATGCGGGCCGCAGCGACGACATGCTCAAGGTGAGCGGCCAGTATGTCTCGCCCATCGAGGTGGAGATGGTGCTGGTGCAGCACGAAGCCGTGCTCGAGGCAGCCGTGATCGGCGTGGACCAGGACGGGCTCGTGAAGACCTGTGCGTTCGTCGTACTCAAGCAGGAGGCGAACGCACAGGCGGGCGCCACGCAGGACGGACACGCGGTGCTCGTCGATACGCTGAAGGCCTTCGTCAAGGCGCGGCTCGCGCCCCACAAGTATCCGCGCGACATCGTGTTCGTCGACGATCTGCCGAAGACGGCGACAGGCAAGATCCAGCGCTTTCGTCTGCGCGAGCAGTATCGGCCCCATTCGTGAAGGGATCGTGCAGCCGCCGTAAAGCCATTCATTGAAATCGTCGAAGCCATGAACGCAAGCGCATTCGCAACACTCCCGGCCACCGCCCTGCGCGGTACGCTCACGATCGAATATCGCTGGGTCGGCCCACATCGCGCTACGGCGCCGAGCGCGGTTTTCCTGCATGAAGGACTCGGTTCTGTCGACATGTGGAAGGACTGGCCGCAGGCGCTGTGCGAGCGCCTCGGCATGCGTGGGCTGGTGTATTCGCGGCCCGGCTACGGGCGCTCCACGCCGCGCGCGCATGACGAGAAATGGCCCGTCGACTTCATGGCGCAGCAGGCGCACGACGTGCTGCCCGCGCTGCTCGATGCGCTCGGCGTGAGCGCCGCCGAGCGCGCGCGCATGTGGCTCATCGGGCACAGCGACGGCGCCTCGATCGCGCTGCTCCATGCCGCGCGCTTCGCGCACGCGCTCGCGGGCGCCGTGGCGATCGCCCCGCATGTGTTCGTCGAGGACATTTCGGTGTCGAGCATCGCGCAGGCAAAAACCGCATACGAACACAGCGGCCTGCGCGAGAAGCTCGCGCGCTATCACGACGACGTCGACTCCGCGTTCTACGGCTGGAACGACATCTGGCTCGATTCCGCGTTCCGCGCGTGGAGCATCGTCGGCGAGCTGGCTGCCATTCGTGCGCCGCTCCTCGCCGTGCAGGCGCGCGACGATCATTACGGCACGCTGGCGCAAGTCGAGGCGATCGGCGCTCAGGTGCCTCATGCGCACGTGCAGGTGCTCAACGCAGGCGGTCATTCTCCGCATCGCGACGCCCAGGCGGCGCTCGACGAAGTCATCGCTCAATTCATTCTCGCGCCGCACGCCCGTGCGGCTTCGGCCTGAGCGTCAGGCGACGCGCGCCCGCCAGCCAGCCATTCATCGGCCCGGCCTTCGGGCCATCAAGGCCCATCACAGGCCACCGCAGGCCATGCGCACACCATTGGCACCATTCGCATCATTGGCACCATTCGCAGTCCATTTCATGCACGCGGCATCATCCGGCCATGCCGCCATATGTTGCGCGGCCGAATGTGACGCTCCAGACCCTTTCAGGCCCCATCGACACGCCACAATGATGCTATTGTCTTCAATTGCCGCCGCAGCCAAAACCCGCCTGCCTTGGCACCACTTCGCATGGGGGTCTTGCACGGGCCTGGAGACACGTGCGCAGTCGAGGCCGGCGGCGCATCCGGCATCGAACAATGAGCGATTCCACCCTGATGAACGTATCGAGAATCACGATGCGCGCGCGCCGCAGCTGGGCGGCGCTCAAACCGCGCATGGTGCGCGCGTTCGCGCCCGCCATGCGCAACCTCCAGTACGTGAAGCGCCGCATGCGGCCGCTCGCGGTGGTCGCGAGCATCGGCTTTCCGCTTTACTACTACGTCTGGAAAGACCTCTTTCCGCAGCCCTATGAGAATCTCACGCTGCGCCTGATCGGCGCCGCGCTGTTCGTGCCGATTCTCGCCTTCGAGCGCTGGCCCGCGCGAGCCAGGAAGCTGCTGCCCTGGTACTGGTATATCGCCACGCTATACGCGCTGCCGTTCTTCTTCACCTTCATGCTGCTCAAGAACAACGGCAACGAGGTCTGGGTCGAAAGCGCGCTGATCGCCGCCTTCGTCATGGTGCTGCTGCTCGACTGGCTCATGCTCGTGCTGCAGTTCGTCGTGGGCATCGGGCTCGCGCTCGTCGCCTATGTGCTCACGACCGACCCGATCGTTCTCGACTCCATCTATCTCACCCATCTCGCGATCTTCTCGTTCGCCGTGGCGATCGGCGCGGTGGCGAACTACGACCAGGACCGCATCCAGATCGAACAGGAGCGCGCCATGCTGGCCACGGCGGGCAGCGTCGCGCACGAGCTGCGCACGCCGCTCGTCGCCATCCGCGTGGGGGCCGCGGGCCTCATGCGCTATCTGCCCGCGCTGCTCGACACCTATGCGCTCGCCCAGCGCAACCGCCTACCGGTGCCGAAAATACGCGTGGCGCATCTGCATTCGATGCAGGGCGTGGTGAGCCGCATCGAACAGGAAGCGCTTCATTCGAACGCGATCATCGACATGCTGCTCGCCACCGCGCGCTTTTCCGGCACGAACATGCAAAACGCAACCACGTGCTCGATTGCGCATTGCGTCGAATCCGCACTCGCGCGCTATCCGTTTCGCGAAGGCGACCGTGCGCGCGTGCATTGCAATCTGCGCCCCGATTTCGAATTCGTCGGCTCTGAAATGCTGACTGTCCATGTGCTGTTTAATTTGCTCAAAAATGCCTTTCGGCACATGGGGAGTATCGATGGTGCGCATATTTCCATCCGGCTCGAGGCGGCGAGCCGAGGCAATCGCGCCAATCGGTTGATTTTCAGCGATACCGGAGCCGGTATTTCGTCTGAAGTCTTGCCGCACATCTTTACCCGCTTTTATACTTCTTCCACCACCACCGATGACGTGTCGCTCGGAGCAGGAATTGGGCTGGCATTCTGCCGCGATGTCATGCAAGCGATGGGGGGAGCCATCGCCTGCTCTTCGGTGAAAGGCAAATACACCGAGTTTGTTTTGACATTCCCAGCGCCATGACGAAAGCCACTCCGAAAGCCATTCAGCCGTTCTCCTGGCCGACCACCGCCGCCTTCGTCGACGACAGTGCGGCGTTTCTATCGAATCTGAGCCTGCAGCTCGACCCGGAGCTGGCGTTCCGGCTGTTCAGCTCGCCTACGGAAGCCCTGAAGTTTCTGAACGGGCGCGCGGCGCAAGACCAGCCCGCCTCGCCCATTTTCAGCCCGTATCTCGACCGCACCGAGGAAAACGATGCGCATCAGGTCATTGCCATGCGCGTGGACGCAATCCGCTCGCTCGTGCACCGGCCGGAGCGCTTCGATTCCGTTTCGGTCGTGGTGGTCGACTACGACATGCCCGAGCTGAACGGCATCGAGTTCTGCCGGCGTCTGGCCAATCCGGCGCTCAAGAAGATCGTGCTCACTGGCAAGGCCGACGAGCACGTGGCCGTCAAGAGCTTCAACGAAGGCCTGATCGACCGCTTCATCCGCAAGCACGAAGTGGATGCGGTAGAAACCCTGAATCAGGCGATCCGCGACATGCAGGCCGCGTATTTCGACAAGGCCTGCGGCACGGTGCTCGACGCGCTCGCCGTTTCCGAATACGCGTTTCTCAAGGACGGCGCGCTCGCCGCGCACGTGCAGGGCATTTTCGAATCGCTCGGCATCGTCGAGCACTATCTCTCGTACCAGCCGCACGGCTTGCTCATGTTCGATGGGCAGGGCACGCCCTACCTGCTCATCATCCACACCGAAGAATCGCTGCGCGGCGTGCACGAGATCGCCGTCGAGCAAGGCGCGCCCGCAGCGTTTCATGCCGAGCTCGACAGCCATCGCAGCGTGCCCTACTTCTGGCACACCGAAGGCTACTATCCGGCACAATCCGCGGAGTGGCAGCCGTACATGCATCCCGCATCGGTGTTCGACGGCGAGCGCCGCTATATCTACGCCGTCGTGAAGAATCCCGCGGGCCTCCTGCTCGAGAACGTGCTGCCCTATGACGCCTATCTGCAGCAGCTCGACCGCGAAATCCAGGCGGCGTGGGACTCGCGCTGAGCCGCTCACGCCGCCTGTCTGTCACCGCCGCGTCAGCGTCGTGTCACGCCCGTGTCGCCGCTGCGCACGCGAGCCTCAAGCGGCCACCGGCAGATCGGCCAGCGCACGCGGCTGACGCACGCGCGCACGCCCGGCGCCACGCTCCATGAGGCGGCGCGTCGAAGGCCAGTTCCACATTTGCACTTCGTCGCGTATCGCTTCGCACACGTCCACGATGCGCTCGAGCTCCACCTCGGAGAGCGCCGCGCTGATCGAGAGCCGCACGAGCGAGCGGTTCTGCGCCGTGGCAGGCGCACAGAACACCGAGCCGAAGATGCCGCGCGCTTCGAGCGCGTCGCGCAGCACGATGGTTTGCGGTTCGGGCCCGGCTTCGAGCGCGATGATCTGCGTTTCGCTGCCGTTGAGGTTATAGCCGAGCTCCGCCAGCCGCATGCGCAGATAACGCGCGTTCGCGGCAACCCGCGTGCGGCGCCAGTCGTCGCGCTCGATCACGTCGAGCGTGGCCGCGAGACCCGCCGTCTCGTGGGGCAGCAACGTCGAGCTGAAGATGGCCGGCAACGCCTCGCACTTGAAGTACTCCTGGAAACGCCGCGAGCAGCTGATGATGCCCGCGCGGCCCGCGAATGCCTTCGCGAGGCTTGCCGTGCGAAAGTGCACGCGATCGGCGAGACCCAGCTCCGCAACCAGCCCCGCGCCATGCGGGCCGTGCGTGCCGAGCGAATGCGACTCGTCCACCACGAACACGCAATCGTGCTCGGCGCACACATCCGCGAAGGCCTGCAGCGGACACACGCTGCCATTCGTGCTGTACACCGAATCCACGATCACGATGCCCGGCCCATAGCGCTGGATACGCTGCTCGAGATGCTCGACGTCGTTGTGGAAAAAGCTGATGGCCTTCGCCCCCGCGCTGCGAATGCCTTCCCACAGCGACATATGCGCCATCATGTCGACGTACACGGGCGTTTGCGCATTCGCGATCGACTGGATCAGCCCCGTGTTGGCCGCGAACCCCGACTGGCACAGCACGCTCGCCTCGGCGCCCATGAAGCGCGCGAAACGGTCCTCGAGATTCAGTTGCGGGCAATCGTCGCCGTGCAGGAACACCCCCGACATCAGCAGGCCGTTGCCCTCGGAACGGATGCTCATGCACATTGCGTCGAGAATCTCGGGATGGCGGGCAATCGACAGATAGTCGTTGCTCGAAAGATGCAAAGCGTCGGCATCCGGAACGCGCCCCTTCATGATGTGGCCCCCCGCCCAGCTCTGCTGCACGCGCTCCGTGTAATAGCGGTCGACGCGCGCGGCAAGAAAGGCCGGCAGTGCCGCGTCGTTGTTGTGTGCATTCCGCCAATTGTTATTGCCAGCTTTCATCTCAGGCTCCTTGTGGTTGGTGGCCGCCCCCCCAAGCTGAAAAGCGACTTTCCCCGCAAATCCTGTGGGACGGCTGGCCGGTAGTTGACCCGCGCCGGAGCACCATGCGCGAAACGGCATGGCGTGGGAGTTCCGGTTGCGGGCTTATGAATGCGGTTACGAATGCGAGCGGATCGAAGCCTGGCGAGCGCGCGCATGGCGCGAGGGGCAAGACGCGGCGCGCACCGGCTGCGCCTGCGTGCACACGCACGCGGCGCGCTACAGTGCGGGCGGCCCGAACGTCCGTCGGGCGGCCGGCGGCTTGCGGTGCGTTGCCCGCAGCGCGGGAGCGCATCGACGCGTCTCGCATGCGCTTCTACGCGCACGAGGGGCAGCGGATTCGAAGGCAAATGAAGGCGCGTGACGCCGTGAGCGGGCGTCTCGACATCCGCACGATTCCCGCCTAGCGTGATCGCCACTGGTTACCAAGGAAAAGACGCCTGCCCGAAGAAAGCGGTGCCTGTTTCCGGCGGCGCGAAGAAGGCGCCGCGCGGCCGGCTGGAATGAACGTTGCATCGAACGTCATTCCCATCTGTGATTGATTATCCTTTAAAAACAGCGGGGTGGCTTAGCTGAATTGCATTAGCATGCGCTATGCATACCGAAATGACTGCATATGTTCGGCGTCCCTCAACGAACCGTTGCTGAAGCATTCAATTTGCATAACTTCACCAGAAGAAGCAGGACGACGAAACGAATCCATTGTGCAAAGAGGGAAAACACCCAGATGCGATGGATTGCCGTCCCGTTTTAAGGGCCGGTTTTCCTGAAGCCGCCCGTGGACATTATTTGAATTTTTTATGACGCCGCCGGCGCACCCGCGCACGCTTGCACGGGGTCGTTATTGGCCGCCGCGACGGGAACGCCAACTGCTGCAAGATTCATGCGTCATGAAAGTGACATTCGGGCGCCACGCCGCTGGTTGAGGCCATGGGCGATTCGCATGCATCGGGCATGGAAAATGCGCATGCGCCCGTGAGCTCCGACAAATGCGGGGCGAGCGCCGAAGTCCGCCAGCTCGGACGGGGGTTGGGCAATGGTGAACAGCACGGGCGCACGGCGTAATAACCGTGCACGGCAACGGCGGGTGCGCGCCGCACAGGTAAACGACGTATGGCTACCGTATTACTCGTCGACGACGACATCAACGCGCTAAACGCGCTCAAAGAGCTGGTCTGCCAGGAAGGCTATCGGGTCAGAACCGCCGAGGACGGGACGGATGCGCTCAGGGCGGCGCTCGCCGATCCGCCCGATGTCGTGATTTCCGATTGCATGATGCCGCACATGGACGGCCTCGCGCTGATGCGCGAGATGCGCCGCAACAGCGTGCTCGCGGGGGTGCCGCTGGTGCTCGTCTCCGCACTCGTCACGCCGCCCGCCGATGCGGAACTGCTCGGCTTCCTGCGCAAGCCCTTCGCCGTCACGCAGTTGCTCGACATCCTGCACCGCGTCGCGATGCCCTGAACGCGCGGCGCGCGCGAGCGCTCGCTGCCCGCGCGAGGCGCCGTAACGAATCTGACGCGAAGCTGCGCTAGAGTCGCGGTCATTTGCCGTCACGAGACCATGCTCGCCCCTCAACTCGCGCCGCTCGTCGCCGCGTTCTACGAAACCGTCCGGCAAGGCAGCATCGTCGCCGCTGCACGGCATCTCTCGGTCAGCCAGCCCACCATCACGGCGCGCATCCAGCAACTCGAAAAGCACTACGGCGTGGAGCTCTTTCATCGTCGCGGCAACCGCGTCGAGCTCACGCAGACGGGCGCTGCGCTCATGCCGCTCATCGAGCGGCTGATCGAGAGCGAACGCGAGATCGACTGCGCCTTGCGTCACGAACGCGATTGCCATGCCGGCAGTTTCAGGTTGGGGACCACGGGCCCCTACTACATTCTCCCCGCCGTTGCGGCGTTCCGGCGCCGCTATCCGAACGTGCAGATCGGCATCGAAGTGGGCAATTCGAACGAAGTGCTCGACGCGCTCGTGGAGTATCGCGTCGATGTGGCCGTTTCCTCGAACCGCGTGGACGATCCGACGCTTACGCGCCACCGCATCGCGGGCGATCTGCTCGTGCTGGTGGTCGATCCCGCCCACGCGCTCGCGCGCCGGCGCAGCACCGACCTGGGTGTGCTGGCCAGCGAAACGCTGCTGCTGCGCGAGCCCGGCTCGCGCACGCGCGAGGCCACCGAGACCGCACTGAGACGGCGCGGCGTGGCGCCCGCCGCCGTGATCGAAATCGGCAGCCGCGAAGCGATCTGCGAGGCGATCCGCCAGGGCCTCGGCTGCTCGCTGATGCCCGCCGGCGAAGTGCCGCGCGGCGCCTCGCTGGCGAGCGTGCCCATCGCGCCCGACGGCCCCGTCATGCATGAATATCTCTATCATCTCAAGAGCCGCGCGAATGGGCATCTCATCGCGGCGTTCATGAGCACGCTCGAAGCGATACACGCGGCGCACGGCGTGGCCGCCGAGCCGATCGACTCGATCGATCCGGCAACTCTATTTAATTCGTAAAACGAAATAATTGCGGCGGCAACCGTGCGCAACGCGTTTTCGTGGCGCGCGCACTGAAGCGCACCGCAGCGCACAAACCGGCCCTCGACCACCCCGCGCTTGCCGGGCCGCCTCACGCCCAGCAAGCGCCATTGCGTCCAACGTGTCATGCTCGCGGCTACGAGACCCGCATAACGGCCCATAACAACCCAGCACAACCATCGGCACCATGACCTCGAAGGACCGCCGCCGCTTTCTGCGCAGCGCCGCCGCGGGCGCCGCCCTCGGCCTCTTTCCGCCAGCCATCCGGCGCGCGCTCGCAATACCCGCGAACAACGCCACCGGCACGATCCGGGACGTCCAGCATGTCGTGATCTTCATGCAGGAGAACCGCTCGTTCGACCACTATCTCGGCATGCTGCCCGGCGTGCGCGGCTTCGGCGACCGTATCACGATCCCGCAGCCGCAAGGCGCGAGCGTCTGGCAGCAGAGCGACGGCACGCGCAGCGTGCTGCCCTTCCATCTCGACAAGACCCGGGGCAATGCGCTGCTCGCAGGCGGCGCGCACGAATGGGTCGACGCGCACGGCGCGTGGGACCACGGCCGCATGACGCAATGGCCGAAGTCGAAAGGCGATGTTTCGATGGGCTATCTGCAGGAGGCCGACCTGCCGTTTCATTTCGCGCTCGCGAACGCCTTCACGGTTTGCGACGCTTATCATTGCTCGCTGATGGGCGGCACCAATTCGAACCGCCTGTTCCTGTGGAGCGGCACGAACGGTCCGGGCGGCGGCGGGCTCTCCCCGCATGCCGTGGTGAACAACAACGGCTGGGACTGGCTCGGACCGTCCGGCAACGGACTCCGGTGGACCACCTATGTCGAGCGTCTGCAAAAAGCGGGCGTGAGCTGGAAAGTCTACGAAAACCAGCCCGATAACTACAACGACAATCCGCTCGCGGGCTTCGCCACGTTCCGCAAGATCCACGAGGCGATCCCTGGCTCGCCCAACCTGCCATGGAGCGCGGAGCTGGAAGCGCGGGAGCCGCTCTACAAGGGCATTGGCAACACGATGCCCGATGGCGGCTTCTTGCAGGCGCTCAAGGACGACATCGCCGCCAACCGTCTGCCGCAGGCGAGCTGGATCGTCTCGCCGCAGGCCTCGTGCGAGCATCCCGACGTTTCGACGCCTGGCCAGGGCGCGTGGTACGTGCAGCAGTTGCTCGATGCGCTCACGGCGAACCCGGAGGTCTGGAGCAAGACCGTGCTGTTCGTGAACTACGACGAGAACGACTGCTTCTTCGATCACGTGCCGCCGCCCGCCGCGCCTTCGCCCATCGGCGACGGCGCTTATGCGGGCAAATCCACGGTCAGTACGAAGCACGAGTACTTCACCGTGCCGAATCCGCCCGGCGACGCAACCCCGCTCTTGCCGGACGGGCAACCCTACGGCCCCGGCCCGCGTGTGCCGCTGTTCGTGGTCTCGCCCTGGAGCACGGGCGGCTTCGTCAACTCGCAGGTGTTCGATCACACCTCGGTGCTGCGCTTTCTGGAGCAGTGCTTCGGCGTGGAGGAGCCCAATATCAGCGCATGGCGGCGCGCCGTGTTCGGCGACCTGACCTCCACGCTTAACTTCAGCACCCCGAACAAAAAGCCGGCCACGTCCTTCCCTGCCCCGAGCAAAGCCGCAGCCGACGCCCAGAATGCGCAGCAGCATGCGCTGAAGACGGTCTCGACGCCACCGGTTGCCGAACAGTCGATGCCGAGCCAGGCGCGCTTCGCCCGCCCTTCGCGCGCCTTGCCGTACCGCCTGCACACTGAGGCGAATGTGGTGGCGAGGCGGCACGAGGTGCGTCTCGTCTTCCGCAATGAAGGCCGCGCCGGCGCGGTCTTTCACGTCTACGACACGTTGCATCTCGATCGGACGCCGCGCCGCTATACCGTCGAGGCAAACAAGCAGCTCGACGACACGTGGACACCCGAAGCGACGGACGCCGGCGCATACGATCTCTGGGTGCTTGGGCCGAACGGCTTTCACCGCCGCTTCACGGGCAACGTGAGCGCGGCGCCGCGCGGCCCCAACCCGGAAACGCGCCTGCGCTACGACGAGGCCCGCAACGCCCTCACGCTCACGGTCGCCAACACGGGCCCCGTGCCGGCCGTTTGCGCCGTGGAGGCGAACGCCTATCGCACGGACGGACCGTGGACGCTCACGGTCCCCGCGCGCGGCCAGACCGAGCAGAGCTGGCCGCTCGACGCGTCGGGCGGCTGGTACGACTTCACGCTGCGCGCCGCGACCGGTGCAAAAGGTGCAAAAGGCGCCAATGGTGCAAATGGCACAAATAGCGCGGGCACCGTCGAGCGCCGTTTCGCCGGGCGCATGGAAACCGGCAAGGACAGCATCAGCGATCCGGAAATGGGGGTCGCGCACTGATCGGCGTGCGCCCACCCCGCCTTGCTCGAGTGTGAAAGAAACGCTGCAAGCAGCGAAAAAATGCTCGCAGTACACTGCCGGTTCCCCTCACGCCGGCCGTGCGCGCGGCGGCGCGTTTCACCCAGGCTTTGCATGGGACAGGAGTCACGATGAAAATCGATTTATCAGGAAAACTCGCGCTCGTCACCGGTTCGGCGGCGGGCATCGGCCTCGCCACCGCCAAGGGACTCGCCGGCACCGGCGCCGCCGTGATCGTGAGCAGCCGCCACGAAGGCAACGTGCGCGACGCCGAAGCTGCCGTGCGCAAGGCGGTGCCGGGCGCGCAGGTGCAAGGTTTCGTCGGCGACCTCTCGAACGCCGAGGGCTGCGAGGCGCTCGTGAAGGCGTATCCGAAGGTGGACGTGCTCGTGAACAATCTTGGCGTCTTCGCGCAACAGGACTTCTTCGAGATCCCCGACAGCGAATGGCTGCGCTTTTTCGAAACCAACGTGATGTCGGGCGTGCGGCTCTCGCGCGCCTATGCGGGCGCGATGATCAAACAGGGCTGGGGGCGCATTGTGTTCATCTCGTCGGAGTCGGGTCTGAACATTCCCGCCGACATGATCCATTACGGCATGACCAAGACGGCGCAGATCGCGGTGGCGCGCGGTCTCGCCAAGCGGCTCGCCAGCACCGGCGTGACGGTGAACTCGGTGCTGCCGGGCCCGACGCTCTCGGAAGGCGTGGAAGCCATGCTCAAGGACGAAGTCGCAAAGACGGGCAAGCCCATCGAGGAAGTCGCGGCGGCTTTCGTGCAGCAGCACCGTGCGTCATCCATCATCCGCCGCGCGGCGAGCGTGGAGGAAGTGGCGAACATGGTGGTCTATGCGTGCTCCCAGCAGGCGTCCGCGACCACCGGGGCGGCATTGCGCGTGGACGGCGGCGTGGTCGATACGATCGCCTGATATTGATACGGCATCCTGATCGATTATTCGGTCATCCGTCTCCGTGTGATCGATCGATCAGGATGTCTCTCGCCCAAAGTGCAGCCGCCGGCGCGCGCCGGCCTCAACGCACACGGGCCAGGATGCGGCTTTCCTCGTCGATTTCAAGCGAGACGGACTCGCCTTTGCGCGCCACGGCTTCGAGCCGTGCGATCACGACCGGCCCCGCATCGGTCTGAACGCTCGCGAGATGCACGGCGCTTGCGCCGGTTGCGCCAACGCGGTGGCTCACGGTAGTCACCGCGAGCACCGTGCCGTGCGACACCGCTTGCGTCGTCCATTGCGCGCCGCCGCACGCCGGGCACAAGTAGCGCGCGGGAAAGAGCATGACGCCGCACGCGGCACAGCGGAATACGTCGAGCTTCATGGTCTGTCTCATTGCGAAGGCCCTGCCGCTTCGAGCACCACGGCGTTCGCGCACATGCCGTAGCGGTATTCGACCATGCCGTAGCCGCTCACGAGCGCGAGCCGCGCGCGCTCGACCTGGCGCTCGCCCGCCGCGCCGCACAGTTGCGTGAGTGCTTCCACGAGGCCGTGCATGCCGCCCGCCGCGCCCGCCTGCCCCGCCGAAAGCTGGCCGCCCGAGGTGTTCACCGCCAGCGCGCGCGAGGCGATGCGCGCGATCAGCGCGCGCAGATCGCCATCGGGCGCGAAGCCCAAATCCGCGAGTTGCACGAGCGCCATGACCGGATAGTCGTCGTAGACCGAGACGAGATCCATCTCGGCGGGCGTCGCCTGCGCCTCGCGCCAAAGCTCCGGTGCGAGCGCCGCCAGCGAGGTCTGCAAGCCATCGCCCATCTGGTGATCGGCGTTGTAACGGCATTGCAGCGCCCGCACGCGCACGTGGCGGCCCGGCTTGACGAGGTCCGCGCGCGCCACCACGAGCGCATTCGCACCGCACACCACAGGCACGCAGTCATAGCGACCGAGCGGCGTGGCCACGACAGGCGCCGCGAGATAGTCGTCGAGCGTGAGCGGCGTGCGATAGACCGCCAGCGGATTGAGCGCGGCCCACGCGCGCTGCGCCACGCACAGCGCGCCATAGTCGGCGCGCGCGAGTCCGAAGCGCTCGGCATGCTGCTGCGTGAGCATCGCGAACAACGCGTTCGGGCCGCCGCTTTCGAGCGGACGCAGCCAGGTCCGCGTGGTGAGGTTGTAGTGATCGACGAGCCGCCTGAAATCGGCCGGCTCGAAGCTGTCGCCCGACACGAGCACGATGACGTTCGCGTCTCCGCACTGGATCGCGCGAATCGCGTGCTGCAGCATGTTGAGCGCGCTCGCGCCGCCGTGGCAGTCGTCCATGCACCAGCGCGGCGCAAGACCCAGGCGCCAGGCCAGATCGATCGCGTGATCGGGGCCCAGCGTGAACGAGGCCACGCCCAGCCCGTCGATTTCTCGCGCGGCAAAGCCCGATTGGGCGAGCGCCGCCGAAAACGCCTGCGCGAGAAGATCGCCTGTCGAGACGCCGTTCGCCTGACGGCGATACGGCACCTCCACGCCCGCACACAGCGAGACGCCGTCGTATCCGCGTGATGGCATTATTTCGCGATCCTTATCGTGCGTTATTGTGTGCCGACCTGTGTGACGCCGCGCACCGTTTCCCGCGTGCACAGCAGCGCAATCACCGTAATGGCGCCCATCGCCATCAGCAGCAAGGCGACGGGCCACGCGGCGTGATACTTCGCGAGCAACGCGGTGGCGACGAGCGGCGAAAGCCCGCCCGCGAACACCGAGGCAATCTCGTGGCCCAGCGCCATGCCCGAATAGCGCACCTCCGTGCTGAAGAGCTCGCCCATCAGGCTCGGCTGCGTGCCGATCATTGCCCCGTGGCATACCGCGTTGCCGAGCAGCAGCGCGAGCCAGATGAGCGCGGGCGCCTTGGTGTCGAGCAGCCAGAAGAACGGAAACGCCACGGCGATGAGTCCCACCGCGCCGATCAGATACACGGGCTTGCGGCCGATGCGGTCCGAGAGGCGGCCCCAGAGCAGCATCGTCACGAGCTCCACCGTCATCGAGACCATCACGCCCGCGAGCATGACCGTGCCCGGCACGCCGATGAACTTGCCATAGACGAGCGAGAACGCGAGGAAGATATACGAGCCGCCGTTCTCGGCCACGCGCAGCCCCATGGCGACGAGGATCGCGCGCGGGTGCTTGCGGATCGCGTCGAGCACCGGCATGTGCGAAGTCTTGCCCGCCGCCTCGTTCTTCGCGAATTCGGTGCTTTCAGGCAGCGTCGAGCGGATATAGACACCCACTCCGAAAATGACGATGGAGAGCAGGAAGGGCACGCGCCAGCCCCAGCTCATGAAGCTGTCGTGCGGCAGCATCTGCACCGCGAAGAACACCGCCGCCGAAAGCACGAAGCCGCCGCCCACGCCGATCTGGCTCCACGACGCGTAAAAGCCGCGCTGTTCGGGCGGTGCCGATTCGCTGATCATCAGCACGCCGCCGCCCCACTCGCCGCCTGACGCAATGCCTTGCACCACGCGCAGCAGCACGAGCAGCGCGGGCGCCCACAGGCCCACTTGCCCGTAAGTGGGCAACAGGCCGATCAGGAAGGTCGCGCCGCCCATCAACGAAAGGGTCCAGACCAGCGCGCCCTTGCGTCCGTAGCGATCGCCGATGTGCCCGAACAGCACGCCGCCGAACGGGCGGGCCGCGAACCCCACGGCAAAGCCCGCAAATGCCGCGAGCGTGCCGATGAGCGGGTCGGTGCCGTGCGGAAAGAACAGCTCGCCGAACACGAGCGCCGCCGCCGTGCTGTAGAGAAAGAAGTCGTACCATTCGAGCGCGTTGCCGGCGACCGACGCCATCACGATGCGGCGCAAGGCGCGCGGATCGAGTGCATGTGCACTCGTGCGGCCTTCAACGTGCGACGCGTCGGACGACGACCCGGCGGAACAGGTTTGGGTGCTTGCCATGCTGCCTCCTCGTGCCTCTGGTGGGCTCTCGTGACTTGCTGGTGCCTTCGCGCGGCAGGCGCGATGGGGATACTGCGCACTCGTTGCGCTCGTGGCGCTCGTTGCGCTCGCTACGTTCCTGCGCCGCGGCTAGGCGCGCCTGAGCCGGTAGCCCGACGCTTCGAGGTCCCACGCCGTAGCGGTAATACCGGCCTCGCGCAGCTTGTACTTCTGGATCTTGCCGTTTTCCGTACGCGGCAGATCGGCCACGAAGTCGAGATAGCGCGGCACCGCGAAATACGGCAGACGCGGCTCGCAATAGCGGATCAACTCGAGCGCCTCGAGCGTTGCGCCCGCACGCAGCACGAGCGCGGCCATCACTTCGTCTTCCGCGAATTCCGACTTCACCGCGTACACCGCGGCCGTTTCGACTGCCGGATGGCTCAACAACACCTGCTCTACTTCGTATGACGAAACATTTTCACCACGGCGGCGAATCGCGTCCTTGAGACGATCGACGAAGCGGTAGTAGCCGTTCGCCTCGCGCACCACGCGGTCGCCCGTATGGAACCAGAGATTGCGCCACGCCTCCACGGTCTTCTCCGGCATGCCGAAATAGCCGTTCGCGAAAGCAAATGGCGTGTCGGCGCGCAGAATCAGCTCGCCCGCCTCACCGTCCGGCACTTCGCGGTCGTGCTCGTCCACCACGCGCGCGTCGAAACCCGGCACGAGCCGGCCCATATAGCCGGGGCACTGATCGTCGATGCCGCCGCCGAGCACGAAGTTCGTCTCGGTCGAGCCATAGCCGTCGAGCAGCGCAATGCCGCACCGTTCGGTGAATTCCTGCTGGAAGTGCCCGGGCACGCCCGGTGCCAGCGCGATGCGCACACGGTGCTCGCGCTCCTGAGCGGACGCGGAGCGACCCAGCAGAATCGGCACCATCGCGCCGAGCACATAAGTCACGGTGGCGCGGGTTTGCACGAGCGAGGCAAAGAAGCCGCTCGCCGAGAAACGCCGGTCGGCGACCAGTTGCGCATCGGAAACAAGCGCCTGGAAGAACGCGTTGAGCGCATTCGTATGAAAAAGCGGCAAGCACGTATAAAGCACGTCACCGGGCACCACGCCGAGATGTCCCGCCGTGAGGCGCGCCCACCAGTAGAACTGGGCATGCGGGCAGATCACACCTTTCGAGAGGCCCGAGGTGCCCGAGGTGTAAAGAATCGCGAGCGCTTCGCCATCGCCGATGGGTGGTGCGGCGAGCGGCTCGCCAGGCGGCGGAAAGGGTTGAACCGCGATGCTGCGCGCCGCCGGAGCGCCAGTGTCCGTCTGCGCCTCGCCGCTCTCGCCGCTTTCACTTTCAATCAGCCAGATCGATTCGAGCGCGTGCGCTTGCGCATCGATAGCGTGCACCGCGCCCACGAGATGCGTTTCGGCCACCATGAGGCGCGCGCCCGAGTTGCGCAGGATATGTTCGAGCTGCATGCCGCGCGAAGCCGTGTTGATGGGCACGACCACGGCGCCCAGCCATCCGCAGCCCAGCACGATCTCCATGAACTCGCTGCGGTTCGTGCACAGCAGCGCGACGCGGTCGCCTCGCCGGATGCCATGC
>DATEJU010000077.1:0-3749 GCA_035277805.1 Paraburkholderia sp. | reverse complement strand
GCGAGGCGCACTTCGCGCAGCATTTCCTGCGTGTTGGCCTCGGTCAGCCGGGCCTCGCCGCGCAGCGTCTTGACGACGCGCGCCATCCGTTGAGTGAGATTGTCGAGCATGGGGAGCGGTGAGCAGTGCGGCCCGGCACGCGCGTGCGCAAACGGGAATCGATGGCGATTCGTTGCGATCCGTCGCGGAGAAGGGGCCTATAGTAAACTTCGAACATGGATATTGTACTGTATGCCCTCACCGTGCTCCTGTACGGCGGTTTGTGCGCCGCCGACTGGCGGGCCTTGCGCCGCGCGAGCGCCGCACCGCTCTTCGGCAGCGTGCCGCCGGTCCCGGTGACGATTGCCGCGGGCGCTCCCGGCGATTTGGGCGATGGCGCGCCGCGCGCGCGCAATTTCGGCCCGCTTTCCCGCACGCTGCTCTTCGTTGCGCTCGCGGCGCATGGCGTGCTGCTGCACTCGACGATCTTCCCTGCCAACGAAATGGTGTTCGGCTTCGCGTTTGCGTTGTCGGCCATGTTCTGGCTCGGCGCGGTGATCTACTGGATCGAGAGCTTTTTCTTCGCGCTCGACGGACTGCGTCTGCTGCTGCTGCCGCTGGCGGCGGTGGCGGCGATCCTGCCGCTCGTGTTCGGCGGCGTGCGGGTGCTGCCGTACGCGGCCGCGCCCATGTTCAAGCTGCATTTCGTCATCGCCAACGTCGCCTACGGGCTCTTCGCGATTGCCGCGCTGCACGCGGTGCTGATGCTCGCAGTCGAGCGCCGGCTGCATGCGCTCAAGGGCGCGGGCTTCCAGCGCAACAACGGCGGCAATCGTGGCAATGGCGGTGGCAACGGTGGAGGTCATCTCGGCGGCGGTTGGCTGTCGAACTGGATCGAGACGCTGCCGCCGCTCCTCACGATGGAGAAGCTGCTGTTCCGTCTGATCGGTGCGGGCTTCGTGCTGCTCACGGCCACGCTGGTCTCGGGCATCGTGTTCAGCGAGCAACTGATCGACCGCCCGCTCTCGCTCGATCACAAGACCGTGTTCGCGATCCTCTCGTGGCTGATGTTCGGCTCGCTGCTCACGGCGCGCAAGATTTCCGGCTGGCGCGGCCGTGCCGCGCTGCGCTGGGTGATCGCGTCGTTCGTTGCGCTCCTGCTCGCGTATGTGGGCAGCCGCTTCGTGTTCGAGGTGCTGCTGCACCGTCCCGTTGTTTAACGCGAGGCGTTTTACCTTGCAGGTGGCGTACCGTTTCACACGCTGATTCCATGAGACAGATTCTTCTCCTGATCCTGCTGTTCATCGTCGGACAGTGGTTCTTCAAGTCGCTGCGCCGCTCGCAGCATCCGCGTCCCGGTGTTGATCCGAGGCAGGGCGGTCCTTTTAGTACGAATGGCGCAGGCGCTTCGGCCGGCCAATCGAGTGGCAATTCGGCTGGCCGCGGCGCGTTGCCCGAGCCGATGGTCCGCTGTGCCGAGTGCGGCGTTCACGCACCGCGCAGCGAGTCGGTGAGCGTGGGCGCACAAACCTTCTGTTGTGCCGAGCACGCGCGCGTGTACGACGCGCGCAAGACCAGCCAGGACCGTCCCGCGCGATGAGTGCAGCACTGTCGTCCGGGTCGCCCGCGTTCGAGGTCGATGCGCAGGGCTGGGTGGCCGGTGCGCGTTGCCTGCCCACGCCTAACTTCGAGGCGCGTCCTGCCGGTGCGGTGCCGACGCTCATCGTCGTGCACAACATCAGCCTGCCGCCCGACACCTTCGGCGGCCCCGAGATCGCCGATCTGTTCCTCAATCGCCTCGACTGCGACGCGCATCCGTATTTCGATGCGCATCTGCGCGGCGTGCGCGTCTCCGCGCACTTCGTGATCCATCGCGACGGCACGCTCGAGCAGTTCGTCTCGTGCGCCGAGCGCGCGTGGCACGCCGGCCTGTCCAGCTTCTTCGGGCGTGAGCGCTGCAATGACTTCTCGATCGGCATCGAGCTCGAGGGCAGCGACACGCGTGCGTTCGAGCCCGCGCAATATGCGACGCTCGCGCCGCTCGTCCGGGCGCTGGCGGCGCACTATCCGATCGACGCGCTCGCGGGCCATTCGGATATCGCGCCCGGCCGGAAAACCGATCCCGGCCCGCATTTCGACTGGGCACGCCTGCAGTGCGAGACGCAGCTCGGCGATACCTTCTTTCCCTACCTCCACTCGCGCATGGCGAACGGCGCGCACGACGAACGCGGAGCATCGTCGTGACTCGTGACGCATCGAAGCGCAACTAAACGGAATCTCCTGGCTGCGCGCGAACCGTAGCGTTGCGCATGAACTTTCTGGCGCACGCAAATTGGCGTTTCGCTCGAATGCCCGCGCCGTCTGGGCTTCGCGCCGGAGGCCTCCTTGTCAAGGCTTTCAACAGCAAATTTAGCCGTTGACCGTCTCGCTACTTCCACTATACTTCGTACCCGAAGCACGGCCTTACACCATATGTTGTGTTGTTCTGCGGCGCCCCGCTCTGACGAGCATGGCGCCGCGCGCATTAGCGGCATACGAAAACTTGTGCGGTGCGGTTGGCCGAGAAACCGGCACACCAGCTGCAATCGAGAGAAAAGGTACAGCCAATGATCGCGGCATCCACGATGAAGACCGAAACGTTCCGTGGTTCATCTGCCTTGCCGCATCCGGCAGCCTCGCCAGGCTGGCTTTTCTTCTCCGCCCAATCGTCCGCGCACTCGGGGGCGCGGTGTCCGTTTTAATTCGCGAAATCCCTTCGCACATTTCCAGGACCAGGAGCTTTGCACATGCAAACGACCGATAACGTCTCGACCCAGTACGAAGGCGCGCCTGCCGCGCGCACGCTGGGTGGCCAGCCGCAGGACGGCCAGGCTGGCGCGACGCAGTTCGCCGACCACAAGGTGATCCGCCGTAACGGCAGCGTTGTGGGCTTCGAGCCGTCGAAGATCAACCTTGCGATGACCAAGGCATTCCTGGCCGTCAATGGCGGGCAGGGTGCGGCTTCGGCGCGCGTTCGCGAGCTCGTCGAGCAGCTCACGCAGAACGTGGTGCGCGCACTCGTGCGCAGCCGTCCGAACGGTGGCACGTTCCATATCGAAGACATCCAGGATCAGGTCGAGCTCGCGCTCATGCGCGGCGGCGAGCACAACGTCGCGCGCGCCTACGTGCTGTATCGCGAGAAGCGCAACCAGGAGCGCGCGCACGCGCCCGAAGCGGCAGCATCGGCCGCGCCTGGCATCAACGTCACCGACAACGGCGTGACGCGTCCGCTCGACATGCACGCACTGCGCGCGCTGATCGTTTCGGCATGCGACGGTCTCGGCGATGCGGTGAATGCAGACCCGATCGTCGCGGAAACGGTGAAGAACCTCTACGACGGCGTGCCGATGTCGCAGGTCTACGACTCGGCCATCCTCGCCGCGCGCACGATGATCGAAAAGGACCCGGCCTATAGCCAGGTCACCTCGCGCATTCTGCTGCACACGATCCGTCGCGAAATTCTCGAAGAGGAAGTGACGCAAGCCGACATGGGCTGGCGCTACGCGGAGTACTTCCCGCAGTTCATCAAGCGCGGCGTGGAAGCGGGCCTGCTCGACGACAAGCTCCAGCAGTTCGACCTGAAGCGCCTCGGTGACGCGCTCGACGCGAGCCGCGACCTGCAATTCGGCTACCTCGGCCTGCAAACGCTCTACGACCGCTACTTCCTGCACGTGCACGGCACGCGCATCGAAATGCCGCAGGCATTCTTCATGCGTGTCGCGATGGGCCTC
>DATEJU010000076.1:0-5828 GCA_035277805.1 Paraburkholderia sp. | reverse complement strand
CTCGTTCTTCGAGTCGCCGCGCCAGTAGGCGCCCGCGACCTTCATCAGCTTGAAGACCTTGAGCTTGCCCGTGGACGGCACGTGCGGGCCGCGGCACAGGTCCGTGAAGCCGCCGTGCGAGTACAGCTTGATCTCTTCCGCACCCGGAATCGATTCGATGATCTCGGCCTTGTACTTTTCGCCGATGCTCTTGAAGTAATCGACCGCATCGCCGCGCGAGACGACGCGGCGCGTGACCGGCTCGTCCTTCTTCACGAGCTCCTGCATGCGCTTTTCGATCCTCTCGAGATCTTCGGGCGTGAAGGGGCGGTTATAGGCGAAGTCGTAGTAGAAACCGTTGTCGATGACCGGGCCGATCGTGACCTGCGCTTCCGGATAGAGCTCCTTCACCGCGTAGGCCAGCAAGTGCGCCGTGGAGTGACGGATGATGTCGAGGCCGTCAGCATCCTTGTCCGTGACGATGGCAAGCGATGCGTCGCGATCGATCAGCGCCGACGTATCGACCAGCTCGCCGTCGAGCTTGCCGCCGAGCGCCGCCTTGGCGAGACCGGGGCCAATCGAAGCCGCCACCTCGGCGACCGTGACGGGATGATCGTACTGTCGAACCGAGCCATCGGGCAGACGTATCGCAACCATGTTTTTCTCCAGAAGTGCCGGCGAAGGCACATCGTATCGTTCGTGGAAGATCCTGGACACAGCACCCCGAGCAAAACCTCGCGGCAAAAAAAATGCGGCCCCGCTTTCGAGGGGCCGCATTCACTTTTCAAACCAGATTGCAGGGCGAAAGAGGTCCTCGACTAGCGTCGCTCCGAAGTAGTTTCGGTCAACGTTCGCGGTGTCATAACCGTATTCGCCTATGGCGCTGAGCGCTTTACTGCACTGAAGCTCCGCCGATACTCCGGCGCAACTTCGATTTCGTTGGTAGGCTCGATTGGACTCGAACCAACGACCCCCACCATGTCAAGGTGGTGCTCTAACCAGCTGAGCTACGAGCCTGAAGAAGGAAGATTGTATGTTGCCCCTGCGGACTTGGCAAGCATTTTTTGCGGCAGGGCACAAAAGCCAGCGCGCCCAAGCTTGCGCCCCGGCCCTCGCCTCAACCTTTGCGCGCCGCCCTGAGCACGCCGCCCACCTCGCCCAACAGCACGCAGGCACGCTGGATCTGCGCCGAATTCGAGACCTCGACCGTGAACAGCATGAATGCGGCATTGCGGCGCGACTGCGTCTTCACACCGATCACGTTCATCTTCTCGCGCGCGAACACTTCCGAGATGTCACGCAGCAAGCCCTGGCGGTCGGTGGCCTCGATCGAGATATCGACCGGATAGACCGACTGGCCGCGCCCGCCCATCACGTCGGCGGACCAGGTGGTCTGCAGCACGCGCTCGGGTGCGCGGCCGGCCATGCGCAGGAAGGTCGGGCAGTCGCTGCGGTGAATCGACATGCCCTTGCCGCGCGTGACGAAGCCGCAGATCTCGTCGGGCGGCGCCGGCCGGCAGCAGCGCGCGAGCTGCGTGAGCAACGCATCCACGCCCACCACGAGCACGCCCGACGAGCCGCCGTGCGCCACGTTCGCGCCGCTCGCGCGCTTGGTGAGCTGCTCGGGGGTCTCCTCCTCCGGCTCAGCGGCGGGCGCGTCGTGCAGTGCCTGCTCGACGTTGCGCAGGCTGAACTCCTCCTTGCCGACCACGCTGAAGAGCTCGTCCTGCGATTTGAAGCCGAGCTTGGCCGCGAGCTGATCGAGATTGACGGACGTACGCCCCTCGCGCTGCAGCGTCTTTTCCACCATCGCGCGGCCGCCGGCGATGTTCTCCTGCGCCTCGATGGCGTTGAACCACGCGCGCACCTTCTGCCGTGCGCGCGTGCTATGCAGATAGCCGAGCTGCGGGTTGAGCCAGTCGCGCGACGGGCCGCCCTCTTTCACCGCGACGACCTCGACGGTCTGGCCATTCTGCAATTGCGTGTTGAGCGGCACCATCGCACCGTCCACGCGCGCGCCACGGCAACGATGGCCGAGCTCGCTATGCAGGTGATACGCGAAATCGAGCGGCGTCGCGCCCTGCGGCAGCGAAATCACGCGCGCCTGCGGCGTGAGCACATAGATATGGTCGTCGTCGAGGGTGGCCTGGCGCAGTTGCTCCCACGGCTGGCGGCCATCGGCCACGTCGTCCTTCCAGGCAAGCAGTTGACGCAGCCAGGCAATCTTTTCGTCGTAGGCGCTGCCCGCGCTGAACTGACCGCCGTAGCCCTTCGAGTCGGCCTCCTTGTAGCGCCAGTGCGCCGCCACGCCGTATTCCGCAAACTGATGCATCTCCTGCGTGCGGATCTGCACTTCGAACGCGCGGCCGTCGTCGCCGATCACGACCGTATGCAGCGAGCGATAGCCGTTGGGCTTGGGCCGCGAGATGTAGTCGTCGAATTCCTTCGGGACAGGCTGCCAGAGATTGTGCACAATGCCGAGCACCGTGTAGCAATCCTTGATATCGCCAACGATCACGCGAAACGCGCGCACGTCGTAGAGCTCGGAGAAGTCGATCTCCTTGCCGCGCATCTTCTTCCAGATGCTGTAGATGTGCTTGGGCCGCCCGCTCACCTCGGCTTCAATATGCGCGGTGGCAAGCTCGTGCTGCAGCCGCGCGATGGCCTCGGCCACATAGCTCTCGCGCTCCACGCGCTTTTCATCGAGCAGCTTCGCGATGCGCTTGTAGGTGGCCGGTTCCTCGAAGCGGAATGCGAGGTCTTCGAGTTCCCACTTCAGTTGCCAGATGCCCAGGCGGTTCGCGAGCGGCGCGTAGATTTCGAGCGTCTCGCGCGCAATCTCGGGCGCAGGTGTAATCCTGGCAGCAGCGTAATAGCGCAGCGACTGCACACGCGACGCGAGCCGGATCAGCACCACGCGGATGTCCTGCGCGAACGCCAGCAGCATCTTGCGCAGCGACTCGACTTGAGCGCGGCGCGCGGCCTGGGCATCGCGCCCTTCGCGGCCAGTCTCCGGCGCGGCGTTCTGCGCCGCCGTGCGCAGGCTCACGCTGCCAAGGCGCAACAGCTTGCGCACGTCGAACACGAGTTTCACGACCTCGGCGCCGAAGCGCGCTTCAAGCGTGCGCTCCGGGTCCTCGAGGTGCGGCGCGATATTGAAGAGCGCCGCCGCCAGCACCGCAGGCGGATCGACGTTCAGGCGGTTCATGATGGACGCCGTGCCTTGCGCGTGCTCGACGAGCGGCTCGCCAGTGGACAGGCGGGCATCGCCCGCATGTTCGCGCACGAACTCAAGGGCGTCGTCGAGCGACGGGAGCGCGGCGCTCGCGGAGGCTTCTGCGGAAACGGGAGGTACGGTGTCGCTGCTCATGAGACGGCGCCCGCCGGCGTGCCGGACGGGCTGCAACAAACTACGATAAGACGATTCGGGCGAACGGGGGTGCTCAATCGCGCTGTGCGGCCACCACGACGATTTCGACGAGGCATTCTGGATTGGCAAGCTTCGCTTCGACGGTCGCGCGTGGCGGCGTGGCGCCTTGCGCCACCCATTTGTCCCACTCAGCATTCATGCCTGGGAAGTCCTTCATGTCGGCGATATAGATCTGCACCGAGAGCAGCAGCGACTTGTCGCTGTTCGCTTCGCCGAGCAGGCGGTCGATATGGCCGAGCACTTCGCGCATCTGGCCATCGATGTCCTGCTTCGTGTCCTCGGCGATCTGGCCCGCCAGATAGACCGTGCCATTGTGAATGGCGGTTTCCGAAAGACGCGGGCCGACGTGGTGACGAATGACTGCCATGTGGATTCCTGTAGAAATTGAATGTCTGGGCGCGCCCGCCCGCAAGTGCTGCAATGCTACACAGTCAACAACAGCGAGGCACCGGCGCGCCGGGAAAAACGCAATATTATGACGCGCGGGCGGGCTCTCCGGCGAAGAAACGCCGCGCGATCTCGATCTGGTCGGCGGCCAGAAATGCCGGCGCATGTCCCACACCCGCGATCTCCACGCTCGACACCTGCTGGCCGGTCTCGACCATCTTCGCCACGGTCTCGCGCGAGAGCAGATCCGAAAGCGCGCCGCGCACCGCCAGCAGCGGCCCCTTGAACGCGGCGAACGAGCGCCACAGGAACTGTTCGCCCTGCTCGTTCTGCTCAGGCGTCACGCCCTTGAAGCCTTCGGAGATACGCGGGTCGTAGCGGTAACGCCACGCGCCGTCCACCTCGTGCAGCAGCGGCGTGTTGATCTCGCGCCATTCCTGCGCAGTGAGCGGACCAAACGACGCCGCCAGTAGCGCCGCGTTGTCGATGCCTTCCTGCAGCGAGCCAAAACGCACGTCCTGGCCGACGTACTCGCCGATGCGCCCGAGCGCCACCGGTTCGATATGCGGGCCGATGTCGTTGACCAGCATGCGGCCGATGGGTGCGTCGGGCAACCCCGCGAGCGCCATGCCGATCAGGCCGCCCATCGACGTGCCGAACCAGTCCACCTGCTCGACGCCGGTGCGCGAGATGAGCGTGACCATGTCCGCGACGTATTGCGCAACGCCATAGCCGCGCGGATCGACGAGCCAGGAAGAGAGCCCGCGCCCCACGACGTCGGGACAGACGACGCGATACGTGCCGGACAGCGCTGCCGCGAGCCTGTCGAAATCGCGGCTCGAACGCGTGAGGCCATGCACGCACACCAGCACGCGCGGATTGACGGGGTCGCCCCATTCGGTATACGCCATGCGATGCAGCCCCGAAGGACTCAGGCACTGGACGTAATGCTGACGCGGCACGGCAGACGGTTCGGTCATCGCTCAAGTCTCGCTGGTAGCGCCCGTAGGCTGTGAGGCCATTGTAATCGGCTTTGCCGCACGGGACCGCCACGCATGCCGCCAGTCAAGACGCATCGAGCACCGTCGAGCGCCGACGGCGCCCGCGTGTGACGGCCTGCGCCGCGCCTCCGCACTGGCCATCCGGCGTATGCCTTTCGGCCGAAGTTTCAAAAGCGCGCGATCGCGCAAGAATAGAGCCGTCCCAAACGAAAACGGGCGGAACCGAAGTTCCGCCCGCATCCATCATGCTCCAGCCAGCAACTAGCGCATCGCCGCGATCACTTCACCGCGCTCACATCGAGCGGCGCGCCGGTCTTGGCCTGGATCTCGTCCACCGTCACGCCCGGCGCGAGCTCGGTCACCTTCAGGCCAGCATCGGTCACTTCGATCACACCGAGGTCCGTGATGATCAGATCGACCACGCCCACGCCCGTGAGCGGCAACGTGCACGCATCAAGAATCTTGTGCTGGTCGCCCTTGGCCACGTGTTCCATCAGCACGACCACACGGCCCACACCCGCGACGAGGTCCATCGCGCCGCCCATACCCTTGATCATCTTGCCGGGGATCATCCAGTTGGCCAGGTCGCCCTTCCCGCTCACCTGCATCGCACCGAGGATCGCCAGGTTGATGTGGCCGCCGCGAATCATCGCGAACGAGTCGGCCGAAGAGAAGATCGACGAGCCCGGCAGCGTCGTTACCGTCTGCTTGCCGGCGTTGATCATGTCGGCGTCCACCTCTTCGTCGGTCGGAAAAGGTCCGATGCCGAGCAGGCCGTTTTCCGATTGCAGCCACACTTCCACGCCTTGCGGCACGTGGTTGGCCACGAGCGTCGGCAGACCGATGCCGAGATTCACGTAAAAGCCGTCCTGCAGTTCCTTCGCCGCGCGGGCGGCCATTTCGTCACGATTCCATGCCATGGTCGGTCTCCTTTCTCACTTGCCCGCTGCCGTGCGCACGGTGCGTTGTTCGATGCGTTTCTCGGGGTGCGCATTGAGCACGATGCGCTGCACGAAGATGCCCGGCGTATG
>DATEJU010000075.1:0-22672 GCA_035277805.1 Paraburkholderia sp. | reverse complement strand
CCATGGCATGCCGAACGCGCAGGTGCAACTGATCAGCACGACGGCGCAGGTGCAGATGAAGAATGCATCGTTCCCGGCCTGGTCGGCCTGGCTCGACGACGTGCGCAAGCAGTACAAGGTGCAGGTGGTCGAGGCCCACATCACGGCGCTCAAGGCCGACGGCCAGGTCGATTTGACCGCGTCGCTGCAGCCGGCGAACGCGCGCTGAACGCGGAGCGGCTTCGCATCGACTGTGGAGCGCGGGATCGGACTAAGCGCTTTGCTCCAAGTCCGATCGACCGCGAAGCATGGGATCGGACTAAGCGCTAAAGCGCTAAGTCCGATCGACAGGAGATCCTTAGCATGTCTTACTGGATGCGGCGCACGCGCGCCGTATTGCCCTGGCTTTTCGTAGCCATGTTGTCCGTAGGCGCCGTGCTGCTCGTGAGGCTGCCTGCCGCATGGATCGCGCCGCAGTTCGCGCGCGCGACCCAAGGCCACATCAACCTCGTCGATCCGCAAGGTTCGCTCTGGCGCGGCTCGGCCACGCTCATGCTCGCCGCCGGCCGCGACGTGGAGGGCGCGACGCTTCTGCCAGGCCGCATCGAATGGCGCACGTCGTTCTGGGCGCTCCTCACGGGCCGCGTGCGCATGACGATGCGCCAGACCGAGGCCATGCCCGACCCCGTCGACGTCGAAGCGACGCTGCGCGGCGCCACCGTCGCACCGGGCGCGATCGCGGTGCCCGCGTCGCTGCTCACGGGGCTCGGCGCGCCGTTCAACACGCTCGATCTGGACGGCAATGTGCGGCTCGCGTGGAGCCCCTGGCGCGTGTTCGGCACCGATGCGTTCGGGCGCCTCACCGTCACGCTCGCCGACATGAGCTCGCGTGTCTCGCTGGTGAAGCCGCTGGGGTCGTATGAGGCGGTGCTCCAGGCGCAGGGGGAGTCGTCCACGCTCGATCTGAGCACGCAAAAGGGGCCCTTGCTGCTCGATGGGCACGGCACCTTCTCGCGCACGTCGGCGTCGTTCAACGGCACCGCGAGCGCGACGCCCGATCAGCGCGAGAATCTGGCGGGGTTGCTGAACCTGCTGGGACGGCCCACGGGGCCCGGAACGGTGGCGCTAACGTTCATGCGCTGAGATCCGTAGTCCCTAAGCTCGACAGGCAAGCCAGACGCCTGGCGGCCCAGGGCAGCACATGGCGCCGCGCGCGCTACCGGGCCTGCTGCGACTGAGCGCCTTGCGCTGCCGCATCCTGCGTTGCGCCATGCGTGGATGGCGCCGAGCCTTGCGCCCCGGACGCAGCGGCGCCCGACGCCGCGACAGGCGCGGGCGCCGTCACGCCACCCGTTTCGCGATCCATCTGCGAGACATTCCAGCCGCCGCCGAGCGCTTTCACGAGTCCCACCGACGACACCATGCGCTGCCCCGCGATGCTCGCGAGCTTCTGCTGCGCCGTGAACGCCGTGGTCTGGGAGGACAGCACATTCTGGTAATCGGTCGTACCCGCCTTGTATTCGTTCGTGACGATCCGCAGCGCGTGCTGGGCCGATTCCACGGCCTGCTGCTGCACCACGATTTCCTGCGCAAGGATGCGCTGCGACGCGAGGTTGTCCTCGACGTCCTGGAACGCGGCCAGCACGGTCTGTCGGTAGATCGCGACCTGCTGGTCGTAGGCTGCGCGCGCCGCTTCGGTCTGCGCGCTGCGCAAGCCCGCGTCGAACACGGTGGCCGCGAGCGACGGCCCGAGCGTCCAGAAGCGCGACGGCATGGAGAGCAGTTGCGAGAGCACCGAGCTTTCGAAGCCACCGCTCGCCGAAAGCGTCAGCGTGGGAAAGAACGCTGAGATCGCCACGCCGATCTGCTCGTTCGCCGCCGCCGCCTTGCGCTCTGCGGAGGCGATGTCGGGGCGCCGCTCGAGCAGCGCCGAGGGCATCGTGACCGGCACGATGGGCGGTGTGGCCATGAGCGGCGACGGCGGAATCGAGAACGCCGAAGCCGGCTGGCCCACCAGCACGGCGATCGCGTGTTCGTCCTGCGCGCGCGCGACGCCATTGTCGATGGCCGCGGCTTGCGCCGACTGCAGCTGCGTCTGCGCCTGGATCACGTCGGCGCGACCCGCCACGCCTTGGGCGTACTGGTTCTGCGTGAGCTGCAGCGACTTTTGATAAGCCGCCACAGTATCGTCGAGCAGCTTCTGCTGCGCATCGAGCGAGCGCAGTGTGAAGTAAGTCTGCGCGAGCGTGGCTTGCGCCGAAAGGCGCGCGTTGGCCAGATCGGCGGCGGCGCCCTGCTGGCCGGCTTCCTGCGCGCTGACCGTGCGGCTAACCTTGCCCCAGAGGTCGGGTTCCCAGGTGGCGTCGAGGCCCAGATTGACGTTGTTCGCGATCGAGCTGCCGCCCGTAAAGCTGCTGTTCGAGCTCGACACGCGCGAAGGGCTGCGCGAGCGCGATCCCGAGAACGACGCGCTCACCACCGGGAAATACGCGGCGCGTGCCTCGCCCACCAGCGCACGCGCCTGGCGGTACGCGGCAGCGTATTGCGCGACGGTCTGGTTGTTGGCGTTGAGCTGATCCATCAGCCCGTTGAGCTGCGCATCGTCGTAGATGAGCCACCAGGGGCCGCGATCGGCGGTATCGGCGGGCTGCGCGAGTTTCCAGCCCTCGGGCGCCTCCTTGTAGGACGCGGGCACCGCGGTGGCCGGCTTGTGATAATCGGGGCCCACGGCGCAACCGCTCAGCTGGAACGCGAGCGCTGCTGCCGCGCACAGCAGGCCGAGCCTCGGCGCGCGACGCGCGGTGCGGGTGGCGTGGGCGACATCATCGGCGAGCGCGCCCTCGCACAGGTGGCTCGGCGCTTGAAGGTGGCGGCCGGGATGGACGAAACGGCAAGACATGCAAGGAATTCCTGTCGATGCGGCTGGCGAATGTGGCAAATGCGGCGAACGTCGCGCGTGACCAGGGCGCGCCAATGCGCGGCGTCGCGTGCCGTGGTGTGTAGCAGTACGGCCAGGCTCGGCTCGAGGGGCCAGCGAGTTGCGGCAATGGTAGCGCACGCGCCGCGCGTGGCGCGGAACCTGCAAGGGTAAGCCGGGAGTGCGTGAGGATGTGTTACGGCGCGCCGGGCGCAAATTACGCGTCGTTACGGCGCCAGCGGCGCAGCGCATGGACAGCGTGAAGGGCGGCTGTGCCCGCGCGCGTGCGCGGACCACGCGTGGCGCTGGCCCGGCGGCACGCGACCTGCACGCCGGAACAGGCGGCTTTTGCGGCCGCCGTGGTGGCCGCCGCCGCGCTCATGGCCGCAGCAACCACTGCGGGACTCGTTGCGCGAGGCGAAGCGGTGCTTGCCGTCACCGATGGGTCCGCCCCGTCTCGCTGAGCGCGGCGGCGGTCGGCCCACATCATCAGCACGACGGCAATCGAGCCGCCGGGCAGGGCGAACATCGCTGCGTAGACCGCGAACTTGCGCCAGCGCGCCGCCCCGCCGGCTTGTGCGAAGGCAAGCCGGGCAGTGCAGGAGACCGAGCGGCCAATGCCGCCGAGCGCGTTCTTGAGGTACAGCATGGCGCAATGAGCAGGAGAATTCGGGAATACGAGGAGCCTGAATGCTTGCCTGTAATAATATTGACTATGCAATCAAATCACAACATACTTTGCGCTGCGTCAGTTGCGCTGTTGTTTTTACGCTGCGATAGCGACGAATCGATGAACGATGCGTCACCTAATTTAGCTGCCCAGGCAGACATATAACCGGCTAGAATTCGCTTGTCTTCGAGATGCGTGAGAACGACTTCCCCATGAGCGAGGGCTCGTACGTGCCGGGCAAGGTTGGTGTCGTGCCAAGCCTTGGCTATTTCCTGTCGACGGCCCGCAACGTGCTTGCCGCGCGAATCGACCGTGCCGTCGCGCCGCTTGGGCTGACGTCGTCGCAGATCGGCGTGATTTTGCTGCTGTGGTTCGAGCATGCCCGCACGCCCAATGAGATGTCGCGCGTGCTGTCGTACGACACAGGTTCGATGACGCGCATGCTCGACCGGCTGGAGAAGAAAGGCTTTCTCGTGCGCCAGCGCAGTCATGCGGACCGCCGCGTGGTCGAGCTGGTGCTCACGCCGCTTGGGCGTGATGCGGCGCAGCAATTGCCGGATCTGATTGCCTCGGTGATGAACGACCAGCTGCGCGGCTTTTCCACCGACGAAGTGACGACGCTCGTCAATCTGCTGCAGCGCTTCATCGCGAACGACGCCGATACGACCATGGTGTGTGGTCACGCCGAAAGCCATACGGATGCGCCATCCCGGGTACCCGACGCAGATCACGACGAGGCATGAAGCGCGTTTCGCAGCGCTTTTGCTTCAGGTAGACGTCGGCTATTACGGCGTCGTCTTGCGGATAAATCACTGTCTGGGCAGACAATGTCTCGACATGAAATTACGGACGGCCACCCATGGACGGCTCGTTGCAGCAGCAACGGTCCGCCTGAACCAGAAACTTCAGCAACGAAGCTGAGCAAGGACCCTGAAGATGGACGCTTCCACCGCCGCGCCCTCCCCCGCTCCTGCCAGTGCGGAGCCCGCGCCGCTTACCGGCGGCACACTCGCGCTGCTGACCGTGGGCCTCGCGCTCGGCACCTTCATGGAGGTGCTCGACACCTCGATCGCCAACGTCGCCGTGCCCACCATCTCCGGCAATCTCGGCGTCGCGAACAGCGAAGGCACGTGGGTGATCTCCTCGTACTCGGTCGCCTCGGCGATCGCCGTGCCGCTCACCGGCTGGCTCGCGCGGCGGGTGGGCGAAGTGCGGCTCTTCACGCTCTCGGTGATCCTGTTTACGTTCGCCTCGGCGGCCTGCGGCTTCGCCGCCAACTTCGAGACGCTGATCGCCTTCCGCCTCGTGCAGGGCCTCGTCTCCGGCCCGATGGTGCCGCTGTCGCAGACGATCCTCATGCGCTCCTATCCGCCCGAGAAGCGGGGGCTCGCGCTGGGGCTCTGGGCCATGACGGTGATCGTCGCGCCCATCTTCGGCCCGGTCATGGGCGGCTGGATCACGGACAACTACACGTGGCCGTGGATCTTCTACATCAACGTGCCGATCGGCCTCTTCTCCGGCATCTGCGCCTACCTGCTGCTGCGCGGGCGCGAGACGAAAACCACGAAGCAGCGCATCGACGCCGTGGGCCTCGCGCTGCTCGTGATCGGCATCTCGTGCCTGCAGATGATGCTCGACCTCGGCAAGGACCGCGACTGGTTCAACTCGAAGTTCATCGTCGCGCTCGCGATCATCGCGGCCGTGTCGCTGGCGTTCATGCTCGCGTGGGAAGCCACGGAGAAGGAGCCGGTCGTCGATCTTTCGCTCTTTCGCGACCGCAACTTCGCGCTCGGCGCACTCATCATCTCATTTGGTTTCATGGCGTTCTTCGGCTCGGTCGTGATTTTCCCGCTCTGGCTGCAGACGGTGATGGGCTACACGGCCGGCATCGCAGGCCTCGCGACGGCGCCGGTGGGACTGCTCGCGCTCGTGCTCTCGCCGCTGATCGGACGCAACATGCACAGACTCGATCTGCGCATGGTGGCGTGCCTCGCGTTCATCGTGTTCGCGGTTGTTTCGCTCTGGAACTCGACATTCACGCTCGACGTGCCGTTCGGCAAGGTGATCTTGCCGCGCCTCGTGCAAGGCATCGGTGTGGCGTGCTTCTTCGTGCCGATGACGACGATCACGCTGTCGAGCATCACCGACGAACGCCTCGCGAGTGCCTCGGGGCTCTCGAATTTCCTGCGCACGCTATCGGGCGCGATCGGCACGGCGGTAAGCACGACGTTCTGGGAAGATGTGGCGATCTATCACCACGCGGTGCTATCGGAGTCGGTGAGCGCGTATTCGCCGAACACCAGTGCGTACAGCGACGCGCTGACGAGCCTTGGCTATGCCGGGCCGAGCTTGACTGCGAAGCTCAATGAAGTGGTGACGGCGCAGGGCTACATGATGGCGACCAACGACTTCTTCCGCATTTCGTGCGCGGTGTTCATCGTGCTTGCGGCGCTGGTCTGGATCACGAAGCCCAGGAAGGGAGCGGGACCGGCAATGGGCCATTGATCGCCCGCTGACGGTCCCGTAATGAGCACCCGTAATGGCCGCCCGCGATCGACGCGGGCGGCAAGTGCTGTTGCTGCCGTGATGCAGCGTGCGCGTTAGCGCGCCGCGACGCCGTTGGTCTGGATTTCGACGCGGCGGTTTTGTGCGCGGCCTTCAACCGTTGCGTTCGACGCGATCGGCCTGGATGCGCCGTAGCCGTGCACTTCGAACTGGCCGGCATGCAGGCCATGCGACTGCAGATAGTTGCGCACGGTTTGCGCACGACGCAGCGAGAGGCGGTCGTTCAGCGCCTTCGAGCCTGTGGAGTCCGTATGGCCGTCGATCACGATCGTGCCGATATTCACGCCGTCGCTATCCGCGATGAACTTGTCGAGCGCCTGCTTGCCTGCCGGCAGCAGATCGTACTTGTTGATGGCGAAGTTGGCGTCCGCGTTCAGCGTGATTTTGCGCGGCTGCGTGTCGACCGGCGGAGGCGGCGGGGGCGGCGTCTGGACAACCGGCGGGGGCGGCGTCTGGCAAACGAACATGATCTCGCGCGGATCGTTCTCGGCCTTGAAGCCGGAAACGGCGCGATCTGTCGACGAGACGCGTAGCGGCTCCTTGCCACCGCAAATCTCGGTGACCTTCTTCATACAGGCCTTCGAGCTTTCGAGCAGGCCGAGACACTGTCCGCGATACGCCTGTGTGCCGTTGGCGAGCGTCACGATGTCAAGGTTGTAGGTAGGGCCTGACGCGGTCGTGCAACCAGCCGCGACAACGGTAAGGGCAGCCAGTGCACTGGCTGGCAGAAGTCGCATTTTCATTTTCGATTGGAATGATGGAAGTGGAATGTACTGTCGTCCGGCGCACGCCGAAGCAGAGCCACAATACGATTCCTCGACACGTCACCCAATCGGAAAATGCTTAAATGCGCAATCGAGGTGATTCGATTCAGAGTACGCGCGATTACAACGAGCCCGACACGGTGTCTTGTTCGTTGCGCGCGCCCTGACAGACGCGAAGCGTAGTCAGGGCGCGCATTCGGCACGCGGTTTCAAGGAGATGATGCGGTGGGAGCGGCGCCCGGCACCGCCGGCGCCGATGCGGGAACCGCGCTCGTCTCGGCGGGGTCGTTGTCCATCCCCTGGATCGGCTGTTCGATGCCGGTGCGCACGTACTGCTTGAATGCCGCGCCCGCGGCCCATGGATCGGGCTTGCAGCCGAGCGAGCTGTCGCAATGGGCCGCGAAGCCGATGGTGGTCGTGCCGTCGCTGTTGCGAGCCTGCGTGATTTCGTAGGCGAGCGCGCGCCTGCCGCCACCGGGGCCGGTGGTCTGGATCAGCGTATCGGTCACGGTCTGCACTTCGTACTTCGAATGAGCGCGCACCCAATCCTGGGCGCGTTGCCACCAGATGTCACATTGCGGCTTGTCGCTGCAGGTGAGCGGCGCGGTGGCTATCTGCATGACGTCGGGGTTGACCTGGCCGCGCGGCGCGCAGGCCGCAAGCGCCGCGCAGAGCAGGATCGGCAGAGTTCGTTTCATCGCGTGGGTTCCTCCCTGAATGGGCACGCGTCGCGCGCGGCCCGGTCGTCTTGTCGTTGGCATGCGGGACAGCGGCGCATATTGGCGTACATCGGCGCGCAATGCCCATAAAGCATTGGACCGTGCTCGCGCGCCCGTGTTTCAAGCAAATGGAATGCCCGAAACGGGCGACGCGCCACGGTTCATCGCGCGCGCTGCGCTCACGCACCATCCAATGGCGTTTTGCGCCGCGCAAATCGCGGCACAAAACGCTGCGCGGCGGTGGGTCAAACGCTGAAGCGGTTGAGCGTGTAGGCGCGATACGCGGTCACGAAGGCGTCGAACGAGCCGACTTCCTCGCGCTCGAGCTTCGCCTGTTCCTCTAGCGACTCGCGCGCGAGCGCTTCGAATTGTGCCATCGCTTGCGTGTCGAGCGGACGCGAGAGGAAATGCGCCGCATGACGCTCGCTTTGCGCGAGCGCAAATTGCAGGAAGGATTGCTGGTTGTCGCGCATCGTCTGCAGCACGCGCGCGGAAGGTGTGAGCGATGCGTCGGCGAGCTTCGCGCGCTGTGCCGCGAGCGAGCGTGCATGTTCGTCGCCACCGTGCAGCGCGTCCAGCACGGCTGCGCTGCGCTCGATCTTCGAGAACAGCTCGGCGGCCCAGTCCTGCAGCGAGATCGTCTGATTGCCGCGCTTGAGTTCGAGGCCCGGACGGCGCCCCTCCTTCGTGACGAGGCCAAAGTTCTCGTTCGCCTGCCCGTATTCGGCTGCGGGCAAAAGCGGGCTTTCTTCGAGCGCACAAGCGAGCAGGTAGGCATCGAGAAAACGCGCCGTCTCGAGCGAAATGCCAGTGGGCTCGAAGGGATCGATGTCCATGCAGCGCACTTCGACGTATTGCACGCCGCGCGCGGCGAGCGCATGCAGCGGCCGCTCGCCCGGATACGTGACGCGCTTGGGGCGGATCGTCGAATAGAACTCGTTTTCGATCTGCAGCACGTTGGTGTTGATCTGCACCCATTCGCCGTTGCGGTGCGTGCCGATCGCCTCATACGGCGGATACGGCTGGCTTACCGCCTGCGCGAGCGCGTCGAGGTAGCCCGGCAGCGTGTCGTAGTCGGCGCGCAGCGCGGACTGGCCCGTGGTGTTCGAGTAGCCGAGGTCGCTCATGCGCAGGCTCGTCGCATACGGCAAGTAGAGCGTGTTCGCGTCGAAGGTGTCGAGCGCATGCGCGCGGCCACGCAAAAAGTGTCCGTCGAGCGCCGGCGAGGCGCCGAACAGATACATCAGCAGCCAGTTCGTGCGGCGGAAGTTGCGGATCAGCGCGAGGTAGCGCTCCGACTGATAGTCGGTCTGCGTGGCCGTGGACTGCTCGTGCGCGTGCAGCACGCGCCACACTTCTTCGTTAAGCGAATAGTTGTAATGGATGCCCGCGATGCACTGCATGGTGCGGCCGTAGCGCAGCGCGAGTCCCATCCGGTAGACGTACTTGAGGCGGCCGATGTTCGAGCTGCCGTAACGGGCGATGGGAATGCCGTCGTCGGTGTCGGGCAAGAGGCCCGGCATCGACTCGTTCCACAGCATCTCGCCATCGCGCGCGAGCACGCCGTACACGTAGCGATGGAGCTCGTCGAGCTTCTCGAGCGTGATAGCCGCGTCGTGCTCGGCGGGCGTGATGATCTCGATCAGCGCTTCCGAGTAGTCGGTCGTGAGCGACGGATGCGTGAGTGCCGAGCCAAGCGCCGCCGCATGCGGCGTCATGGCGAGATGGCCGTCGCGCGTCACCCGCAGGCTTTCCTTTTCGATGCCGCGCAGACCGCGCGTGAGTGCGTCGTGGTGCGGCCCGGCGCTCAGCACGGAAAGGCGCTGCGCGAGAACGCCGTTCGGGCGTGTAGAGGTCGTGTCTGGCATTGAAGGCAGGTCGGGCTCTGGCCGGCGGCACCGTGCTGCACACGCCGCCGACAAGGGATTTTTCGGTAGCGGGCACTTTAACATCTCGCCGAAAGACCTGCTTGAGGCCCATTCGGGCGGGGTTTTGCGGCTGACCCGGCGGTGCGCGCCGTCGCCCTGCATGCGGTTCGGCGCGCGCCTGGTGTGCGCGATGCGCCCAGAGCGCTCGCGCGAGCGCCGCTAGCGCGTGGGTGTCGCGGGGCCGCTAGCCACCGCGCGCCGCGCCCGCACGATCGGCGATCTCATTCCACAGGTGCATCGCGGCATAGGCGCGCCAGGGCCGCCACGCCTCGGTGCGCGCGCGCTGTTGCGTCGCGCGCACGAGCGCAGGGTCGCGCGCGGCAATGGCCTGCATCAGCACGAGGTCGGTGGCGGGCCACGCATCGGCGTCGCGCCACGCGCGCATCGCCACGTACTCGACCGTCCAGGGGCCGATGCCAGGCAGTGCGAGCAGTCCGGCGCGCATGGCGTCGAGGGTGGCGCGCTCTGCGGCCGTGTCGACGCCCGGATCGCCAGGAGGATTGCGGCGCTTGCTGGCTGCGCGAGGCGCGGTGTTTTGCGCCGACGCACGCTCGATGGCGAGCTCGCCACTCGCCACGACCGCCGCGAACCCCTGTAGCGCGGCCACACGCTTGCCCGGCATGCCGATGCCGGCGAGGTCGGCAGCGGCGAGCGCGGCAGGCGTGGGAAAGCGCCATGCGGTGCGCGCGTGCGCGTGGCCGTCGATGCGCTTGCCCACGCGCTCGACGAGGCGGCCCACAATGGTCGTCGCGGCCTTCACGCTGACCTGCTGGCCGACGATCGCGCGCACCACGAGCTCGAAGCCCGACCACGCGCCCGGCACGCGCAGCCCTGGCGCCGCGGCGACGAGCGGCGCGAGCCACGGATCGGCCGCAAGGCTCGCACCGATCGCGGCCGGATCCGCCTGTAGGTCGAACATGCGTGCGAGCGGCGCGGCGAGCGCGGCCGCATGAGCGCGCGCCGGTCCGTCGATCTCGACGACGAGGCAGCGCTTGCGCGCGTGGCGGCGCACGGCGAGCGTGCCACTCGCGCCATTGAAGTCGATCGCGCGCAGCCAGGCGCCGTCCTCCACGGCTTCGACGCCGGGCGTGGCACGCCCGGCCAGAAAGCGCAGCATGCGCGGCCAGTCGTAGGGTGCGCGAAACGGCAGCTCGAGGATGGCACCCGGCTCCGGGCTGGCGTTTCGCGATTGCTGCGATTCGTTCGGCAGGACGGCGCTCAAGCGGTGGTCTCCGGCGTGGCGTGGGTACGGCCGCGCTTCGAACCCTGCTTCGAACCACGCGTCTGTGGGTCGTCGGCGAGTCCGATGGTCGTTACGTGGACTTCGCCCGCCCGCGCCTCGGCGTCGATGAGCGCCGCCTTGCGCGCGAGCCCCCAACGGTAGCCCGCGAGCGCCCCGCCCTTTTGCACGACGCGGTGACACGGAATCGCCAGCGCCACCGGGTTCGACGCGCACGCGCTCGCCACGGCGCGTACCGCGCGCGGCGCGCCGAGCGTTTCGGCGATCTGCGTATAGCTGCGCGTCTCGCCGTACGGAATGCGCTGGAGCGCGTCCCAGACGCGCTGCTGGAACGCCGTCGCGGCGATGTCGAGCGGCAGCTCGATGCGGTCGCTGCGGCCATGCAGATAGGCGTCGATCTGCGCGACGAACGGTGCGAGTCCCGCCGCGTCCTCGATGCAGCGCGCGTTCGCAAAGTCGATCGCGAGACTCGCGCTCAGCTCGCCTGGGTCGTCGCCGAACGCAATCCGGCAGATGCCTTTGTCCGTTGCGGCGATGAGCACGCGTCCGAGCGGCGTGGCCGCGTTCGCGTAGCGGATCGTGAGCCCCGCGCCTTTGCGGCGGAACGCCGACGGCGCCATGCCCAGCTCGCCCGCCACGCTCTCGTAGAGCCGCGACGACGAGTTGAAGCCCGCATCGGCGCTCGCGCGCGTGACGTCGGCGCCTTGCGCGAGCGCGTCGCGCAGCACGGCGCCGCGGCGAGCGGCCTGGTATTGGCGCGGCGAGACGCCCAGCACGCGCTTGAAAAGGCGCTGCAGATGGAACGGGCTCAGGTGCACGGCCTCGCTGAGCTGCGCGAGCGTGAGGCGCGCCTGGGGATCGGCGTCGAGGGCGGCGCAGGCGCGGCGTACGATCTCGAGCTCGCGCGGCAGGCCGCCGGGGCGGCAACGCTTGCAGTCGCGGTAGCCGGCCTTACGCGCGGCGTCGGCGTCGGCAAAAAACTCGACGTTCTCGCGGCGCGGCAGACGCGACGCGCAGGACGGACGGCAGAACACGCCCGTCGTGCGCACGCCGTAGAAGAACTGGCCGTCGGCACGTGCGTCGCGCGCCGAGATGGCGGCCCAGCGCTCGCCGTCCGTGGCAAACCCGGAGGTAAGCGCAGTGTCGAAGTCGGCGGCGAGCTCGCCGCGAGCGGCGGTCGGAATGGCGTTCATTTCGTGACTCCCGGAAATGTCGGATTCGATGGTCCCACTGTAACGGCTCGTACGCCTGCTGGCCTGCCGGATCTTGCGCTGTCGTTCAGATGCCGTCGCTCAGGCGCTGTTGTTCAGATGATCTGGCGCCGCTTAGGCGCCGCCACCGCCCGGCTGCCCTCCGCCTGCCATAAAAACGCGACTACAAGTGCGACAATTTGGCGCGATTGCGGGTTTTCCCTTAAAAACTTGTTGCGCCGCGTCAGGCCGCTGTGTATAGTGGTCCTTGTCTCCTCCATGTCTCCTCCTGATATGGATTAAGCCCGCTCACAGCAGCGGGCTTTTTTTCGTCCCGCGATTTCGTCGCACCGCCGGCCCGGCCCAGTGTGCCCGCGCTTCATCATTTTCTGCCTGATTTCCCTCTCCTACACTGTGTAGACCGTGCGCACGCGCGCCGTTTCAGGAAGAGCCATGCAAATCCAGATTCGCGAAATCGACCACGTCGTCATCCGCGCGGCGGATCTCGCCGCCATGACGCGCTTCTACTGCGACGTGCTGGGCTGCCGCGTCGAGCGCGAGGAGCAAAAATTGGGGCTCGTGCAATTGCGCGCGGGCCGCTCGCTCGTCGATCTCGCCGCGATCGGCGGAGCGCTCGACCGCGATGGCGGCGCTGCGCCGTCGAGCGCGGCCGGCAACATGGATCATCTGTGTCTGCGTGTGGAGCCGTTCGATGGCGAGGCGCTCAAAACCTGGCTCACGCAGATGGGCGCGCGCCCGGGTGACGTGGTCGAACGTTACGGCGCGGAAGGTATCGGGCCGTCGCTATACCTGTTCGATCCCGAGGGCAATATGGTCGAGCTGAAAGGGCCGCCTGCGCGTTGATTGCGGCGCTCGACGCAGATTCAAACGTTCTCCGGCGCCTTGAAGACGGTCCATTCGACCGCTACCGGCTCGCTCGCGGTATTGCCGATCCAGGCGGCGCCGTCCTGCACGGTGCACTGCAGGCGCATCGTGCGTTCCGCCAGGGCGCCGAGCGATGCCGCGACGCCCTCGCCCAGCGACCAGACGGTCACGTTGCGCAGCCGTTCGACCTTGCCGCGCACGCCTTGCCACCAGATCTCCGAGGTGCGGCCGCCGTAGGCGATCACGATCACTTCCTCGGCGCGCGCGCTCGCTTTGGCGATGCGGCGCTCGTCCGGCTGCCCCACCTCGATCCAGGTCTGCACCGCGCCGGTGTAGTCCTTGCTCCAGAGATCGGGTTCGTCGGTGTCCGACAGGCCCTTGCAGAATTCGAGACGCTCGCTGGCGAAAAGCCCGAACGCGGCGATGCGCACCATCATCCGCTCGCCGGTTTCGGATGGATGGCAGGCAATCGTGAGCGCATGGTCGGCGTAGTAATGCCGGTCCATGTCGGCGATTTGCAGTTCTGTCTTGTAGATGGTCGATTTGAGTGCCATACCGAGTCCCGCGCCGCGCAAAAGCCGCACATGATAGCGAGTTTCCAGCACATGCTGTGCCGCATTCACCGGACGGCGGCGCGCTGGATCATCAGGATGGTCGGTCGAGAAAATGACGGCACAATGACTGGATCGAGGCGGACGGGCCGATTGAAGACCCGAGCGGGGCGTGCAGGCCGTTCGTGACAGGCGGCGCGCAAAGGCCCGACGCGTGGGCGGCGGGCCTTGGAAATATTAGCGCGACAGGCGTCGCACGAGCGCCATGGCTCGCGCGGCGCAACGCGCCGAGACCAGCGGCGCGCTCGTCTCTAGCAGTGCGTCACTGCTTGATGAAGCGGTCGGCGGTCCAAAGGCCTTGATCGTCTGCGTTCGCCGCGTTGACGAACTCGACGTCGTGACCCACCACGCGCACGACACGGAACGACTGATTCGCGGGCGTCGAGAGGCAGCGGTAATCGGCGAAATACTCTTGCATCTGCTGATGCTCGCCGGCTTGCTCGTGCATGGAGACGGCGTCGAGCTTGTCCTTGGAGAGGCAGCCGTACGAACCGGGCTTGAACTGTACGGTTTGCTCTGGCTTCACGACGAGATCCTGCGCCTGAGCGGAAACGGCGCAAAAGAGACCGGCGGTGAATGCGGTCATCGCGAATAGCATTTTCATGATTGCCTCCTGTCTTATCAGAGCTGGCACTTTACGGCTTACTCCGATCCCGTATAGAGCTGCGGGCTTATACTCAGGTTAGCTATGTATTTAACTTCCACGCACGACACACATTTCTCAATCTAGGAGACTGCAAGAGGACTGCAAGAACAATTTGTGTGCAAATGCAGCAGTCACGCGTTGCAGCATTGGGCCCGTGGCCCACCCAAACCCGCCCAGAGTTCGCTCCTGCGCTATTGACCAGCACACGGACGCCGTCGAGCCCTTCGCTCACCCTTGCCCGACAAGGCAGATGCAACCCGAAGGCGATTTAATGCGGCTGAAAAGCGTGCGAATGAAGCGCTTTAATACGATTTTCCAGACAAATGACGCGGCGCACATAAAGTCCAGGCATGGTTGGTCGAATCCCGAGCCAGTTAGTCATCGAATGCAGAATAAAAACGATGCCAGGTGCGGGCCGAGAGCATCGCCGTGCCTGACGTACTGCGTGTGAGATTCCCTTTCATCTGCACTTGCACGGCTGCAATCTTCGTGGATAAATCGGGCTTCCCCACTGGAGAAACCCATGACCCTCGCCCACTGGTTGCCGTTCGCGATCGCGTCGGCCGTTCTCGTCGCCATTCCCGGGCCAACAGTCCTGCTCGTCGTCTCCTATGCGCTTGGCCACGGGCGCCGCTTCGCGCTGGCGACGACCGCTGGCGTCGCACTCGGCGACTTCACGGCGATGACGGCCTCCATGCTCGGCCTCGGCGTGGTCCTTGCCGCTTCTGCAGCGCTTTTCTCGACGCTCAAGTGGGTCGGTGCCGCGTATCTGATCTATCTGGGCATCAAGCTCTGGCGCGCGCCTGTGAGCACCGCCGACGCGTCCGATACCTCCGAGACCCGCACGGGCCGAATCTTCGCGCACGCTTACGCCGTCACCGCGCTCAATCCGAAGAGCATCATTTTCTTCGTCGCGTTCGTGCCGCAGTTCATCGACCCGCATGCGGCAGCCCTGCCGCAAATCGTCGTATTCGAGGCCACGTTCCTTACCCTCGCCACGCTCAATGCGTTCGGCTACGCCATGCTCGCGGCGGCCGCGCGCAAGGCGGTGCGCAGCCCGCGCGTGCAGCGTCTCGTCAATCGCACCGGCGGTTCGTTATTGATTGGCGCGGGGCTTTTCGCCGCCGCATGGAAGAAGTCGGTGGCCTAAGCGCGTTTATCGCCGGTTCGCTATCCCTGCTTGCCCCTGGTTGTCCAGCTTCGCCCCAATTCGTCACTGCTTGGCGGCGCCGCTTTGCGCGGCGCGTTCGCATGGGTGCGCGCCCTCCGGCTCTCTCGTGCGCCACCATTGCCCTCAGGCATGCACGCTGCGGCACGGGGTGCGTGCGGCGGCCCACCTTGACTCACGAGTATCGGTAGTCACCCGTCGCGCAAGCTGTAGCTTTCCGGCTACAATGGAATCGCAACCGCTTGACAACCAGGAGGTAATCGTGATCGAACACGTAATACTGGGCGCGTTTCTGGTTATTCCCCTTGTCATTGTCGTCTTCCTGTTCTCGGACGAAATCCTCGAGGAGCATCGGCAGCGCGTAGAAGCGGGGGCTCCTCATATCGATTGGCGTCATCCGCTGCGCAGCATCCTGCACCACTGAGTCGAGTGGCAGGATTGCAGCCTGGGCCGATTCCCAGGCAAATAGCCCGCGCGCCACGCGGGGGGGCGCGCTTGACCGTCGGAGGCACTCGTGGAATTCGAGTTCTCCTGGATGACGTATTTCCTCTCGCTGTTCGCGCTGATGGTGTGCTCCATTGCGCTTACGCTGCTCTGTCCCGTTGCCGGCAAGCTTGACGACGACATTGCGCCCGAGCGCGGCGCCGATGCGTCCCCGTCTGCCGAGGGCTCGACGCACGGCACGTCGCAACCCGCCGAGCGCAGCGTCCGGCCCACTCATTCCGGCGACGGCGCATGACCGGCTCGCGCGCCTTCCCTGCGCCTGCAGTCGATTTCCCCACGCTGGATCGGCATCCGCGGAATTCATCGTCCGCGTAATTCGTCGTTACTACTTGCAGCACCTGTATCTGGACTTCACGCCCACAATCGCACGCATGTTTTCGAACGGTTCTCGAGGAGAACGACATGCGAAAGATTGCAGCCGTACTGCTGACGGCAGGATGCGTGATGGTGGCTGGCCCGGCCAGCGCGCATGATCGTGGCGGCGACGTGGTGGGTGCGCTGGTCGGCGGCGCGCTGATCGGTGCGGTGGTGGGCGCTGCGATGAACAGCGGCCCAGCGGTGGTTTATCAGGCGCCACCCCCCGTCTATGCCGAGCCGGCACCCGTGGCCGCGCCGGTCTATGCGGAACCGGCTCCGGTCTACGCCGCCGCACCGGCCCCCGGTGGTTGCTACGACCAATACTCGGGCCGTTACGTGGCGTGCGCGCCGGCGCAACCTGTGCCGCCCCCTCCGGTACAGTATGACGACGACTACGAACAGCCTTCTGGCTGGTAAGCCAGATAGTTCGATATGCCAATCAATTTTGGCTTGATGCCGTTGACGTGCGGCCGCCATTCAAAAACCCGAATGGCGGCCGCCGACGCGTTTTCGTTTACATCAAAACCGCCTGTTCTACGGGCGTGATCTGCAGATTCAGCTTTTGCGTGAGCCGTATCGCGGTGAATTCCACCGCGCGCCCGATACGCGAAGCGTCGAGTAAGCGCTGCAGCGCATCGATGCCATCGACGGCTACGCCATCGATCGCCACGATCGTATCGTCCACCCGCAGACCGCCGAGCGCCGCGGGACTTCCCTCGACGATCTCCATCACCCGTACGCCACTATTCGTTGGGAGTTCGAAATAACGCTGCACCTTGCGCGCAATCGGCACCGTGGTGCCGGCAATGCCGACATGTGCGCGGCGCACGCGTCCGTGCGCGAAGAGCTGCGTGATGACCCATTTCGCGGTGTCGATGGCCGTGGCGAAGCAAATGGCCTGTGCGCCGGGAATGATCGCCGTATTTACGCCGATCACCTGGCCCGCCGAATTCACGAGCGGACCGCCGGAATTGCCGGGGTTGAGCGCGGCGTCGGTCTGGATCACGTCATAGATCATGCGTCCCGAGTTCGAGCGCAGCGAACGGCCGAGCGCGGAAACCACGCCCGCGGTGACGGTTTGTGCGAGGCCGAGCGGACTGCCTACGGCAATCGCAATCTGCCCGACGCGCAGCTTCGCCGATTCGCCGAGCGCGGCATGCGGCAGGACCTCGGACGCGCCGATGCGCAGCACGGCGAGATCGGTGCTCGGGTCGTCGCCGACAAGATCGGCGTCGTAGGTCGAACCGTCGGCAAGCGTGACGCGCAGCGCGCTTGCGCCGTGCACGACGTGGCTGTTGGTGAGCAGATAGCCGTCGGGCGTGAACAGAAAACCCGAGCCACTGCCGCCGCGCACGGCGGCGCTGCCAGGCGTTCGACGCTCGACGGCAATATGGGCGACCGATTGCTGGATACGTTCGAGCGCCCCGATGACGGTTCGCGAATAGGCGTCGAGGAGGGCATCGTCGTCCTCGGTGCGAGGGTGTGGGCCGTCAGACGAAAGGTCGCGAGCGAGATCGTCGATGAAGGAGGGTCGGCTTCCCACGATCAGAATTCTCCGATGAAAGTGGGCCGTACATGCAGGGAACAAGCGGCAATTTCAAGAGGCCACCAGTCTCGCGAACAGGCTGCGGATTACGGCGCATCGAGGGTCTGAAGACCTTGAAACCGCAAATGTTAACCATTGTCAGATCGGCGGCTGAGCCATTGATGGGCAGGAAGCGAGCCGCGACAATGACCTTGCGGCGACGTCCCCTCGCGCCGTGTAGTTAGTAGTGGCAAGCTCTTGGCCGCGGCCCCTGCCGCGGCATTTTTTTGCGAATCTGTCTGAAGAGATTGCCTGCACGATCGCGGCGCGGCGTGCCGGAAAAGAAAGAAGCCCGCTCCTTGGCGGGCTAATCCATGCTCGGGTTACATGGCGAGGTCAAACGGTTGCGTCCGGCCGCGACGAAAGCGGCGGACCAGGTCGATGATGCATTCAGACCGCAATGCGGCTTGTCTGGAGGCACTCGAGTTGCGTCATGAGCGAGTCGGTCGTACGAAACTGGGCGTGCGTGAGCTGGGCGGTATCGAGCAGATTTGAAAGGCGCGTGTGTCAATAGTCGAACGAAAGAAAAGGAATCGTGCCCTCCGAAAGCAGCGACGGCACCATGACGCGCATGATGTGCGCGATTTCCTGATCGATGAATTTCACTTTGCGCCCCGGAGAAACAGTCCAGCTCTCATTGTTGGATGCGTGCTGTCACTCTAGTGCGCCGGTAAAGCGTGCACAGCTATCACAATGGATAAGGGGCAAACAGGGCGACGCACCCATGCGCCAGCCCTTGCCGGCAGGCGTATCCAGCCCTCCTGGCGCGGCCTTGGCAGGCTTGAGTCGGGACATATCCTGATGTTGTGAAGATGCACTTAGCGTCGCCAGCCATGACCGTAGTAACCGCCAAAGCCGACCCCAATATCGACGGCCGGCGCCGCATAGTAGCCCGGCGCGTAGCCGTACCCGTAGGCGGGCGCCGGCGCATAGGCATACGGCGGGGCGACGACACAGCCCGTCAGGCTCGCAAGCCCCGTGGCCAGCGCGATTGCGCAGCAGAGTCTGATTGTCTTCATGGTTTTCTCCCAATGCACGTATTGTCGGTGCGAGCTTCGTTGAAAAACGAAACGATGTGTGACGGGAGTTTACAAAGCCGCAGGACCGGCGCGGCAGACACCATGGGCAGACGGTTTTGCGGCATGGTGTGGACTGAGACGCGTTGCTTACACTTGCTTTCGATTCCTTACTTTTGTGGATTTTGGAGGAATTTACGATGCGGTATTTCCTGTGCAGCTTTGGGGCGAAATAGCGCGTCTGGATTTTAGCGCCAGACCGTCTTTCATATGAATAAATCAGCGGAATGGCCCACAATAAATGAACGCTTTTGACTCAGTCATTCTGACTTTCCTCACACAAATACACCTTGCGCCAATCGCCGATCACGCGATAAGGGTGATTGCGGGACTCTATACTTTCAAAGGCTTTTTGCTGATTCCATTACTGTGGTGGATCTGGTTTCAGCCTGGCGAGCGTCGCGACTGGCGGCGCGAGATGGTCATTGCGACGGTGGCGAGCGGCCTGATTGCACTCGCTGTCGGCCGTTTTCTGGCGCATTTTCTGCCGTTCAGGGTACGACCGATCTTCAATCCGGATCTGCATTTGCACTTCGCAATGGAATCGGTGCGCGATAGCGGACTGACCGGCTTTAGCTCTTTTCCGAGCGACCACGCCATGCTATGGGCGGCGATTGCCATGGGCATTTTTCTGGTCTGGCGCGGAGTGGGCGCACTGGCGCTTATCTATACGGCGATCTTTATCTGCCTGCCGCGCGCGTATCTAGGTTTTCATTATCCGACTGACTTGCTCGCAGGCGCGGCGATCGGCATTGTCATTACCTGGATCTTGACGCGCGAGGCCATCCGCGAGCGCACGGCCGCGCCGGTTCTGCGCTGGACGATGCGCTTTCCAGGTCCCGCTTCGGTACTCGCGTTTCTCGTGTGTTTCGAGTTGGTCACGCAGTTCAACGATTTGTTGATGCTCGCGCATTCGATTGCGAAAGTCGTGTAAGCGACAGGGCGGGGCGCGAGCGCGCTCGCGTGGCGCTCACTCCTCGCAGCGAACGTCCTGCTTGCGTACGACGATGATCACCGGATACGTGCCGTGATCGAGCTCCACTCGCGTGACCACCGACATCGTCGTGTCGCCGCTGTCGTCATATACGCTCACACGCTCGTTGCGCAGGCTGACGACGCCGACGCAGTTGGACGCACGCCCCTCCAGGGAAACCTGGCAATTGATGGGATTCTCGGCCAGGTAGCGATATTTGTTGTCGCTCGACAGGTATTCGCTAAAGCTTTGCGCCGATCCGCCCACGCCGGTGACGTACCCGATGGCGCACGACTCATTCGATGTGTCGCTGGCCGGGGATGTTCCAGCCACTGCGACTGCACTCGTGGCCGCAATGGCCGCGGAAAATAACGATACGACGATGTGTTTCATGGTGTCGTGTTTCATTGGGTCGACTGCGGGCAACGTGGAACTTCCGGTTCGATACATAACCTGGCAAGATCGCGCTGAGGCTTTACAGGTAAGACGGTATCGGCCTAGCAAGAAACTCTCATGATGCAGGGACTGGTGGTTGGAGGTGACAGCCGAGATCATTGAGGCGTTTGAGCAGACGCTGAATGGTCTTGGTGGTGTCATGTCGGGAGAAGTAATCGCGGCCGAGGTCAGCATACTCAACGCCATCACGTAGCATGTGCCAGACAGCGGTGAGCATGGAGGCAGCTACCGCCAGGATGGCTTTTTTGGGGCCACGCCGGGCCTTGATGCGCAGGAACTGCGCGTGCAGGTAACTGCTTTGGACGCGCACCGCAGCCCATGCGGCGCTCACCAGCGAGGTCTTGAGCCAGGTGCCGCCCTTGCGTACCCGCGTGCTGCGGCGCTTACCGGCACTTTCGTCATTGCGGGGACACAGGCCGGCCCACGAGATCAGGTGGGCTGCATCGGGGAAACGCGTCATGTCGGCGCCGACCTCGGCCAGGATCACCTGGGCCGTCACGTCACTTATCCCCGGCATCGTGGTGAGCAGGCGCACACACTGCCGGATCGGCGCCAGGGCTTTTCCCACTTCGGCATCCAGCTCGGCGAGCGTGTGCTCAAGCGCGTCGATCACATCGAGATGCAGCTTGAGCAGGGTCCGGTGATGCGCAGTAATGCGTCCGCGCAGCGCCTCGCGAAGTTCGGATGTTTTCCTGCGGGCCCGGCCCTGGGCCAGGGCGGCCAAACGCTCGGGGTCGGCCTCGCCCGCGATGATCGCAGTGAGCATGTTCCGCCCGCTGGTGCCGAGTACGTTTGATAGCACACTGCCCAGCTTGAGGTTGGCATCTTCGAGCACTTTCTGGATGCGCAGGCTGTGCTGGGCGACCTCGCGCACCAGCTGCTTGCGCGTGCGGGTGAGATCCCGCAGCTCCTGGGTAGCCACCGGCGGCACAAAGCTTGCGCGGATGAGTCCGTGTGCCAGCAGGTCGGCGATCCACATTGCGTCATTGACGTCGGTCTTGCGTCCGGGCACGTTGCGGATGTGCTGCGCGTTGGCCAGTACCAGCTCGAAGTGCGCTTCGAGAATGTGCCAGACCGGTTTCCAGTACACGCCTGTCGCTTCCATGGCGACATGTGTCACCCTGTGTTCGCCCAGCCAGTCCGAGAGCGCGAGCAGACCGCTGGTGGTACTGGCAAAGCTGCGTACTTCACGGTGTACAGGCGCCGAGACGCACCGCACGCAAGCCACAATCGTGTCCTTGTGCACGTCCAGGCCCGCACAGCGGGGATGGAGAATGTCCATGGGAACTCCTGCCGAATGGTTGGCGGCAGCAGCAGTCCTCGTTATCGAACTCTAGCAATCGTGCTTCGGGGCAAACTTCGTCCGCGGTCACAATTCGGGGTGCGCGCAGGACTGCGGGTCCAACTAGGCAACGGGCTCCGGGCACCAGGCAAAAGCCGACCTCGATCACCGCCGCGTCTCCATACTACGCTTTTGCCGCCTCAAACCCGTTTCATCCCTCGGGGTCGGGCGCGCCAGATGGGCAACTAGTCAGGAGTCTTCGAGTCCATGCAAATCGTGCAACACGACGCGCGCTTCGCGAGCGCCGACCAGATCACACCCGCCGATCTCGCCGAAATCGCCGCGGCCGGCTATCGTTCGGTCATCTGCAACCGGCCCGATGGCGAAGGCGGCGCGTCGCAGCCCGCTTCGGCGCAAATCCGCGAAGCCGCGAAGCAGCTCGGTCTGCAATTCGCCTATCTGCCCGTCACGCCGGGCAAGATCGGCCCCGACGAAATCGCGCGCTTCGCGCAGTTGCTCGCCGACATGCCCGCGCCCGTGCTCGCGTATTGCCGCACCGGCAACCGCGCGACCAACCTGTGGCAGTTCGCGCAGGCGAGCGCGCAAGCGCATCCCGCCGAGTCGCCGATTCCGGCGCCGGTCGAAGCGGGCACCCCGGCGGCAGCCGCGTGTAATTGGGAGAACGGCGGGGAAAACCGCGCAGATAAAAGCGCCATGCCGGCCAGCACGGGCAAGCGCTGGGACGTCGTCGTGATCGGCGGCGGCCTCGCGGGCATCAGCGTGAGCGCGAGCCTGCTGCGCCGCCAGCCGGACTTGAGCATCGCGATCATCGAACCCAACGATCACCACGACTACCAGCCCGCATGGACGCTCGTGGGCGGCGGCGCCTACGACGTGAAGAAGACGCGCCGCCCGATGGCGAGCGTGATGCCGCGCGGCGCGACGTGGATCCGCGCGGCGGCCGGGCGCGTCGAGCCGCACGCGAATCTCGTGCGCCTCACGAACGGCGAAAGCGTGGCCTACCGCCAGCTCATCGTGGCGCCGGGGCTGCGGCTCGCCTGGGAGCGCATCGAGGGGCTCGAAGCGACGCTCGGCCAGAACGGTGTCACCTCGAACTATCGCTACGATCTCGCGCCCTACACGTGGGAGCTCGTGCG
>DATEJU010000074.1:0-4805 GCA_035277805.1 Paraburkholderia sp. | reverse complement strand
GCGTGCCGGGCCGCACTGCTCACCGCTCCCCATGCTCGACAATCTCACTCAACGGATGGCGCGCGTCGTCAAGACGCTGCGCGGCGAGGCCCGGCTGACCGAGGCCAACACGCAGGAAATGCTGCGCGAAGTGCGCCTCGCGCTGCTGGAAGCGGACGTGGCGCTGCCCGTCGTGCGCGAGTTCATCGCCAAGGTGAAGGAGAAGGCGCTCGGCGAAGAAGTGATCGGCAGCCTCTCGCCGGGTCAGGCGCTCGTTGGCGTGGTGCAGCGCGAGCTCACCGCCGTGATCGGCGGCGACTACGAAGGCAAGGCAGCCGAGCTCGATCTCGCCGTCACGCCACCCGCAGTCATCCTGATGGCGGGCCTGCAGGGCGCCGGTAAAACCACCACGACCGGCAAGCTCGCCAAGCTCCTGCGCGAGAAGTACAAGAAGAAGGTGCTCACCGTTTCCTGTGACGTCTACCGCCCCGCTGCTATCGCGCAGTTGAAGACGGTGACGGAACAGGTAGGCGCGGACTTCTTCCCCTCGCAGCCCGATCAAAAGCCCGTCGACATCGCCAATGCGGCGGTCGACTGGGCCAAGCGCCACTATCACGACGTACTGCTCGTCGACACGGCCGGCCGCCTCGGTATCGACGAGGCGATGATGAACGAGATCACCGCGCTGCATGCGTCGCTCAAGCCGGCGGAAACGCTCTTCGTCGTCGATGCCATGCTCGGCCAGGACGCGGTCAACACCGCCAAGGCGTTCAACGACGCCCTGCCCCTCACCGGCGTCGTGCTCACCAAGCTCGACGGCGACTCGCGTGGCGGCGCGGCGCTCTCCGTGCGCCACATCACGGGCAAGCCGATCAAGTTCGTCGGTGTCGCGGAAAAGCTCGACGGCCTCGAAGTGTTCTATCCGGAGCGCATGGCGAACCGGATCCTCGGCATGGGCGACATCCTCGCGCTGGTCGAGGAAGCGCAGCGCGGCGTGGACGTGCAAGCCGCGCAGAAGCTCGCCGACAAGGTCAAGAAAGGCGGCGACTTCGACCTCAACGACTTCCGCGCGCAACTCTCGCAGATGAAGAAGATGGGCGGCCTCTCGTCGCTCATGGACAAGTTGCCCGCACAGTTCCAGCAGGCCGCATCGGGCGCCGACATGGGCCAGGCCGAAAAGCAGATGCGCCGCATGGAAGGCATCATCAATTCGATGACGGCCGCCGAGCGCGCCAAGCCCGATCTCATCAAGGCCACGCGCAAGCGCCGCATCGCGGCCGGCGCGGGCGTGCAAGTTCAGGAGGTCAACCGCCTGCTGAACCAGTACGACCAGATGCGCACCATGATGAAGAAGTTGAAAGGCGGCAATCTGCAGAAGATGATGCGCGGCATGAAGGGCATGATGCCCGGCATGCGTTGATGGAAAACAGCTACAGCCACCGCCACACCACAGTCATGAATCGCGAAGAAGCCCTCCACATTTTCCGCCACTCCGAAGAAATCGTTTCGGGGGGCGACGTCAATGCGTCGATCGGCCGGATGGCCGAAGCCATCCGCGCCGACATCAGCGAGGACTTTCCGCTCGTGCTGTCGGTGATGGGCGGCGCAGCCGTGTTCACCGGCATGCTGCTGCCACATCTCGACTTCCCGCTCGAGTTCGACTACATCCACCTCACGCGTTATCGCAACGCCATCAAGGGCAGCGCGGAAATGCAGTGGCGCGTGGCGCCGCGCGAGTCGGTGAAGGACCGCGTCGTGCTCGTGCTCGACGACATCCTCGACGAAGGCGAGACCATGGCCGCGATCCGCGACCGCATCATGGACATGGGCGCGAAGCGTTTCCTCTCGGCCGTGCTGTGCGAGAAGATTCTTTCGAAGGCCAAGCCGCTGCACCCGGATTACTGCGGCTTTTCGGTGCCGGATCGCTACGTATTCGGCTGCGGCATGGACGCAAAGGGCTACTGGCGCAATCTGCCGACCATCCGGGCGCTGACCGAAGGCGCTTGATGCCCTATTGAAGCCCCCGATGCGGCATCGGCAATCTGGAAGCACCATGAAAAAAGCAGCCCGCAGGCTGCTTTTTTTGTCTCCGAGGCAGGCAACGGGCTCAGAGGTGATGCACAAACGAGCTGATCCCCGCGAGGATCATCTCCACCGAAATCGCCACGAGCACGAGGCCCATGAGCCGCTCGAAGGCCGTCACCACGCGCTCGCCGAGCCATTGCTGGATGCGCTCGGCGAGCACCAGCACGATCGCGCAGATCGCCATCGTCACGACCAGCGCGCCGATCCACTCGAACAGCTTGCCCGGCGCCTGCGAAGTAAGCAGCATGACCGTGGCGAGCGCCGACGGCCCCGCGAGCGCGGGAATCGCGAGCGGCACGATAAGCGGCTCTCCGGCCTTGTCGCCACCGCCGAACGGTCCGCCCGGATGCGGGAAGATCATGCGCAGCGCGATCAGGAACAGCACGATGCCGCCGCCGATGCGCAACGACGTGTCCGTGAGCCCCATCATCCGCAGGAAGGCGTTGCCGGCCACCATGAAGATGAGCAGGATCACGAACGCAATCGCCACTTCGCGCAGGATCACGATCGCCCGGCGCTCTCGCGCCACGTGATGCAGGCACCCGATGAAAAGCGGGATGTTGCCGAGCGGATCGGTAATGAGCAGCAGCAGGACCGTCGCGGACAGGAAGCTATATTCCACGTTCGCGGCGCTCCTTTAGCCCGGTTTGGCCGTCGACATCACACTGGGTCGCTTCAGACCGGGCCGCATCAGACCGCGAGTGCGGCCTGGATCTTCTGCACCACGGACTGCGCGGCCTCTTCGGCCGGCAGCAGCGTTGCCTCGGCATCGCGGCGGCCCTGGTACTCGATCTTGCCGTCCTTCAGGCCACGCTCGCCGATCACGAGACGATGCGGCACGCCGATCAGCTCCCAGTCGGCGAACATCACGCCCGGACGCTCGCCGCGATCGTCGAGGATCACGTCCACGCCGGCCTTCAGCAGTGCGTCGTAGACGCGCTCGGCGTGCTCGCGCACGAGCTCGCTGCGGTCCATGCCCATCGGGCAGACGACAACCTGGAACGGTGCGATCGATTCCGGCCAGATGATGCCCTTCTCGTCGAAGTTCTGCTCGATCGCCGCGCCGAGAATACGCGTGATGCCGATGCCGTAGCAGCCCATCTGCATCGGCGCGGGCTTGCCGTTCTCGGCGAGGAAGGTCGCGCCCATTGCATCGGAGTACTTGGTGCCGAGCTGGAACACGTGGCCCACTTCAATGCCGCGGCAGATGTCGAGCACGCCCTTGCCGTCTGGCGAGGGATCGCCCTTCTTCACGTTGCGGATGTCAGCGACGACCGGCTCCGGCAGATCGCGGCCCCAGTTCACGCCCGTGGTGTGGAAGTCGACTTCGTTCGTGCCCACCACGAAGTCGCTCATGTTCGCGACCGTCCGGTCGGCGATCACCTTCACGGGCTTCTTCGTGTTCAGCGGCCCGAGGTAGCCCGGCGGCGTGCCGAACCATTCGACGATCTCGGCTTCGGTCGCGAAGCGGAAACCCGCGAGGCCTTCGAGCTTGCCCGCCTTGATCTCGTTCAGATCGTGGTCGCCGCGCAGCATCAGCAGCCAGATCGTGGGCTCGGCGCCCTCGTTGTCCGTTGCGAGGATGATCGACTTGATCGTGCTTTCGAGCGGGATGCCGAGCAGTTCGGCCACCGCCTCGCACTTGGCCGCGCCCGGCGTGGGCGTCTTCGTGAGCGCCTGCCTGGGCGCAGCACGCTCCGCGATGAGCGGCAGCGCTTCAGCCGCTTCCACGTTGGCCGCGAAGTCCGAGGTCGGGCAATACGCGATGTCGTCTTCGCCGGTTTCCGCGATCACGTGGAATTCGTGCGAGCCGCTGCCGCCGATCGAGCCGTTGTCGGCCGCGACCGCGCGGAAATGCAGACCGAGGCGCGTGAAGATGCGCACGTAGGCGTCGTACATCTTCTGATACGAGAGCTTCAGGCCGTCGAGGTCCTTATCGAACGAATACGAGTCCTTCATGATGAACTCGCGGCCGCGCATCACGCCGAAACGGGGACGGATTTCGTCACGGAACTTCGTCTGCACCTGGTAGAAGTTCACTGGGAGCTGGCGATAGCTCCTGATCTGGCCACGCGCGATGTCGGTAACGACTTCCTCGTGCGTCGGCCCCATGACGAAGTCGCTCTGCTTGCGGTCCTTGAAGCGCAGCAGTTCTGGCCCGTATTGCTCCCAGCGCCCCGACTCCTGCCAAAGCTCGGCCGGCTGAACGGCCGGCATCAGAAGCTCGATCGCGCCGGCGCGGTTCATTTCCTCGCGCACGATCTGCTCGACCTTGCGAATCGAGCGCAGGCCGATCGGCAGATAGTTGTAGATGCCGCCCGCAACGCGGCGGATCATGCCGGCGCGAACCATCAACTTGTGGCTGACGATTTCGGCGTCAGCCGGCGCTTCCTTCAGGGTGCCGATAAAGAAACGGGAGGCTTTCATTCAAATTTTCCAAAGGCGGCGGCCCGGTGACAGGCCGCCCGAAAGAGTCCAACGGTGGAATTCACAGACCCGACATTATGACAACGCGCCGTGCGCCGCGCAGATGACACCGGACAGCTTCGAGGCCAACGCGGCTTGCGCGCGCCCGGTAAATCGGTCCAATGTTCCGGCGCTCGGGTGCGGAAGGGCCGTTATCTGTTTATAATCAAAGCAATTTTAAAGGATTCGAAGGTGGTTGTATGCTGGATCGTGAGGGGTTTCGCCCGAACGTCGGCATCATCCTCTTGAACGCGCGAAACGAGGTGTTTTGGGGC
>DATEJU010000073.1:0-2779 GCA_035277805.1 Paraburkholderia sp. | reverse complement strand
GTTGTTCCATAGCGCGAGCGCGAGCAGGCCCCCGGCTGCAATCCATGCACCGACGATGACCCACAGCGGAAGCGGCGTATACAGGAACCCCATATGCTTCATATTACTCGTTGGAACGCAAAACGTGTGCGCAGGTGGGCGGCGCTTCCTGTTCTTCGCTGTTCGAATCGGTTTCGGCGCCAGGCACAAGGGGGGGAGGTGCCGCGCCGCCGTAAGGCACGGTGGGCTCCGCGGCGATCGGTAGCGCTTCGGCAGTGTCGTCTTGTCGCAACGGATAGCGGAAAGACCGCTCGGCGCGCGTGCGCAGCGGCATCGGGCCATGTTCGCCGTACGTCGGTTTCGGCGCGCTGTCCCGGCGCGTGCGCAGCACCTGCAGCTGATTCGCCAGCAGGCCGTTATAGATGGCCACGGCAGCAGCCCGGTTAGGGGCGCCGAGTTGCTGGAAGATGCTCGCCAGGTGGACTTTGACGGTGCCCTCGCTGATGCCGAGAGCCCGGGCGATCATCTTGTTTGTGCTGCCCATGTGGACGCAGCGGAGGATTTGCTCCTGACGCGGCGAAAGACTCACCTTGAGATGTGCCTTGGCGATGTGCGCGGCGCTCTTGCCGCTGCGACGCTGCGGCACCGGCCACGAGCCCGGTGGGCAGAACGAAGGACCGAAAACGTCGGCGGGCAGATGATCGCCGCCGAGCAGGATGAGCTCGAGCAGCTTGACGATCAGGATCGAGTCGGTGGTGCGCCTGATGATGCCACGTGCGCCTTCGGCAAGCACCGCGCGCACGGCGTGGGGCGGCTCGGTGCGGTCCACGAGCACGGCGACGGGTAGCGTCTGATGCCGGCTCGCAAAGTTGCGCAGCTCGCCTGGACGAATGCCGTCGTGCCAGTCGATCACAAGCAAGTTCGGTGTGAAGCGCTGCATCGCGCGTTCGGCGCTGCGCCAGTCGGGCGCGTCGTTGAAGCGCGCCCGACGGTCGATTTGTCGTAACAGCGCCTTGAGCCCCTCGCGCCGTTCGGCGTCCGGATTGAATACCGCAAACCGCATAGCCAAGCCCTCCTCTCGTGAATGGCCCTCTCGAAATGTTGCGCGGTGCATGCCTTGCACGCGCTGCTGAAAACGGGGCCAACAGCATCATGATGACAAAAAGGGCGCGTCGCGGCGGCCTGTCCAGATGGCGTAGGACATAGGGCAAAAAAAAGCCCCGCACACAGGCGGGGCTGGGTAGGAATATGTCGTTTTGCTTAGTGGAAGTGTGGCTGAACGGGCTCAGCATCTTCCGGCATTTCGGCGTGAACAATCTCACCGAGTGGGTCTGCGTAGAGCGGCACACCGCAGTCGTCGCAATATTCCGGCTCGAAACGGCCGGCGTGGCGGCGGATGTCGGTGATGCCCGACTCCTTCAGTAGTGCGACGATCTCTTCGAGTGGGCCGTTGCTGACATTTTCTTCGGACGGCTCTTCGTCGATGTCGGCATCGCCGTTCTCGCGACCGTAGAGTGGCCAGACTACGCCGTACAGGACGTCATTGCTGCCGCGCTTCGTGAAGCCCACACGATATTCATCGATGCGCCGCTCGCCGAATCCCGCGACAACGGCGCGCAAGTCCTGGGCGCTCGCGCCGATCGTGTCGAGCAGGTATCGCACTGCGGTGCGGATGGTGTGGGGGCGCACGCGCTCGTCGGCGTCGCGGCAGGCCGAATAGTAGGCGTCCGGCAGCAAGCATTCGAATTCGCAACCGGGCATGACGACAGCGAGGTTGGCGCCGCCCTGCGTGGCCCATTGCTCGAGGCACTGGCCACGCTCGATGCGCGTACCGTGCTCCTCTTCCTGCCAGCGAAAGAGCGGCGTGCCAACCGGTGCCGCGACCACCGCTAGCAAGAAGCGGGGATCGGCGAGGATCGGCGAAGTCTCGGGCAGCTCGCCCGCACTGATTTTTGCTGCGGTGCCGTGCAGCGCGGCCTGCGAAAGCTGCTGCGCAAGACGCCAGGTTTCGACGTGGTGGCGCGGCAACTGGTCGATGCTATAGAGATAGGGTGCCATCGCGACGTGCGTACCGCTCGCGAGCACGTGCGCCTGGAGATGCGTGCGCAGGGCATCCGACGCATCTGCCTTCAGCGGCCCCGACGGAATGACATAGCGCGTCCACGCAAGCACGGGGGCGGCGACGAGCAGCGCCTCATATTGCGCGCCGTCGTGCTCGATGAGGAACGACTCGCTGTGGGTTTCGGCCATATCGGCGAGCGCACCGTAGGCGTCCGGGTGGTTTTGCTGCAGGTGATCGAGCGCGGCGTCGAGCGTAGTCTGGTTGCCGTTGCGCACGACCTTCGCGAGCAGCGTGTCGAGCTTGGTCTCCCAGAAGCGGTCTTCGGTGCGGCTACCCGAGGCGAACAGGGCGAGCGACAGGCCGACCAGCTTGTCGGCATCGGGAGGGAGGCGTTTGGCGATTCGCGAGCGCATAAATCCGTGAGTTGGGATGCAGAGAACCCCATATTCTAGTCTGTTCCGCGTAGGCCATCGGTTTGCCCTACAGAGTGGCCGGAGGAGGGCGTACGGGGCGGAGGTCCAGCACTGCGCCGCAGGCGATCGGTGGTTCAAAAAACCCCTTGCCAGATGTCATCCGTGTGACTAGAATTCCGCTCCTCTTCGCTTCGTGCCGTACCGGCCAGGCGAAGGCCGCCGCGGGAAACGGCGGGGGCGTGAGTCGACAGTTTTTAAACGGTGACGTTAAAAAAGGTGTTGACGAAACGTGAAAGGGTCTGCATAATCTCGTTTCTCTGCTGCT
>DATEJU010000072.1:0-2000 GCA_035277805.1 Paraburkholderia sp. | reverse complement strand
GTCGCAGTGCAAGCCGATCGAGTACCCGAAGCCCGATGGCAAGCTCACGTTCGATCGACTCTCCTCGGTGTTCATTTCCAATACGAATCACGAAGAGAATCAGCCCGCGCATCTGACGCTGAAGGATGCGAGCGTGCCGGTCGGCATCAACCTCAAAACCTACGCGGGTCCCGAATCGCGCTTCTGTCCAGCAGGCGTTTACGAATTTGTCAAAGTCGATTCGAACGAAGACCGCTTGCAGATCAACGCGCAGAATTGCGTACATTGCAAGACCTGTGACATCAAGGACCCGACGCAGAACATCGTGTGGGTGACGCCCGAAGGCGGCGGTGGACCCAACTATCCGAACATGTAATGCCCGTGGCGCAATCGCGCGCGAGCCATTGAAGGAGATATGCAAATGAGCAAAGAAGTCGTGGTGGTAGGCGGTGTGCGAACCGCAATCGGCAAATTCGGCGGTAGCCTGAAAGACTTCGCGCCCACGCAGCTTGGCGCGCTCGTGCTGCGCGAGTTGCTCGCGCGCAGCGAGGTCAAGCCCGAGGACGTGGGCCACGTCGTGTTCGGCAATGTGATTACCACCGAGCCCAAGGATCTCTATCTCTCGCGTGTCGCGGCCATCAACGCCGGCATTCCCGACTCGACGCCCGCTTTCAACGTCAACCGCCTCTGCGGCTCGGGCCTGCAGGCCATCGTCTCGGCGGCGCAGACCATTCTGCTCGGCGACGCCGATGTCGCGATCGGCGCGGGTGCGGAGAACATGAGCCGCGCGCCGTACATCGCGCCCGATATGCGCTTTGGCGCGCGCATGGGCGACGCGCGCTTCGTCGACATGATGCTCGGCGCGCTCAACGACCCGTTCAACACGGTGCACATGGGCGTGACCGCCGAAAACGTCGCGCGCAAGTTCGATATTTCGCGCGAGCGCCAGGACGCGCTTGCGCTCGAATCGCATCAACGCGCGGCGCGCGCCATCGCCGAGGGCCGCTTCGCGAGCCAGATCGTGCCCGTCACGCAGAAGGTGAAAGGGCGCGAGGTCGTTTTCGATACCGACGAGCATCTGCGCACCGACGCAACGATCGAAGACTTCTCGAAGCTCAAGCCCGTCTTCGCGAAAGAGAACGGCACGGTGACGGCCGGCAACGCCTCGGGCATCAACGACGCGGCGGCCGCCGTGCTGCTGATGTCGCGCGAGGCTGCTGAGCAGCGCGGCGTCAAGCCGATGGCGCGACTCGTCGCCTATGGGCACGCCGGCGTCGATCCGCTGCACATGGGCATCGGCCCGGTGCCGGCCACGCGTCTCGCCTTGCAGCGCGCGGGCCTGCGCGTCGAAGACCTCGACGTGATCGAGTCGAACGAAGCCTTCGCGGCTCAGGCCTGCGCGGTTACGCAGGAGCTTGGTCTCGATCCCGCCAAGGTCAATCCGAACGGCTCGGGCATCTCGCTTGGCCACCCGATCGGCGCGACCGGTGCGCTCATCACCGTGAAGGCGCTGTACGAACTGCAGCGCACGGGCGGCCGCTATGCGCTGGTGACGATGTGCATCGGCGGCGGCCAGGGCATTGCGGCGATCTTCGAGAACCTGCGCTAAGGCTCGAAAACACATCGATAGTGCCGGCGCGCTGTGTCGTTGAACACGGCGCGCCTTGCAATTGAATACACCGAAAGCTAGAGACATCCATGTACGACCAGCCTGGCGAAGCAATGGCATCGGCCTATGCCTACCCCCTCTTGATCAAGCGTCTGCTGCTCACGCCAATGGCGCATGCGCCCAATCAGGAGATTATTGTCTACCGGGGCAAGGTTCGCATGACCTACGCCCAGCTGAACGAGCGCATCGCGCGGCTCGCGAACGGCTTGCAACGGCTCGGCGTAGAGCACGGCACCACGGTCGCGGTGATGGACTGGGATAGCCATCGCTATCTGGAGTGTTATTTCGCAGTGCCGATGATGGGCGCCGTGCTGCAGACGGTGAACATTCGTCTCTCGCAGGCCGAGATCGC
>DATEJU010000071.1:0-2068 GCA_035277805.1 Paraburkholderia sp. | reverse complement strand
GGACGCCGTGATCATGATCGGCGAGATCGGCGGTCCGGACGAAGCGAACGCCGCTTACTGGATCAAGGACAACATGAAGAAGCCGGTGGTTGGCTTCATCGCGGGCGTCACGGCGCCTCCGGGCAAGCGCATGGGCCACGCTGGCGCGCTGATCTCGGGCGGTGCGGATACGGCCGACGCGAAGCTGGAAATCATGGACGGCTGCGGCATCAAGGTGACGCGCAACCCGTCGGAAATGGGCCGTCTGCTGAAGTCGATCCTGTAATACCGAAATATGCTGCTGCTCGTGCATTGCATCATGCACGGGCGGCCAGCGTTTTTTGATATGCTTGCGGAATCCTTTCACGAGGTTTCCGGACAAAAGCGAGGGAGCCAGTCATGGCTGCCTCGCTTTTTTATTGGTCTGCTCCGCGTCGTGCTCGAGCGGACGCGCCTTGCCACCGTACTCACGCTCCCGCCTTCATGCTCGAGTTTTTCACGTCGCTCCATTGGGGCGCTGTCGTTCAGATCATCGTCATCGACATCCTGCTCGGCGGCGACAACGCCGTCGTGATCGCGCTCGCCTGCCGCGACCTGCCCGCGCAGCAGCGCCTGCGTGGCATCGTCTGGGGCACTGTCGGCGCGATCGCCCTGCGCGTCGTGCTGATCGCCTTCGCGGTCGTGCTGCTCAATGTGCCGTATCTGAAGTTCACGGGCGGCCTGCTGCTGCTGTGGATCGGGGTGCGGCTGCTGGCGCCTTCGCATCTCGAGCATGCCGACGTGAAGCCCGCCGACAAGCTGATCGGTGCGATCAAGACCATCATCGTCGCGGACGCGGTGATGAGCCTCGACAACGTCGTGGCCATCGCGGGCGCCGCCGAAGCCGCCGATCCGCGCCACCGCATCGCGCTCGTGATCTTCGGCCTGATGGTCAGCATCCCACTGATCGTGTGGGGCAGCCAGCTCGTGCTCAGGCTGCTCGACCGCTATCCCGTGGTGGTGACGCTGGGCGCCGCGCTGCTCGGCTGGATCGCGGGCGGGCTGATCATCAACGATCCGGCCGGCGACCGCTGGCCGCTGCTCGATACGCCTGTCGCCGAATATGGCATGAGCGTGGCGTGCGCGCTCTTCGTGGTCGTGCTCGGCCATGTGCTCAGGCGGCGCAATGAGCGGCGCGCGCAGGGCTCGCATTGAGCGCCATGGCGGAGCGTTGCCGGTGGTCCTGATCGGACCGTCGTGCGGGCCGCTTGTGCGGGCGAGCGCGGAGCAGCCACGCGAATCGATGCGCCGACAGCGCCGCGCCTAAGCCATCCGGCCGACTGCCGCGCACACGCGGCCGCCGATACGATCGAAGCGCCTGTTCACCTTTTCGTGAGCAGGCGTTTCTCGTTTCAGGAGCCCTGATGATGACCGTATCGCCATCCACTTCCAGCCCGGTCGCACCGCGCGTCGCCGGGCCGTGCGCTTCGCGCGCCTTTGTCGCGCAGCCCTTTTCCGCGCAGGCTTTTGCCACCCATTCGTTTGCCTCACATGCCGCGGCTTCGCTCGCGCAGTCCTGCCGGGCGTTGGTACGTCTTGCGAGGCGCTGGGCCGCGCCCGGCTTCACGCTCATCGAGTTGATGATCGTGCTCGCCATCGTGGGCGTGATCGCCGCGTATGCCATTCCTGCGTACCAGGACTATCTCGCACGCAGCCGGGTGGGCGAGGGTCTCTCGCTAGCTTCCGCTGCGCGGCTCGCGGTGGCGGAGAACGCCGCGAGCGGCAATGCGTTCGGCGCGGGCTACACGGCGCCGCCGGCGACGCGCAACGTCGCCTCGGTGCAGGTGGACGACACGACCGGCCAGATCACCGTGGCGTTCACCACCCGCATCGCACCCGAGGGCACCAACACGATCGTGCTGGTGCCGTCCGTGCCTGATAACGCCGACTCGCCCACGGCGCGCGTGGCGCTCGCGCAAGGCAGTGTGCAGGGCGGCACGCTTACCTGGGAGTGCTTCGCGGGCGGCAAGTCGGCTTCGTCGCTTGGTGCGCCGGGCGCGGGGCCGGCGCCTGTGGAGGCGGCCACGCTGCCGGCCAACCTGGCGCCGCC
>DATEJU010000070.1:0-37239 GCA_035277805.1 Paraburkholderia sp. | reverse complement strand
CGCTCGCGGTGCGGCTCATGGTCGATCATTATCTTGCCGAGCACGTGCGCCGCCGCCTCACGCTCGAAGAGGCCGCCGTGGTCAAGCTGTTCGCGACCGAGTCGCTCGGCAAGGCGCTCGACGAGATGGTGCAGTTGCACGACGGTTACGGCTACATGCTCGAATATCCGGTGGCGCGCGCGTTCGCCGATGCGCGGGTGACTCGAATCTACGGCGGCACCAGTGAAGTGATGCGCGAGCTCATTTCGCGCAAGCTCTAAGACGACGCCTCGCCCGTCCGAACGTCCATGACGGATCAAAGGCCTGAGTCCTGTACTGCGCGGGACTCAGGCCTTTCAGCTTCGGCCCGATGCGCTCGCGATCGTGTGACAGCCGCCCGGCGCCACACGACCATGCATCTTCAATCGTCCGGCCGCGAAGCAAGCACCAGATCCGCCGCCTTCTCGCCAATCATGATGGAAGCCGCATTCGTATTGGACGAGCACATGGTCGGCATGATCGACGAATCCGCCACCCGCAATCCGGCCATGCCGCGCACGCGCAACTGCGGATCGACCACGGCCATCGCGTCAGTGCCCATCTTGCAGGTGCCGATCGGATGCCAGCTCGTCTGCCCCGACTTCTTGATGTAGTCGAGCAACCCGTCATCGTCCTGAACCTCGATCCCCGGCCTCGTCTCCCGATCCACCAGCGGCGCGAGGCCCGGCTGCCGAACCACGTCTCGCGAAAGGCGAAGCGCTTCGAGCATGGCCGTGCGATCGCCTTCGGTGCTCAGGTAACGCGGTTCGATGACGGGCATGTCGTTATGGTCCAGGCTGCGGATATGCAGGCTCCCACGCGACTCCGGCCGCAACTGGAAAAAACCCACGCCAAAGCCTGGAAACGTATCAAGCCCGTTGCCCTTGCCCGCGTACCGGTCGGTGCCGGTAACATGCGACAGCTGGATCTTCACGCAAGGTCTTGCCTGGTCCTGGCGCGTACGCGCCAGCGCGTGCACGCTGTTGGCCGGCGTAGCCATGATGCCTCGCCGCGTGAGCAGGTATTTCATGCCCATCCAGCGTTGCTTCAGGGGGCTTGCCATGATCTCGTTCAGCGTGATCGGTCGCGTGCACGCGAACGTGATGCGCGACTGGAGATGGTCGATCAGATTTTCGCCCACGCCCGGGAGGTCGAGCTGAACCGGGATGCCCAGCTCCTGCAGCCTGCGCGCGTCGCCAATGCCGGAAAGCTCCAGCAGTTGCGGCGACTTGATGGGGCCGGCGCAAAGAATGACTTCACGTGCGGCCAGTACGCGCTTGACCCGGCCACCGTGGTGATACTCGACGCCCACCGCGCGCCCGCCGTCCAGAATCAGCCGCGAAGCATGCGCCTCGGTCACCAGCCGCAGATTGGCGCGCGGGCGGCCATGCAGATAGCCGATCGCCGTGCTGCACCGCCGGCCGCGGCCGACCGAAAGCTGCAGATAGCTGACGCCTTCGTAATTGCCGCCGTTATAATCGGCGCGGCGTGGAATGCCCGCTTGTTCGCATGCCTGAATAAACGCGTCGGAGAGCGGATTGGGATTCAGATCCGCCACCGACGAAACCGCAATCGGCCCCGCCCTGCCCCGTTGCGCATCGTCGCCAAGCGCGGCGCTTTCGAGTTGCTTGAAGTACGGAAGCAGCGACGCATAATCCCAGCCGGCGTTTCCGAGGCTTGCCCAATGATCGAATTCGGCGGGCTCGCCGCGCACGTAAATCATGCCGTTGATGGAGCTCGAACCGCCAGGCATCCTGCCGCGCGGCCAATAGATCTTCTGGCCGGAAAGCTGGGGCTGCGGCTCGGTGAAGAACTTCCACGCGTATTTTTCGTTCATCAGCAGCTTCGCCACGCCGATCGGCACCCGCACCCAGAAGTCGTTCTCGCGGCTCTCGCCCGCTTCGAGCAGCAGCACCTCGCCGGTGCCGCGTTCCGCGAGCCTCGTCGCCAGAGCGGCTCCGGAGGAACCCGCGCCAATCACGATGTAATCGTAGTTCTGCGTATCGCTCATCGATCTTCCCCGTTAGTGATTCGTGTACCAGATGCCGAGTCGTTCGGCTTCCATGCGCATGCGCGCGAATTGCCGGTCGGGAATTTCGGGCAGCGGCGCGTCCGGTCCGAAGCGGGAGGGTTCGGGCTCCACTTTCAGCGCGACGAAAGTCGGGCCCTCGGCGTCGAGCAGCGCGGGCAAGGCGTTCTTCAGCGATGCCGCGTCCGCGAAACGGCGGGCCCGCGCGTAGCCGGCCGCGAGCGCGGCCGCCGCGAAGTCCACAGCCGCCGCGCCCGGCGTCGGCAAGGCGCAGGCGCCGGCGAACTGCACGCCGTTTTCGATCACCACGTGCAGGAACTTCGAGGGGCGGTTGTCCGCCACGCTCACGAGTGCGCCGAATTGCATCAGCAGACTGGCGTCGCCGTCGACGACGATCACGCCAATCCCGGGTCGCGCGAGCGCGAGCCCCAGTCCCAGCGATGCCGCTCCGCCCATCAGCGGGACCGAACTGAGCCGCCGCTCGCTCACGCCGAGCGCGTCGAGCGCCAGCATCGCGCCCATCGTCGAGACGATCACGCGTTCGCCCGCGGCTTCGCTAATGGCTTGACAGGCTTCGCTCACTCTCATTGTTGTGACTCCCGATTCCAGGTCAGAGGGCGGCCTACGATCAATGCGGCCGCGCCGCGGCGGCTGCGCGCGGCATCGAATGCCCGCTCGACCGAGGGCAGGTCGGCATCGCTCTCGAGATGCCAGAAAGGCATGCCCAGGGTGTCGAGCATCGGCTCGAGCAGGCTGACGACGCGGCGCGACGACTGCGTCGAGGCACGGCCGAAATTCGACGTCTCGCGCCCGAACTGGCCGATGAGAAATACGCTGGGAATGCAGGCGTCCAACGCCACCGCGCGCACGGAGTTGATGCACGCGTAAAGACCCTGGTTCTGCACCGCGATAATGGGCCGCTTGCCGGCAATGGTGAGCCCGGCGGCAATGCACACGGCCTGGTCTTCGTTGCAGGCGCGCACGAGCGACATGCCGCTGCCACCCCGCTCGATGGCCTCGTGTAGCGCAAGTTGCACAAAATCCGGCACTGTCACAAAATGGCTGACCTCTACCGCCCTGAGCGCATCGATTACGCCGGGGGCGCTGGCGCCGCCGTGTCCTGGCATGGTTGTCTCCTGTCCGTGTCGATTAGTGGCGTCCATTCTAGAAATGCATCACGGCTATTTCTGTAAAAGACATGACAGAAGCGGAGCGCGTCAGCTACAAGGCAATCAGCATGAAGGTCCTGCGCGAGACCTGGTGGTTCGCAAGGTGCAGCGCCGCATCGCTGGAAGCGATCTGCGAGCAGGCGCCGGTTCGCGTTCTGCGGCGTGGAGAGAAGTTCACGAGCCGGGGTGAGACGGTCACGAGCCTTTGCCTCGTCGTCGAAGGCATTCTCGAAGTCAGCACCACCACGCGCGCGGGCAAGTGCCATATCCTCGGCCATCTGCACGCGGGCGAATTGATGAACCTCGTGCCGTTCATCGACGAACAGGGCGCCATTCATGACGCGCTGGCTCACACCGACACGGCGGTGCTCCTCATCGGCAAGCATTTGTTCGAGCAGCTCGTGGCGGCGGAGCCGGCGCTCACGCATCGCCTGATGCGCGTGCTCTGCCTGCGTTCGCGCATGGCGTATGCGCGCCTCGCCGATAGCGCCATGCTGACGCTGCGCCAGCGCTGCGCGTCCCTGCTGCTGCAGCTCGCCTCGCCCTACGGCGTGCCCAGGCCCGGCGGCACGGCGATCACGCTAAAGCTCTCGCAGGAAGAGCTCGCGTTCATGGTGGGATGCTCGCGGCCCATGATCAACCGCGAGCTCAAGCAACTGGAAAGCGAAGGCGCGATCCGCAAGACCTACTCTCACTTCATCGTCACCGACGCCGATCGCCTGCGGGCCATCGTGGAGGAGAGCTGACGATTCAATTGCCGTCGGCAACCGGCATCTCGGCCGGTGCCGGCAGCGCCTGCGAACGATGACCGCGCAGCGTCGCCGCGGACCGGGTGGGATCCACCACGCACGCGGCAATCACGCCGCCAGCGATCAGCAGCGCGCCGCCCAGCGCGAAGGCCGCTTCGTATCCCGAGGCCTGCCCGACATTCTTGATGAGCACACCGCTCACCAGCGGCGCGAGAATGCCGGCCAGCGAGGCCAGCGAATTGTCGAGGGCGAGCATTGCGCCGCGCTGCGAGACCGGAACGACCTCGCCGATCATCGCCGGAACCAGCGAATAAATGATCGGCGTGAGGCCGATGGCGGCGCCCACCAGCACGACGCGCCACACCGAAGGCAGTTCGAGCCGCCACAACGCGATCAGCCCGATGCCCGCGAGCGTGAGGGTCAATCCCGCCAGCCGCCCGCGCGCGGTGCGCGTGCTCACGCCGCGCGCCAGCAGGCGGCGCACCAGCCAGGCGGTGCCGATGCTGATGGGCATGGCCACCGCGATGATGAGCGCGTACATCCGCCCGGAGTCGACCGCCGGGTAGCCCAGGCCGCGTTGCAGATAGGCCGGCAGCCAGGTCAGCGAGAGCGCCAGCGTCCAGTAGGTCACGAAGTGCAGCAGCAGGCAGCACAGCAGCGTGGGATCGACCAGCAGCTTGCGGTAGGCAATGCGCTCGTGCTTGCGCGACGCAGCGTCGGCGGCTCGCGCATTTTCGAGCGTCCCCTCGCGGCCCCAGATCGACCATAGGATCACCCAGGCCATCCCGGCCGCCGCCGTGATGAGAAAGTTCGCGCGCCAACCCCAGCGCGCCGTCACCATCGGGATCGCGATGCCCGCCACCAGCAGGCCCAGCGCGCCGCCCTGCGCGAGCATCGACACCGGCAGATCGCGCTTCCTGTCCGGGAACCACTTGTAGCAGGCATGCACGGCGACGGGGAACGACGGCCCCTCCGCCACGCCGAGCAGGACCCGCGCGGCAATGATCACGGCCAGATTCGCGGAAAGCGCCATCGGAATCTGCACCAGCGACCATACGGCGCACATGCCGAGCAGGATCACTTTCGTCGAAATGCGGTTCGAGAGGAATCCGCCGAACACGCCCGAGACCGCGAACAGCCAGAAGAAGCTGCTGGCGAGCACGCCGAACTGCGCGGGCGTCAAGCGCAGGGACTCCATGATCGGTACGGCGAGCAGGCCCACCGTGATTTTGTCGATGGCGTTGATCACCATGAACAGAAACAGCATGGCGGTGATGCGCCACGCCCCGTCAGCTACGTTCGAGGATTGCATGTCGTCTCCGGTGCCGCCGTCCGGTGTCCGGCGGGGCAGCTTTTTGATGGACTGTGTGGATGATGGCGAGGGCGCCTCGACGAAGAACCTCGTGGTGCATCGCGGGGGCGCTCCCCGGCAAACCATTGTGTGAAAGCCAATCGACAATTTCTGTATGGAATCTGACACATTCGGGTCCGCACATTCCCCTGGTCCGCGCCCGCGGCAAGCGCAGGAAGCCATCGCGGCGCGGCTCAGCCGGCCCGGTCCGGCGGCGCCGAAAGCTCGCCGCCGCGCGCCTTCAGGATGTCGATCAGGCGGCACGCGATCGGCGTGAGATACGCGTGGCGGCGATGCAGAATGCCGATGCGCCGGTGCAAGTCCAGGCTCTCCGCGCGAATCGCCAGCGGCCGCAGATGCGTCCGCTCCTTGAGCGTATTGGGTCCGCAAAGACTGAGGCAGCGCGAGCCGCGCACGAGCTCGAACATGGCGTGGTGGTTCGAGTCGATTTCGACGCGCAGCACCGGCGGCGGCAGCCCCTGGGCACGAAAGGCCGTCTCGATCTGCTGCCGCAGCGCGACGCGCTGGGGCGGCAGGATCCACTCCTCCCGCGTGAGCTCGGCCAGCCCGATCCCGCGCTTGTGCGCCAGCGGATGTTCCGCGTCCGCCACGACGTACAACTGATCCGTGTAGAGCACGTGTTGCGCGACGTCCTCGATCCCGGCCTCGGGAATGCGCGCCACCGCCAGGTCGATCTCGCCGCCCTGGAGCGCGTCGAGCAATTCGCCGCCCAGCCGCTCGCGCAGGTGAAACCTGGCGGCGGGGCGCTCGCGCAGCAACTGGTTGCAGGCGCCGAACACCAGCGCAGCGTCCACCGTGGGGCTGAAGCCGAACCGCACGAGGCCGATGGTTCCGGCGCGCATCTCCGCGAGTTCGCGCAGGGCGTCGTCGTGCTCCAGCCGTATCTTCCTCGCGCGCGCGATCAGGGCGGCTCCCGCCGCCGTGGGCACCATCCCGCGCGGGCCGCGCTCGAACAGCGGCAAGTCGAACTCGCGCTCCAGCCGGGCGATGGCCTTGGTGACGGCCGGCTGGGTCACGCCAAGCTGCTCGGCCGCGCGCAGTACGCTGCCCCGCTCCGCCACGGCCAGCAGGTAATCGAGATCGCGTGATTCCACGATATTCCTCTGTGTTATATAAAATTTCCAATGACGATCTAGCTGGAATACCGATCAGCATACAGACTGCGGGAAAGCCAAACAAGGAGACGTCATGAGCTTTCCTTACTTCCTGCGTCGCAGCGCCCGGTTCTGGGGAGACCGAACCGCCGTGCGGTTCGGCGACCGCACACTGACCTATCGCGAGCTGGACAACCGCTCCACGCAGCTCGCCGCCGCCCTGCGCGCGCTCGGGCTGGTCAAGGGCGACCGCGTCGCGATCCAGGCCCGCAACTGCGTCGAGCTGGTCGAGATCGAATGTGCGCTGTACAAGGCGGGGCTCGTGAAAGCCGCGATGAACGCGCGTTTTTCCGCCACCGAAGTGGTCGACCTCGTGCAAAGCTGCACGCCGCGCGTGCTCATCGCCGGCCGGGGCTTCACTGGCTACCACGCGGGCATGCCGGGATTCGAGTCCATCGAGGCATTCGTGGCGATTGGCGGCGGCGTGGACGGTTATCTGGACTACGAAGCACTTGTCGCGCAGGCGGGCGTCACCTCCCAGAGCGTCTGCGTGACGCCGGACGACCTGGCCGTGCTCCACTTCTCGTCGGGGTCCACGGGCAAGGTCAAGGCGGCGATGCAAAGCCACGGCAACCGCCTCGCCTCGTTCCGCAAGATCCTGCTCGCGGACGCCGATGTGCGCCCCGGCGACCGCATCGCCCTGTTCGGGCCCATCACGCACGCGAGCGGCATGCTGATCCAGCCGCACCTGTTTCGCGGCGCGGAGCTCGTGCTGTTCGAGCGCTTCGACCCGGCGGAATTCCTGGACGCGATCCACCGCTACCAGATCACGCACGTGGTGATGGTGCCCACCATGATCAACATGGTCCTCGCCGAGCCGGAGCTCGATCGCGCGAAGCTCGCCAGCCTGCGCGCGATCAGCTACGGCTCCGCGCCCATGGCGCCCGCGCGCATTCGCGAAGCGTGGGAGCGTATCGGCCCGGTGCTCGCCCAGGGCTATGGCGCCAGCGAGTCCACCTCGGCCGTCGCGCGCCTCAATATCGCCGATCACGCCTACGCCATGGCCCACCGCCCGGAGCTGCTGGCATCGTGCGGGCGGCCGTTCTGCGAAACCCTGGTCCGCGTGGTCGACGAAGCCGGCAACGAAGTGAGCGGCGACGCCATCGGCGAGATCATCATTCGCGGCGACGATGTCTTCAAGGGCTACTGGGGCGAGCCGGCGCTGACCGCCGAAGCCATCGTCGACGGGTGGCTGCGCACGGGCGACCTGGCCCGCGTGGACGACGAGGGCTATCTCTACCTCGTGGACCGCAAGAAGGACATGATCATCTCCGGCGGCTTCAACGTCTACCCGACCGAAGTGGAGAGCGTGCTTTACCGTCACCCGGACGTATTCGAGGCCTGCGTGATCGGCGTGCCCGATGCGACCTGGGGCGAAAGCGTCAAGGCGGTCATCGCGCTGAAGGCGGGCGCGCAGGCACAGCCGGAAGACATCATCGCGCACTGCCGCACCCTCATTGCCGACTACAAGACGCCGAAATCCATCGAGTTCGTGCGGGAGCTGCCCAAGAACCCCAACGGCAAGCTCGCCCGCAAACTCGTGCGCGAGCCGTACTGGGCGGGCGTGGACCGCCGCGTGAACTAGGGAGTCTCACATGGAACATCTTGTCAGCCCGCAACTGGGCAGCATTCGCGAACGCATCCGCAACTTCATCCGCGAAGAACTCGTGCCTCTTGAGGCGTCGCTGGAACTCGGCCCGGAGGATCCCTGGCCGCGCGACGTGCTGCGCAAGGTCTGGAAGCGCTCGGCCGAGCTCGGGCTCTATGGCGCCTATCTGCCGAAGGAGTTTGGCGGAGAGGGCCTGACGGTCGTCGACCAGTGCGCGCTGAAACTGGAGATCGGCATGTCCGAGTGCACGCTCGCGCCGCATGTGCTGGGCGAGCTGGGCGGACCGCCGCGCGTGGGCAACATGCTGGCTCACGCCACGCCCGACCAGATGGAACGCTATTTCCAGCCTGTGATTCGCGGCGAAAAAGCCACCTGCTTCGCACTGACCGAGCCGCATTCCGGCTCGGACGCCAACAGCATTTCCACGAGCGCAGTCGAGGACGGCGACGAACTGGTCATCAACGGCCAGAAGCACTACATCAGCGGCGCGCCGTTCGCGGACTTCGCCATCGTCATGTGCGTCACCGATCCCGCCACCTCGCCGCAGCAGGTCACCGCCGTGCTGGTCGATCTCGACCTGCCGGGCGTGAAGGTGGACGTGGCGTATGTGCCCATGTCGGGCCAGCATATCGATGCCGACATCACGTTCTCGAACGTGCGCGTGCCGAAAGCCAATATCTTCGGCGGAATCGGCAACGGCTTTCGGCTGGGCATGAGCCGCATCAACGTCAACCGTCTGCTGCATTGCCCGAGCATGCTGGGGCAGGCGCGCAAGGTCTATCTACGCTCGCTGGAGTACGCGCAGCAGCGCCGCCAGTTCGGCGCCCCCATCGCGAAGTTCCAGGCCATCCAGCACATGCTGGCGGACATGGCCGCCACGCTGTGGGCATGCGAAAGCATGATCGCGAATACCGCGCTGCTGGCCGATCGCGGCGCGGACATCCGCATGCAGGCTTCCGCCTGCAAGCTGTTCGTTTCCGAGCGCTGCTTCGAAGTGGCGGACAAGGCGGTTCAGATTCACGGCAACGTCGGCGTCACGCGCGGACATCCGGTCGAATATGTCTTCCGCAAGCTGCGCATGAGCCGCATCTATACCGGCACGAGCGAGATCCAGCGCAACACCATCGCGCGCGTGATCCTCGAACCGGGCAAATAGACGACTTGAACGGGCCGCCGGCAACCCGTCGGCCAACCCTCTGGAGAACTGACGAAAATGAGCGTTGCAGCCTGGTCCTGCTTGCAGGACGCGCGGATCCTGGACTTGAGCCAGCTCCTTCCCGGCCCTCAAGCGGCACTGATGCTGAGCCAGTTGGGCGCCGATGTCATCAAGGTCGAGCAGCCCGCCGGCGATACCATCCGGTCGGTCGGGCACAATGCGTTCGCCCAACTGAATCACGGCAAGCGCTGCGTGTGCGTCGACCTGAAAAGCGTGGAGGGGCGCGCCGCCCTCCTCGCGCTGGTGCGCGAAGCAGACGCCGTGATCGAAGGGTTCCGGCCCGGCACGCTGGACAAGCTGGGGCTCGGCTACAGCACGTTGCGCGCCGAAAATCCGCGCATCGTGCTGTGCTCGATCTCCGGATTTGGCCAGACAGGCCCTTATGCGGCTGCGCCGGGCCACGACTTGAACTATCTGGCGCGCGCCGGCTATTGGGCCATTCCGGCGCAAGTGGAAGACAAGGTGTCGAGGCCGCGCATTCGCCTCTCGGACTACGCGGCGGCGGCCTATGCGAGCCTGTCGCTGGCCGTCGCCATCATGAGCGCGCGCCAGAGCGGGCAAGGCCAGCACCTCGACGTATCGATTCACGACGCGATCATGGCCTGGACCGCCGGCGGCGCATGGACCGCGAAGTGCGCTTCGGAAGCCGGCGTCGGCACGCCGGGCGTGATGCCCGACAACGACCTCTTCGAAACCGCCGATGGGCGGCATCTCGCGCTCGGCATCATGGAGAACAAGTTCTGGCAATCGCTGGGCGAGCGGCTTGGCGCGGAATATCCGGCACTCGCCTCGCCCGGATTTGCGTCCCGCCCACAGCGTCAGAAGCGCAAAGCCGAGGTGCATGCGATGCTCAAGGAAATCTTCGCCTCGCGCACGCTCGCGCAATGGGAATCGACCTTCGAGGGCACCGACGTGCCGTTCTCCCCCGTGCTGCTCGCCGAGGACCTGTTCGACGATCCTCACGTGCAGGCGCGGCAGGTGCATCGGCCGCTCAATGGCGGAGCGTGCATGGCGACGAGATTTCCCGTGAAGTTTTCGGCGGGGCTGGGAGACGTTTCCTCGCGCGTGGCCGAAATTGGTCAGGATAACGACATTGTTTACTCCTCCGGCGGCTGGCCGCGCCGCGACAACTGAGCGAAGCAATCGCCTCTCAATTGCCCGATGGCTGACGGCGAGCCGCCGGTCCCGCCAAAGTCGCGGGCAATACAAAAACGGCCGACGCAGGTGCCGCCGGCGCGGCGCTCGCCACGGAGCGCCGCTCACTCATTGCTGAGCCTTGGCCTCGGGGAACTTCCACGTCCCATTGAGGATGGCTGCACGCGGGCGATAGAGACGCACCCAGTAATTCCAGCCCTCCATGGTCGGCAGGCAATTCGGCACCTTGCCGTCGCAGCCTCCGAACTGGATATCGTACGTACCGTCCGCGCCTTTCTTCGCCGTGACGTTATTGAGCGAATAGGCGTTGAGATCATTCTTCTGGAAATAGCCTTCGCGATTGTAGACACTGACGGACCAGAATCCGTCCACCGGGACGTTCTTCACGCTGAGCCGGTAGATCGTCTTGCCGTCGTTCCTGGGCGGGACCACGGTGATATAGGTGGCGTCTTTTGTCGCGTTTCCTCCCCAGCCGGTGGCCGAGCCGATCAGATGCCGAACCGGATCGACGACCTTTCTGGGTCCGAACATGCCAACCGTGTCGGGCACCGTGGAAGCCAGCACGAGCAGGGCATCACGCACCTTCTTCTGGCTCTCCGTGTCCCAGTTGGGCACCTCGAAAACGCCACGGCTCTTCTGCGAAACCTTGACTGCGTCCTGCAACGCATGAACCTTCTGCAGATCCTTCGGATCGTCCGGGTTGATGAACGTGCGGATGCCCAGCATCACGTATCGCGTTCCGACCTTGTCCTTCGATAAGGTGTACGTGCCCGGCGCATACACCGTCTCGAGCGCGTATTGGTCTTCGTCGATGACGATCATCGACATGAAGCGGCCATGGGAATTCGGGAGCGTCACAGTTACCGGACCGGCATCGAGATCGAAAACGCCCGACGAATACAGCGTATCGCGATTGGCGCGGATCACCGTCTGGTTGTCGATCGACATGACTTCACGGTGATGAGCGAACTTGCCGACACCGCCCGCGTCCTTCACGCTCGTCGCGAAGTACATGTCGGATTCCGCGCGGTTGAAGTTATCGGCAGTGACAGGCACCGTCGCGCCCGGCTGCGCTTGCGCATGGGCGGCCGGGAAAGCCGAGACCAGCAGGATTGCTGCCAGAGTTTTTTGCGTCATCTTCATTATCGTGTTCCTTGGGCTATTCAGCCGGATACTGAAATCCGTGGATCCCGCTTGACTATCCGTCAGGCGCTCACTCGCACTGTGTATGCGACTGCTGCCGCTATCATGACTGCCGATGCGTTTCGTAAAAATGCGTCAATAATATCAGGGTGTCTTCAAAAAACCGGCAAGAAAAAGCCCGGTAATTATCGTGCATTAAGTTCTTTCAACATGCTCCCTGCCTGAAATACGATGCCCGTATCGTTCCGGCTGCGCCCCTCCCCGCTGTCCAGCGCACACGGGAGGGCGCATGTAGCCCTCTCTGATTTATCCGGTGGCCCGGGTCGAACCCACAACGTCCTTTCGGTGGCGGATTGTGAGCCGGTAGACGCCCTCATCATCCACCTCCACCCGGCCTTCGGCCATCAGCTCGACCAGATGCTGCGAGATGGTTCGCGTCTCGGCGGGCACCACCCACGGGCTTTCGTAGCCACGCGGATACAGCAGCCGTTGCTCGACCAGTTGCTCGAGCGTCTTTGGCGAGTCTTTCAGCCATGCCAGCAGACGCTGTTCGCGTTCATCGAGCCTGGCAGCAAACGCGCAGAGATCGCGCAAGAAGTGCTCGCGGTCGGTGTACACGCCGCGGTGATGCGAAGTGACCCAGACCTTCGCCGGAATCTCCGGCAGCCGCGTCATGCTGTGGCGGAAATCGCGCAAGCTCGAACAGGTGTCGCCGTAGTAAGGCCCGAAGCCGGTCAGATCGATGTCGCCGGTGAAGGCCACGCCCTCCGGCTCGACCAGCAGGACACAGTGGCCGGCGGTATGGCCCGGCAGGTGGAATGCGCGAATGCGCGACTGGCCGAGATCCCAGCACGCGCCGTCCACGTAGCCTTGCGCGTCCGGGCGCGGTGCATAGAAGAAGTCACGCTGGAGCATGCCGTGCAGCGCCGCAGCGTCGTTCACGCCCGTGCCGTAGGCAGCGAGCATGCCGTCCCAGCTGCGTATTGCCGGCAAATCGGCTTCGTGCACATGGACGGCAGCGTGCGGAATGCGATGCAGACCGGCCATATGGTCTTCGTGCACGTGCCCCATGACCACCAGCTCGGTCGCGTCGAACTCGGCGCCGATATGGTTCGAGACCAGCGGCGTATCGAAGGCCGCGCGCGTGTCCGAGCCGCGAATGAGCACCTGGTTTCCGTCCGGGTATTTTCCGTTCTTCTCGCCGAACAGGACCGAAACGCGGCCGAAGTCGGCACGCGCGATGGCTACGCGGGAATCAGGTTGACCGGCAACGTGGCTCATGTCGCTTCATCCCTCTGCAAATGGTGTTGACCACAGGGTGTTGACCACGGCGCCGAGTTGCGCGTCGAAGCTTCGAAACGCCGGTCAAACCTTTCTGACGAATTCCGACTTCAGGCTCATTGCGCCAAAACCATCGATTTTGCAGTCGATGTCGTGGTCGCTGTCGACGAGGCGAATGTTTTTCACCTTGGTGCCCATCTTGATCACGCCACCCGAGCCCTTGAGCTTGAGGTCCTTGATGACGGTGACGGTATCGCCGTCCTGCAGGACATTGCCCGCCGAATCGCGATAGACCTTCGCAGCGGGCTCGGCCGAAGCGTCTTCGGCGCCCACGGCCCATTCGTGGCCGCATTCGGGGCAAATATAGACGGCGCCGTCTTCATAGACGAATTCGGACTTACATTGGGGGCACGGCGGTAATGCGTTCATGGTCAATTCTCGCGCCTGTCGAAGGCGGTTGTTACGTAGGCTGTTGATGGATGGACCCGTATGCCGGATGCGAAACGGGCCACGGAGATCTAGCGGCGCGTGCGCGTGCCGACCGTGCTCTTCGTTTTGTAGGTCACGCCGTGCTGCTCGAGGTATTCGCGGATCAATTGGCGGACGACTTGTGAAGGCGTCAGATCCTGTGCCGCGCACAGTTCTTCAAATGCCGCCTTCTTTGCGGGGTCGATCAAAATCGTCAGTCGGGCGCTTTTGGTTTCCATCACACGGGTCTTGGGAGTCCAGATATGTTAATCAAATTATAATCGAATCCGAAAGCCAGCGGTCAACCAGACAGTTGAGCGAATCGTAGCGCAACGCGAAACGGCCAATCGTTCGACACGTCGGCGCATGAGCGCACGGCCTCGATAGAGGGCTGCAAGCCGTCATGCCACCCCAATTGCATCGCCCGCTACGCCCGCACGCCCGTCACGCGGCATCCGCCAGCACGCCAATGAGGAACTCGCTTAGCAGCGCGTCCCAGCCGGCGTCCTGCACGGTCATCGCGACCGTCTCCGTGCAGGCCATGTGCCGGTCGAAACGCATGACGCGAAGCTGTTGAAACGGCAGTGCGTGGCCCAGGCAAAGACTGGTGTCGTCCAGCAGAAGGCAAGGCTTGCCCCGGTAGCGCGCCGCCAGTACCGAAAGCGAATCCTGAACGTGGCGGGCGGACTCCGCCGGATAGACGAACACGAGGTTCACGCCGGCGGCATCGAGCTGCTCACTCAGCGCCGCAAAGCGATGCAGCAGCTGGAACCCGCGCCCGCCTGCCCGGCCGACGCCCACGGCAATGAGCCCGCGCTCGCCGTTCGCGCCGCGCAAGCTCAACCGCTTGTGCTCGTGCGTCAGTAATGGAACATCCACGTCAATCATCGAACCCTTCCCCCGCTCCGCCGCCACCCGGCACGACGAGCTTCCGGCTCTGGCAAGGTGTAATTATATGTTAATCATCTTAGAATCATATGTAAACGCGAAAGAGTCGGCGCCAGGACCGCATCGATGCATCGTCTTGCGTATTCGCCCCCTCTGGAAAGGCAAATCCGGTTCTGATAGCATGTTAATGTTGTTAACATATTCTGTTAACCATATGCGCTTCAACACGAGAGCTGCATGACGCACAGCGCCCGAATCTCCTCAAGCAAGGCGAACACGCGACGGCCTGCCGCGATCGCAACACTCGCACCCACGCAAGCGCCCCGCACCCGGCGTGCGCGGCACGCAACCGAACCCAGCGGAGACCCGGCTCGATGGAACCTCGCCTCGTAATCCAGCTCGCGCTCGGCGTCGTCGCGCTCTGGCTGGCGATCGGGTGCGCGGGGCTCGCGCATCTGCGCCGCACGCGGGTGGTGGCGCATGGGCTCTTTCCGGCTGGCGCGCTGCTCGGCGTGCTGCTGTTCGGGCTCGGCCTGTACGCCATGCGCGGTCCAGCGCAAACGCTCGTGCTGCCGCTCGGCCTGCCGGGCTTGCCGTTCCACCTGCGCATCGACGCGCTATCGGCGTACTTTCTCGCGGTGCTCGGCCTCGTGAGCGCCGGCATCAGCGCGTTCTCGTCCGGCTATTTCCGCAAGGGCGAGGGCACGCCGCCCGGCCTGCTGTGCTTCGAATACCATGTGTGCCTCGCGAGCCTCGCACTCGTGCTGCTCGCCAACGACGCATACAGCTTCCTCGTCGCGTGGGAGATGCTGACGATCTCCGCCGCGTTCCTCGTCATGAGCAATCACCGCATTGCCGAGATCCGCAGCGCGGCGTTTCTCTACTTCCTGATCTCGCACGCCGGCGCGTTGGCATTGCTGCTGTGCTTCGGACTGCTACAGGCCGGCACCGGCGACTACACCTTCGACGCCATGCGTGCGCAGCATCTCGCGCCGTTCTGGGCGTCCGTGGCCTTCCTGCTCGCGCTGACCGGTTTCGGCGCGAAAGCGGGCATTTTTCCGCTGCATGTCTGGCTGCCCGAGGCGCACCCCGCCGCGCCCTCGCCGGTCTCGGCGCTCATGAGCGGCTTCGTGCTGAAAGCCGGTCTTTACGGCCTGCTGCGCACGGTCTTCGATCTGCTGCACCTGCAGATCGCCTGGTGGGGCGTGGTCATGCTCGCGCTCGGTCTCTTCACGGCGCTGCTCGGCGTGGTGTTCAGCGCGATCCAGTCGGACATGAAGCGGCTGCTCGCATATTCGTCGATCGAGAATATCGGCCTGATGTTCGTGAGCCTCGGGCTCGCGGTGCTGTTTCGCGCCTTCGGCATGAACGGCCTCGCGGCGCTGGCTATGACGGCCCTGCTCTATCAGATCGCAAGCCACGCGGCGTTCAAGAGCCTTCTGTTCGTCGGCACGGGTGCCGTGCTGCACGCCACGGGCGAGCGCAATCTCGGGCGCCTCGGCGGCCTGATTCACCGCATGCCCTGGACCGCCTGGGCCGCGCTCGTCGGCGCACTCGCGAGCGCGGGCCTGCCGCCGCTCTCCGGCTTCGTTTCCGAATGGCTGCTGCTGCAGAGCTTTCTCTTCACGCCCGGCCTGCCGAACGGGTTCCTCAACATGGCCGTGCCGCTCATCGCCGCGCTGATCGCGCTCGTCGCGGCGCTCGCGGGCTACACCATGGTCAAGTTCTTCGGCATCGTCTTTCTCGGCCAGCCGCGCGAGGCGGCGCTGTCCCGCGCACACGACGCCGGCCGCTGGGAGCGCGCGGGCTTCGGCTGGTTCGTCGCGGCCAGCGTGCTGCTCGGCCTCATGCCGGTGCAGATCGTGCGCGCCCTCACCCCGGTCGTGCGGCAACTGGCGGGCGCCGATCTGAGCGCGGCAATATCGGCGGGCGGCTGGCTGCTGCTCGCCCCCACCGGCGTCGAGCGCGCGAGCTACATGCCCGCCGTCTTCCTCGCGTTCTTCGTGGGCTGCTGCGGGCTCGCCTTCGTGCTCGTGCGACGCTTCTATCACGGGCGGCTGCGCCGCGCGGTGCCATGGGCGTGCGGCAACCCGTTCGTGACCGCGCGCATGCAGGACTCGGCGGAAGGCTTCGGCCAGCCGATCCGCGAAATCTTTGCGCCGTTCTTCCGCATCGAGCGGCACGTGCCGACGCCCTTCGACGCGCAGCCGACTTACCGCGTCATCGCATCGGACCGCACGTGGAACTGGATCTACGCGCCGCTCGCGCGCAGCCTGCACTGGATCGGCGCGCTCGCTGCGCGGCTGCAGGGGGGCCGCATCGCGGTCTACCTCACCTGCAGCTTTCTCGCGCTGATCACCTTGCTCATCCTGGTGCGCCGATGATCACGTTCTCCGGGGTGCTCTCGCAAGGGCTCGAAATTCTGGTGGCGCTCGCCGCCGCGCCGCTGCTCTCGGGCTGGGTCGGGATTTGCCGCGCCCGCCTGCAGGGCCGGCGCGGCCCGAGCCTCTGGCAGCCGTACCGCACGCTGCACAAGCTCTTCAACAAGGAATCGGTCATCGCGCTGCACGCGAGCCCGCTCACGCGCTTCGCCCCCTATGTCGTCTGGGGCTGCATGACGCTCGCCTGCGCGATCGTGCCCACGCTCTCGACCGACCTGCCGCTTTCGCCCGCCGCCGATGCGATCGCGCTCGTGGGCCTGTTCGCGCTCGCGCGCGTCACGATTTCGCTCGCCGCGATGGACACGGGCACCGCCTTCGGCACGCTCGGCGCGCGGCGCGAAATGCTGGTGGGCTTCCTCGCGGAGCCCGCACTGCTGATGGTGCTGTTTTCCGCCTCGCTGATCACGCAATCGACCGGTCTCACGCGCATCGTCGACACGCTGAGCCACGGCGAGCTCGCCATCTATCCCAGTCTCGCGTTCGCGGGCATCGCGTTCGCCATGGTGTCGCTCGCGGAAAACGCGCGCCTGCCCGTCGACAATCCCGCCACGCACCTCGAACTGACGATGATCCACGAAGCGCTGGTCCTCGAATACTCGGGCCGCCATCTCGCGCTGATCGAATGGGCCGCGAGCCTGAAGCTCTTCGCTTACTCGTGCATCGGCCTCGCGCTGTTCGTGCCGTGGGGCATCGCCGAAACGGGCAACCCGCTCGCGCTGCTGCTGGCCGTGCCCGCGCTGTTCGCGAAGCTGCTCGCGGGCGGCGCGCTGCTCGCGCTGGTGGAGACGCTCAACGCAAAAATGCGCCTCTTTCGCGTACCCGAGTTCCTCGCCACGGCCTACCTGCTCGCCGTGATCGGCATGCTCGTGCATTTCCTGCTGGGGGCCTGAATGCACGGCCTCGCCACGCAAATCATCAACTTCCTCGCGGCGATCCTGCTGCTCATCTCGTTCGCGATGCTGAGCCAGCGGCGCATCCTTGCGCTGATCCATCTCTACACGCTGCAGGGCGGCGCGCTCGTGCTGGCCAACCTCGTGCTCGGCTTCGTCAGCGCCGACACGCACCTCTACGTCTCCGCAGTGCTCACGCTCGTGCTGAAGGTGGGGCTGATTCCGTGGATACTCTATCGCCTCGTGCGACGCCTGAATGTCACGAGCGATGTGGAGTCGCTGCTCAACATCCCCGCCACGCTGCTGATGGGCATCGTGCTCGTGGTCGTCGCCTTCAATGTGGCGCTGCCGGTCACGCAGTTCGCTGCATCGGCGGCACGCGGCACGCTCGGCATCGCGCTCGCGTGCGTGCTCCTGTCGTTCATGATGATGATTACGCGCGCGAAGGCGATCCCGCAGGTGATCGCGTTCCTGTCGATGGAGAACAGCCTCTTCTTCGCGGCGGCGGCGGCCACCAACGGCATGCCGATGATCGTCGAGCTCGGAGTCGGGCTCGACGTGCTCGTGGGCATGCTGATTCTCGGCGTGTTCATGTTCCAGATCCGCGAGCAGTTCGACAGCCTCGACATTCACCACCTCGAAGAGCGCAACAATGAGTAGTGCCTGGATTCTCGCAGCGGCGCTCGGTCTGCCGCTTCTCGCGAGCGCCTGTCTCGCTCTGGCGGGCGCGCGCCGTGCGGCACCGGAGCTGAACATCGCCTTCAGCTTCCTCACGCTGGCCGCCACCCTCCTGCTCGCGCAGCGAACCATGACGCACGGCGCGGGCTTCGTGTTCGGCAAGGCCTTCTACGTCGACCCGTTCAATGTCTTTCTCGCCGCGCTGAGCGCCTTCGTCAGCTGGACGACGGCGCTGTTCTCGAGGCCTTATATGCGCGTCGAGCGCGCACGCGGGCGCATGAGCGCGAACCGCACGCGGCTCTATCACGCCATGTATCAGCTGTTCGGCTTCGCGATGCTGCTCGCGCTGCTGACCAACAACATGGGCGTGCTGTGGGTGGCCATGGAAGCCGCCACGCTCGCGGCCGTCCTGCTGGTGGCGGTCTATCGCACGGCAGCCAGTTTCGATGCGGCATGGAAATACTTCATCCTCTGCGGCGTGGGCATTGCCCAGGCGCTGTTCGGCACGATCATGCTGTACCTTGCCGCGAGCCGCGTGCTCGGCGGCGACGACGCGCTGCTGCTGACCAGCCTCACTGCCGCGAAGGCGAGCCTCGATCCCGCCATCGTCTCGCTCGCGTTCGTGTTTCTGCTGATCGGCTATGGCACCAAGGTCGGCCTCGTGCCGATGCACAACTGGCTGCCCGACGCCCACGCCGAAGGCCCGACGCCGATCTCCGCCGTGCTCTCCGGACTGCTGCTGAACGTGGCGCTTTACGCGGTGCTGCGCTGCAAGGTGCTCGCCGACGGCGCGCTCCAGAATGGCCTGCCCGGACATTTGCTGGCGGGCTTCGGGCTCGTCTCCGTACTGCTCGCGACGTTCTCGCTGTTCAGGCAAACGGATGCGAAGCGCCTTTTCTCGTTCTCGTCGATCGAGCACATGGGCATGATGACCTTCGCGTTCGGCCTGGGCGGCCCCGTGGCGACGTTCGCGGGCTTGCTGCACATGACGGCGCACGCGCTCGTCAAATCGGCGATTTTCTTCAGCGTCGGCCATGCCGCGCAAAAGACCGGCACCCAGTCCATCGACGGCATTCGCGGGCTGGTGCGCACGAGCCCCGTGGTCGGCTGGGGCATGGTGCTGGGCACGCTCGCGATTCTCGGCATGCCGCCGTTTGGCGTGTTCGCGAGCGAATTCCTGATTCTCACCACCGCGCTGAAGGCGCTGCCGTGGGCCGTGCCGCTGCTGATGCTGGCGCTCGTCGTCGCCTTCGCGGTCATTTTCCGCCGCGTGCAAGGCATGGCGTTCGGCGAACCCACGGCACGCCGCCTCGAGTACCGGCCGGCGTTGCTGCCGGTGTTCATTCATCTGGCCATCGGGCTCATGCTCGGGGTCTACATTCCCTCCTGGCTCGCGGCATGGTACCGCGCGGCGGGAGCTGTCCTTGCAGGATGATCGATGCGCATCGATGCACTCAACTTGCCCGGCCTCACGCGCCTCGCCGCTTTCGATGAGGCGCCGGCGACGCTCGTCGCGCAGGTCGATGCCGCGGCGTGGACCCGCGTAGCCGCCGAGGCCCACGAAGGCGGCGCGCGCCTCGTTTCGATCTGGGGCGCCGAGGCGCGCGACGGCGCGCTCGCCATCAGCGCCGCCTATGCCGCCGATGACGGCCTGCTGTGGGTCCGGCTGCCGCTCGGCAACGCATCGTCGGGCGTGAACGAATACCCGGACCTTTCCGCGCGCTTTCCCTGCGCGATCCGCATGCAGCGCACCGTCTACGATCTGACCGGGCTGCGCGCATCCGGCGCCGGCGACGTGCGCCCCTGGCTGAACCACGGCAACTGGCCCGCCGATTATTTCCCGTTGCGCCAGGCCGCGTCGGGCACGGAGCGCTTCGAATCGCACGAGGCGGATTACGCCTTCACGCGCGTCGAGGGAGACGGCGTGCACGAAATCGCCGTGGGACCGATCCACGCGGGCACCATCGAGCCCGGGCACTTTCGCTTCTCCGTCGTCGGCGAAAAAGTGTTGCGGCTCGAAGAACGTTTCGGCTACACGCATCGCGGCATCGAACGCCAGTTCGAGCGCACGCCGGCGCTCGCAGGTCATCGCCTGGCAGCCCGAATTGCCGGGGACACCAGCATCGCCTTCGCGTGGGCGTATTGCATGGCGCTCGAGCGCGCGCTCGGCACGACGATTCCGGCGCGCGCGCAATGGCTGCGCGCCCTGCTGCTGGAGCGCGAGCGCGTCGCCAACCATCTCGGCGATCTGGGCGCCCTCGGCAACGACGCCGGCTTCGCCTTCGGACTCGCGCAGTTCTCGCGCATGAAAGAAGACTGGCTGCGCCTGAACGAGCGCGCGTTCGGCCACCGCTACCTGTTCGACGCGATCGAGCCCGGCGGCCTGGCGCGCGACCTCGACCCGCAACATGCCGGCGCGATCCTGACGCAGTGCGAGCGCATCGAGCACGAGGTGCGCTCGATGCAGCGCATCTATGACGATCACGCCGGCTTGCAGGACCGCTTCGCGAGAACCGGCACCCTCACGCCCGCCGTGGCGGCTCGACTCGGCGTATGCGGCCTCGCCGCACGGGCGAGCGGCAGCGCGGTGGATCTGCGGGTCGATTACGGCCCTGCGCCATACCGCGAAATCGGCGCTCGCCCCGCCAGCGACGAACGCGGCGACGTGGCCGCGCGCGTGGCGGTGCGCGTTCGCGAGGTCGAAGAATCGCTGCGGCAGATTCGCGCGATCATCGCGGAACTGCCGCCCGGCAGCATTGCCGTGCAGCCCGACATCGGGCGCGCGCCGTCGTACGGAGCGGGCTGGGTCGAGGGCTGGCGCGGCGACGTGCTCGTCGCGCTGGAAACCACCGCGGACGGCATGCTGGCGCGCTGCCATTGCCACGATCCGTCATGGCAGAACTGGCCCGCCATCGAAGTGGCGATGATCGGCAATATCGTTGCGGATTTTCCGCTCATCAACAAATCGTTCAACCTCTGTTACGCGGGACACGACCTGTGACGTGGCAACTTCTCAAGCGGATCGCCAGCACCCACGCACCGGAGCAATCCCGGCCACAGGGCGGCGACGACTGGCGCACGGAGTCTCAACAGCTGCATCAGCAAATTCTCGACGTGCTCGGCCGTGCCCTGTGCATCCGGCAGATCGATTCGGGCTCGTGCAACGCTTGCGAACTGGAGATTCACGCGCTCGGCAACCCGTACTACAACATCGAGGGGCTGGGCATTCGTTTCGTCGCGAGCCCCCGCCACGCCGACATGCTGCTGGTGACGGGACCGCTCACGCTGAACATGCGCGAGGCGGTGCGGCTCGCCTACGAGGCCACGCCCGGTCCGAAGCTGGTCGTGGCCGCCGGCGAGTGCGCATGCACCGGCGGCATCTTCAAGGACAACTACGCAGTGAGCGGGCCGCTTTCGAATCTCATTCCCGTCGATGTCCACATTCCGGGCTGCCCGCCTGCGCCGGTCGAGCTGCTGAGAGGGATTTTCGCGGCATTGCGCGCTTCGGCAAGCTAGCGGCTGTCTTCGGCGAGATCGTCGCGCGCGAAACGCCCGTAACGCAGCGCCAGAGTCGGCAACACGATCAGGTTCAGCGCCGTCGATGTAATCAGGCCGCCAAGAATGACGACCGCCATCGGCCCCTCGATTTCGTTGCCCGGCGCACCGCTTGTCACGGCGAGCGGCAGCAAGGCGAGCGCGGTGACCAGCGCGGTCATCAGAATAGGCAACAGCCGCTCCGAGGCGCCCCGCACCGCCGTGTCCATGTCCCACGCGAGCCGGTCGACGTGCACGAGGTGCTCGTAGTGGCTGATCAGCATGATCGAATTGCGCAGCGATATGCCGAGCAGTGTGACGAAGCCCACCATGCTGCCGAGCGACAGGTTCGCGCCGGTCAGCACCACGCTCAATACCCCGCCCACGAGTGCGAAGGGCAGATTGATCATGACCAGCAGCACGGCGCGCCGGTTCTTCATCGCAAGGAACAGCAGCAAGGCAATGCCCACCAGCGCAATTCCCCCATACGCCAGCAGGTCGCGCTGCGATTGCGCGCGCGCTTCGCTCTCGCCGCTGAACACGGCATAGGTGCCCGGCGGCATCTTGATCTCGTGATTCACGCGCGCCTGCGCTTCCTTCACGAAGTCGCTGACCGGCCGGTTGCCGAGATTGACCGATACCGTCTGCACCCGCTGGCCACCGTCGTGCGTGATCTGGTAGCGTCCCGCGACCTGACGGATCGTCGCGAGCGAGCCCAGCGGCACGGCAAAGCCGTCGGCATTGCGCACCATGAGCTTGCCGATACCGCCGACGGTCCGACGCCGGGCCGGATCGAGCACCACGGCGACGTCATAGCTGCGGCTGCCCTCGTAGATCTGCGATACCGTCACGCCGGCGTAGGCGGCCTGGATCGCATCGAGCACCTCGACGGGACGAAAGCCCCAGCGGCTCAGCGCGTCGGGATTCAGCCTCACGTCCAGCTCGGGAATGCCGGGCGGCGAATCCAACCGCACACTGGCGACGCCGTGGATCGTGCCGATCAACTGGGCGATCCGCTGCGCCGTGCGATCGATGACGTCCAGATTGTTGCCGAACACCTTGACGACCACCGGGGCCGTGGTGCCCGAAATGGTTTCGTCGATGCGCTCCTCGAGAAAGGTGTTGACCGAGGTGGAAAGGCCCGGAAAGCGTGCCAGCGCCTGGCGGATCCGGTAGAGCGCCCAGCTCTGGCCCGATGCGCCCATCGGCTTGAGATCGACTTCAAACTCGGAGAGCTGCACGCCGGTCGGATCGACCACACCGTTGGCGCGGCCGGCGCGCTGCGCCACCAGACGCACGCCCGGCACCTGCATCAGCGCGTTCGAGACCTGCGTGCCGATGCGTAGGGATTCGGCAAGCGACGTGCCCGGTGCGAGCCCCATGTGAACGGTGTAATGGCCTTCGCGCAGTTGCGGAATGAAACTCCCGCTCATGAACGGCAGCGACGCGAGCGCCGCGGCGCACATCACCGCGACGATCGCCATGACCACTTTCACGTGCTGCTCGACCGTCGTCAGCAGCGCGACGTAACGCGTCTTGAGGCGCCCGATCAGGCGGGGCTCCCGCTCGGGCAAGGGCCCCTTCGCCAGCAGCGCGAGCGCCATCGCCGGCGTGAGCGTCAGGGCGACGCCCAGCGACGCGAGCACGGCGAGAATGTAGGCTACGCCGAGCGGGGCGAAGAGCCGTCCGCCGATACCCGTGAGCGTGAGCACGGGCAGGAAGATCAGCATCACGATGAAGGTGGCGAACACCACGGCGCTGCGCACTTCGAGCGATGCGCGCAGCACGACGCGAAGCGCCGGAAGCGGCTGGGCCAGGGTGCGGTTCTCGCGCAGCCGCCGGTAGATGTTCTCGACGTCGATGATGGCATCGTCGACCACCTCGCCCAGCGCGATCGCGAGCCCGCCGAGGGTCATCGTGTTCAGGCTGACCCCGAACGCAGTGAGCACGATAATCGCGACCAGCAGCGACAGCGGAATCGCGACTGCGGAGATCACCGCGGTACGCACATTGAGCAGGAACAGGAACAGCACCGCGATAACCAGCACGGCGCCGACGATAAGCGCCGTGCGCAGATGGCCGACGGCGGCCTCGATGAAGTTGGCGGGCCGGAAAACGTTGGCATTCACGTCCACGCCTTGCCGGGCGAGCGCGGGCTCGAGCCCGGCGAGCGTCTTTTCGATATCGCGCGTCACGGCCATCGTGTTGGTGCCGTACTGGCTTTCCATCACGACCATCACGCCGGGCTTGCCCATGATCGATGCGGCGCCAACGGCGGGTGCATCGCCCCATGTCAGGTTGGCGACATCGCCCAGGCGAATCGCCGCGCCATTGCTGGAACGCAGCACGACACCGGCGAGTTTTTGCGGTGTCGCGATCTGCCCATCGGCGTTGATGGCGATGCGCTGGTTGCGGTTCTCGATGAACCCGGCGCCGCGCACGCCTGTGGCCTGGCGTGCCGCCGCAATCACCTCCTGGATCGACAGGCCGTGGCGCATCAGCTTCGCGGGGTCGACCTGGATCTGCATCTGGCGCGTCTCGCCGCCGAACACGATCACGTCGGCCACACCGGGGGTGCCGAGCAACTGCGGTTTGACGGTCCACTGGGCGATGTCGTAGAGGTCCGCGAGCGAGCGCGTCTTCGACGTGAGCCCGATGGTGCGCACGACGCTCGTCGTCGTGGTGAGCGGCAGGAGCTGGGGCGCCGCGACGCCCGCCGGCAGCGCGCCCGCGAGAGCGCTGATGCGCTCGGTGACGAGTTGCCGGACCTGCATCACGTTGGCATGGTCGTCGAAAACGAGCGTGACCGAGGAGAGGCCCTGCATGGACCGCGAGCGAATCGACTGCAGGCCGGTCATGCCGCCGAGGGCATTCTCGACCGGCTGGGTGACGAGGGTCTCCACCTGCTCGCTGGTCATGCCCGGCGCCGCCGTCTGCACGATGCTCATCGGCGGCGCAAATTCGGGAAAGACGTCGAGCTTTGCGCGCGTCAGCGTAAAGAGCCCGTAGCCGGCGGCCATGACGGCCAGCGCAAAGATGACGCCGCGAAAGCGCAGCGAAAAACGGATGATCGCGTTAAGCATGGGACGTGGGTGCGCGTTGTTCTGGGCAGGTCATGCACGGGTCAGTCATCGCACTCGGGCGGATCCTTGCAGGCGGTGGCGATGCCTTGAGGCTTGAGCTCTTCGGAAAGCAGCAGTTGCGCACCCTGCGTCACGATCTGGTCGCCGGCGTGAAAGCCCGAGCTCACCAGGAAGCCGTGCTCGCCCTCGCTGCCGGCCGGCACATAGCGCCGCGTAAAGCGCTCCGGTGCCGTGCGCACCCATGCCCATGTCTGGCCGCCGTACCACACCACGGCCTGCTCCGGGATCAGCAGCCCGGACACGGCCTGGCTCGAGGTCGGCACACGCGCGCTCGTGCGCAGATTGGCAGGCAGCGCGGCATTGGCGATGTAAAGCCAGGGGCTGCCCTGCACGGCGGGATCGGCGAGGGGCGACGCGGAAAGTCTTTGCGCCGGCACTGCGCGGCCGTCGGGCGTATCGACGGCGATGCGCTCGGGCGGCGCCATGCCGAAGCTTGCGGGCAACGTGACGCGCAGCACGACCGACTGACCCGACTGCAAACGCCGGATCAGATTCGAGGCGGGTGCAGTCGCGGCATTCGCGAGCGCGTCGCCGAACTGCTGCCGCATGGCGCCGTCAAGCCCGTTTAGCGTGACCTGGGCGGATTGCAGTTTCGCTTCGTCGCCCCGCATCGCCGACTGTGCAGCCTGCAGACTCTTCAGCGAAACATTGCGGTCGTCGGCGTACAGCGTGCGGCTGCCCTCGTACTGCGTGCGTGAGCTGTCGACCTGCGCGGTGAATGTGTCGACGTCCGCGCGCGCGCTGGCGAGCCGGTTGCGCAGATCGAAGAGCGGCTGCAGATCGATGACCGTGGCGTCGGCGCTGATGCCGGACTGGCTCGTGACGGCGGCAAGCGGCGCAACCTCGATGTGACTGGCGCGCTGCGCCTCGGCGCTCACGACCACGACCGTTTCGCCGTTGACCGTCTGCACGGCGGGCGGCGGCGCCGGCGGCGCTGCCGTGGCTGTCGTTGCGCCGGAGTCGTCGAACGCCTGGTTGATGATGTACCAGCCCGCGGCGCCGGCGAGGGCCAGCGAAATGACGGAGAGAAGAATCAGTCGGAGTTTCATCGCGTTGTCTCTTCACTGAGGGTATGGCTCGCCGGCTTGTGACCGAGGGGTTGCTGCATCGCGTCTTCGAGTGTGCCGGCGGCCTGCTGGACCGCGACCTCGGCGTCCAGCCGCGCGGTCGCGCTGGTCTGATAGTCGGCTTTCGCCTGCGTGAAGGTCAGGCGGTCCGCAGTGCCGCTGGCGAAAGCCGCCGCCTGGCTGTCGAGTTGCCGGCGGGCGCTCGCGAGATGGGCGTCGGACACCTGCAGCGCTTCGAGGCTCGACTGGTAACGCGCGAGCGCGTGCGCCAGATCGCCGAGAATCTTGTCCTGCAGCGCGCCGGTACGCACCGCCGCTTCCTTGCGCCTGGCCTCGGCTTGCTTGATGCCGCCCTGGTTCTGATCGAAGATCGGCAATGTGATGCCGGCGAGTCCGAAGCCGATCTTGTTGGTGCCCGTGTCGTACGTGTAGCCGGATCCGAGATGGATGTCCGGATACTGCTTCGCGACCTCGAGCTGAAGCGCCGATTCGGCCGCGGAGTAATCGGCGAGCGAGGCAAGCAGATCGGCGCGATGGAAGATGGCCGTGCGCTGCGCATCGGCAGCGGGCGGCGCAGGCGGAACCGTGCCGAAGGCGGAGAGCTCGAGCGTCACGCCGTCGAGTGCGGCAACCGGCACGCCGATGGCGGCAGCCAGTTGCGCGCGCGCGTCCTGTTCGGCACTGCGCGCGGCGGCCAGATCGCTTTGAGCCTGGGTGTCGGCAAGGACGGCCGCATCGACGTCAGGCTGCGAGAACTGGCCGACGGCGAGCCGGTGGCGGCTCATCACGGTGATCTGCCGCTCGGCGTCAGCCTTGGCGGACAGGAAGGCCATGCGTTCGCGGGCGGCGTAGAGGCCGAGCATGGCGTCGCGGACCTGAGCGCGAACGCCCCACGCCGCGTTGACGATGTTCAGCCGCGCGGCCTCCGAGAGGTGGATCGCCTGATCGACGCGATAGCCGCGCTTGTGCGCGGTCTCGATCGGGATATCGAGCGCGGGGCCCCACGTGAAGGGCGCGCCGGGCCCCGGGTTGGGCGTGTTGTACTGAAACGGCAACTGCAGGACCGGATTGGGGATCGCGTTGGCGACATCGATGCCCGCTTTGGCCGTAGCCCATTGCGCGCGCGCGACGTCGAGCGCGGGGCTGTAGTAGAAGGCCGCCAGCGTGAGCAGCTCGCGATTCCAGCGCGCGGGCGGCCATGGCGCGACGTCGCGGCCGGTCTCGCGCGCGACGTAGGCATGCAGGTCCTCGCTCGCCAGCGAGCGCTGCTCGAACTGTTGGGCAAGCTGTTCCGGGGCGATCGGCTGGGGATGATAGGTCGTGCAACCGGCCAGCCCGGTGAAGGCGATAAAGGCAATCGATAACGCGCGGCGCATGCTGGCATCTCATCGGACGTTCCGCCGCCCACCAGGGCAGCTTCCGGGGCGGATGCTACGCCACGTGTTGTGAAGTTTTCGTCAAGACGAGGTCCGGCGCCCGCGCGGACGGCTCATGGACGGCTCATGTGCGCCTCACGACCGGTTCGCGGTCGGCAGGCGCAGCGACACGCAGGTGCCCTTGCCGGGCTCGCTGCCGATCTCGATCGCCCATCCATAGCGGTCGCAGATTTTCTTGACGATGGACAGGCCGATCCCGACGCCAGCCGTCGGGGCTTCAGGCGACGCCACCTGATAGAGCCGGTCGAACACATGCGGGAGGGCATGCGCTGGAATCCCCGGCCCGGTGTCTTCGATTTGCAGCCAGCCGCCCGCATAGCGAAACTGCAGACGTCCGCGATCGGTGTGCCGCACGGCGTTGTCGATGAGGTTGGACAGTACGATCGCAAGCGCCGACCGGTTCGCCGACACGCAAAGCGCGCGCTCCACCTCGATGACGATATCGAGTCCCTTTTGCGCGAGCCGGTCCGCGAACGGCGTCAGCGCGGTTTCAATCGTGTTCGCAAGCGCCAGCGGCTGCACGTCTCGCGCCGAGTCCTCTCTGGCGAGCATCAGCAGCGCGTTGACGAGTTCGCGCATGGTGTCCGCCGCGCGCTCGATCTGATGGAGCCGCGCGCGCGACTTGCCGCTGATGGTGGCATCCTGCTCGAGCAGTTCGCAGCTCGTCTTGATCGTGGTGAGCGGCGTGCGCAGCTCGTGGCTGACGTTGCCCGTGAACGCCTTCTCGCGTTCGATCATGTCGGCCATGCGCCCGTGGTAGTCGTTGAAAGCCTCCACGAGGCCGACGAGCTCCGTCTCGTCGTACTTGCCGGGCTGGATCGGCGCCGCTTGCGCGAGCCGCGCCCGCTTCACCTGCCGTGCGAGACCTGCCACCTGCCGCACCAGCAGGCCCGAGAGCCCGAACGAAAGCCAGATCGTAAGGAGTGCAAAGACGCCGGTGCCGGCCATCAGCGCGTTGATAACTTCTTTAAAGTGCTTCTCGTAGATGCTGAAGTTGTAAATCCGATAAAGGCGCGCCGTGCCCAACGGCACGATCGCGACATGAATCTCCCGTCCGCCGATGATGATCTCGTGCGTGCCGGCGGGCAGATCCCTCGCTGTCGCCGGCAGGCCGATGTCCCCGTGGTCCGCATGCGATACATAGCCATTCATTCGGATATCGAATGGTGGCAGCAAAGCCGGATTGGCCTGGTAGCCCTTGAGCACGCTCGCCATGTCGTCGCTGATGAGCGCCGTGATCAGTTTCTCTTCCTGTGCCTCGGCCAGCGTTCTTACGCCCAGCGCCTGGGCCAGCAGCAGCGCGATGGTCAGCATCGAGAAGAATAGCGCGACCTTGAAACGCAGGCTATTTCGCATCATGACCGCTCGATGCGAGCCGGTAGCCGACGCCATGCACCGTCTCCACGAGGTCGGCCTCGCCGGGGCCGCTGAGCGCGCGGCGCAGGGTATAGACGTGGGTCCGCAGCGTGTCGCTGTCGGGCAGCGCATCGCCCCAGACTTCGGATTCGAGCTCTGCGCGGCTGAACGTGCGGTGGGGCGACTGCATCAGGATGCGCAGCAACTGAAGGCATTTGGGAGGCAGCTTGACCGGGCGGCCCGCGCGCTCGACGGTCGTCGTCGACAGGTCGAGCCGAACGTCCGCGAAGCGAAGATCCATGGAGGCGACCCGGCCCCGATAGCGCTTGATCAGGGCGCCGAGACGCGCGCCCACTTCCTTCAATGAGAACGGCTTGACGAGATAATCGTCGGCGCCGTGCACGAAACCTTCCAGCTTGTCGTCGAGCGCGTCCCTTGCGGTCAGCATCAGCACCGGCGTGTCGCGGCCCGCCTCTTCCCGCAGCCGGCGACAGAGCGTGAGCCCATCCATGCCCGGCAGCGACAGATCGAGCAGGATGGCGTCCCATGAAGCGGCGAGCGCCATCCGCAGCCCCGCGTTGCCGTTGGACGCCACGTCGACCTCATAGCCGTTTCCCTCGAGATAGTCGTAGAGGTTCGCGGCGATCGCGGAATCGTCTTCGACAATGAGCACCTTCATGGACATCCGTTCGTCACGCCCTGGCTGGAAGTGCTCCGATGCTACCGCAAAATTTCCCGTGCCGCGGTTGGGGCGATGGAGAAAGGCATTGCGGCTCGCGCGCTCACTCGTTGCGCAGGTGCGCGTGCCGGCGACGCCGACGACCGTCGCCAGGCTCTCGAAGCCGCCCCACGAAGCGCCGCTGCTGAACAGTTCGAGCGCGTCGACGAATTGCGCGGCAGCGGCCGCCGACGCGCTGCGTCGCGGCAGAGTGCGGGAGCCGTCTGCACGACGCCCGCCGGGAAATACAACAGGTTCAGGCGCGGTTCAGCTTGCGCGCACCGCCGCCGGGCGCGCCTCGCGCACAGCATCATAGGCACGCTTCATTCGACACGCGCCTTCCCTGATCGCCTCCACATCGGGCGCGGCAAACGAAAGCCGCAACGCGGCGCCGTCCGCGGCATCGGCGAAAAAGGCTTTTCCGGGCACGAAAATGACTTTCTGCTCGATCGCGCGCGACAGCAAATCCGATGCGTCGACGCCCGGCACACGCGCCCATACGAACATGCCGCCTTCCGGCTGCTGAAACTCGATGGCCGTCCCCAGTTGCTCTCGCAACGCCGAGCATAGCGCGCTGCATTTCACGCCATACGCCGCCGTGATTTTCGGCAGGTGCCGCTCGAGCGCGCCGGCCGCGAGATATTCGGCCGCGACCGCCTGCGTCCACGGCGAGCTGCACAGATCGACCGTCTGCTTGGCGATCGCGCAACGCCTCGCGATTTCGCGCGGACCGAGCATCCAGCCCACGCGCAAGCCAGGCGCGACGATCTTCGAAAGGCTCGCGAAATGCACAACCCAGTTGCGCGCGCCGTCGACCCGTTCCGCCTCGGCAAGCAGCGAACGCAGCGGCTCGCCCGCGAAGCGCAGATCGCCATAAGGGTCGTCTTCGACCACCACGAAACGGTACTTGACCGCCAGTGCAAGCAAGACGCGGCGGCGCTCGGCGGCCAAGGTCGCGCCGGTGGGATTGGCGAAGGTCGGCACGGTGTACAACAGCTTCGGCTTGCCACACGCGCCCGACTCCAGCAGCGCGGCAAGCGCGTCGACCCGAATCCCGTGCGCATCGGTCGGAACCGCCACGATCTTCGCGCGCTGCAATCTGAACGCCTGCAGCGTAGCGGGGTACGCCGGCTCTTCGGTGAGCACGGCATCGCCGGGCTCGACCAGCACGCGAAGCAGCAGATCGAGGCCCTGTTGCGAACCCGTGGTCGCCACCACTTCGTCGGCTTCGCACACTGCCCCGCGCCGGCCCATCAAGTCGATAATTTCACGCTTCAATGTCGCGAGACCATCGGTCGGCCCATATTGCAGGCACTGCAGAGGCGACGCGTAAGCGCGCTCCGCCGCGAGCCGCAGGCCCTCCACATCGAACAGATCGCTGGCCGGGTAGCCGCCCGCGAACGAAATCATGCCAGGCTCGCCGAGATACTTGAAGAGCTCGCGAATCGGAGAGCCCGAGGGCTGCTGAAACGGGGAAGTGAACTCGTACATGGCGTCGTTCGGAAGAGGTGGAAAAGCGGAGAATGGACGGGAACGGTGGCCATCGCGCCGTCTGGCGAAATCATCCGGACAGCGCGATGTGCAGCCAAAAGCGCTTTCAGTCGATGTTGAAATCGATGCCCTGCGCGAGCGGCAACGCCGACGAGTAGTTCACAGTGTTGGTCGCGCGGCGCATATAGCTCTTCCACGCATCGGAGCCCGATTCGCGTCCGCCACCCGTTTCTTTTTCGCCGCCGAAGGCGCCGCCGATCTCGGCGCCGCTCGGGCCGATATTCACGTTCGCAATCCCGCAGTCGCTGCCGCTCGCCGAGAGGAAACGCTCGCTTTCGCGCATGTCCGTCGTGAACACGCACGACGAGAGGCCGTGATGAGCGGCGTTGTTCGCCTCGATGGCGGCGTCGAAATCGCTGTACTTGAGCACGTAAAGGATCGGCGCGAAAGTTTCCGTGAGCACGATCTGCGTTTGCGACGGCATTTCGACGATCGCGGGCCGCACGTAATAGCCGTTCTCGTTGCCGCTCACGATGTGGCGCTCGCCGCCGAACACCTTGCCGCCTTCGGCCTTCGCTTGCGCGAGCGCGGCCTGCATGCGGCCGAACGATTGCCCGTCGATGAGCGGGCCCATCAGCGTGCCCTGCTCCAGCGGATTGCCGATGGTCACTTTGCCGTAAAACGCCTTGAGGTGCTCGACCGTCTTGTCGTAGACGCTCTCATGCACGAACAGCCGGCGCAGCGTCGTGCAACGCTGGCCTGCGGTGCCAACCGCCGAAAAGAGAATGCCGCGCAGCGCCAACTCGAGATTGGCCGTATTCGAAACGATGCCGGCGTTGTTGCCGCCGAGCTCGAGAATCGGGCGCCCGAAGCGGCGCGCCACTTCGACGCCCACGGCGCGGCCCATTGCCGTGCTGCCCGTTGCGCTGACAATGTTCGAGCGCGGATCGGACACGAGCTTTTCGCCGACCTCGCGGCGGCCGTTCATCAGGATCGTCAGACCCTCGGGCGCATCGCCGAATTCCTTGAGCGCTTGCTGGAGGATGCCGTCGACCGCGAGCGCGGTGAGCGGCGTCTTTTCTGAAGGCTTCCAGATCACGGCATTGCCGCAAATGAGCGCGAGCGCCGCATTCCACGACCACACCGCCGCCGGGAAATTGAATGCGGAAATGACCGTGCAGACGCCCATCGGGTGCCACGTTTCCGCCATGCGATGGCCGGGCCGCTCCGACGCAATGGTCAAACCATAAAGCTGGCGCGAGAGGCCCACGGCGAAATCGCAGATGTCGATCATTTCCTGGACTTCGCCGAGGCCTTCCTGAAGGATCTTCCCGGTTTCGAGCGTGATGATGCTGCCGAGCGCCTGCTTCTTCTCGCGCAACTTGTTGCCGAGGATGCGCACGAGCTCGCCGCGGCGCGGCGCCGGTACGTTGCGCCAGACCTTGAACGCGGCCTGCGCCTTGTCGAGCAAGGCGTCCACGTTGACGACCGGCGCGCTCGGGACACGGCCAATCAGTGCGCCGTCGATCGGCGAATGAACGGCGAGATCGCCCGCTTGCGCGAGGTGGGCAATGCCGAGTTCCTTGAGAACGCTCGATGCTTTCATGCTATGACCTTTTAATCATGCTGATTCAAAAAATGATGACGGTGCCGAATATCTCAGGACGATCGACGATCGCTTGATCCGTTTCAGGCGGTTGCCTCCGCGCACTCGGGCACACGTTCGGGCTGCGCGGCTTGCCCTCGTGCAAGCGAGCGCAGCGCAAGCTCCGCGATATGCAGCGTATGGCGTCCGGCACCCTGCGCGATCTGCTCGCGGCAACTGAAGCCATTGGTGACGACCAGCGTCTCGCGCGGCGCTTGCCGCACGAGCGGCAGAAGCTTGTCCTCTCCGATCTTCATCGACAGTTCGTAGTGCTCGGCGTTGAAGCCGAATGAACCGGCCATGCCGCAACAGCCGGTGTCGAGCAGCGTCCAGCGCACGCCCAGCTTGTTCAGCAAGGCGGTCTCGCCCTTCATGCCGAACAGCGACCTTTGATGGCAATGCCCGTGCACCATGACATCCGCGTCGAGCGCCGGCCATTCGAATTGCGCTTGCGCGACAAAATCCGAAAAGAGAAAACTTTGCTGCGAGAGCCGCCGCGCAATATCGTCGTTCGGAAGCTGCTTGAGCAACTCGTCCTTGAACACCGAGAGACAACCCGGCTCGAGCCCAACCACAGGCACGCCGCTGCGGATTTCGTCGGCCAGTTCGTCCACAATGCCGGTTAGCAGCGCTCGCGCCTCGTCGAGCAAGCCGTAATCGTAGAGCGGGCGTCCACAGCAGAGCCGCTTGCGCGGCAGCACCACGTCATAACCGATGCGCTCGAGCACCTCCATCGCTGCCGCTGCCACCCGCGGCGAGAAATGATCGTTGAAGGTGTCGACCCAGAGGATCGCCTTTTGGCGCGCTGCGTTGCGCACGGCACCGGACGCGGCATGTTTTTTACCGCTCGACGCCCTGAACGACTTCGGCGCGAAAACCGGCAGCTCGCGCTCCACGGCCACGCCCGCGACCCATTTGCCGATGCGGGCCAGAAACGGCGAAGCCATCGCGAAGTTCGCAAGCCGCGGGAAACGGCTTGCCCAGGGCGCCCATTGCCCGATGCGCCCCATGAACATCGCCTGCCGTGGCCGGCGACGATTTTCATAGTAGTGCGATAAAAACTCCGCCTTGTACGAGGCCATGTCGGTGTGCGTCGGGCAATCGGACTTGCAGCCCTTGCAGGCGAGGCACGCGTCGAGCGCCTGCTTCACTTCCTTGCTATTCCAGCCGTCCTTGATGACCTCGCCCTGCAACATCTCCCAGAAGAGATGCGCGCGGCCACGCGTCGAGAAGCGCTCTTCGCGTGTGGCTCGAAAGCTCGGGCACATCGTGCCGCCGTCGAGTGAACGGCACTTGCCCATGCCGATGCAGCGCTCGACCGCGCGCTGCATGCCGTTGCCCTCGGGGCTGGCGAAAGTCAGCTTCGTGGTGAGCGTCACCGGTTTGTACGAGGGCCCCATGCGCAAGTTCTCGTCGGCACGGTAGGCGTTGACGACCTTGCCGGGATTCAGGCGATTCGCAGGATCCCAGATGGCCTTGAACTCCTCCATCGCCTGCATGATCTCGGCGCCATACATGATCGGCAGAAATTCTGCCTTGGCTTGCCCGTCGCCATGTTCGCCCGAAAGCGAGCCGCCGAAATCCACGACGAGCCGCGCCGCTTCGCGAAGGAATCCTCTCCATTTGAGAACACCTTCGGCGGTGCGAATATCAAAGGTGATGCGCGCATGCACGCAGCCGTCGCCGAAATGGCCGTACAGGCAGGTTTCATAGCCATAGCGGTCCACCAACGCCTGAAAATTCCGCAGATAATCGCCGAGGCGCTCGGGATCGACGGCGGCATCTTCCCAGCCCACCATCGGATCGGGCTTGTCGGGATCGATCGAAAGCGCGACCGCCGATGCGCCCGTCTCGCGAATCGACCAGATTTTCTGCTGCTGCGCTTTTTCCGTGACGACGAAGCCCGTCACGTCCGCGCCCGCTTCTCCGGCGAGAAAGTGGCGCTCGGCCGCTTTGGCCTGGCGCGTCGCGCCCTCCATCGAAGCCGCGCCGAACTCGAGCACGACCCACGCGTCGCCGCGCGGCAGCAGCGCGATCTCCTCGCGCTTGAGGCCGCGCGCCTGCAGGCCGCGCACGATGCCAAGATCCAGCCCCTCGATGGCGATGGGATTGAAGCGCGTGAAATGCGGCACCGCATCCGCCGCCACGTAGATGTCCTTGAAGCCGAGCAGGAGCAGCACGCGGCATGCGGGACTATGCACGAGCCGCACTTTCGCCCGCAGCGTGATCGCGCAGGTGCCTTCGGTTCCCACGAGCGCACGCGCAACGTTGAAGCCGTTCTCGGGCAGCAACTGATCGAGATTGAAGCCCGAGACGCGGCGCTTGATTTGCGGAAATTCGTTGCGAATGTGGTCCGCGTAGCGCTCGCGCAATTCGCGCAGGCGCCGATAAATCTCGCCACGGTGGCCGCCTTCGGCAATGATCGCATCCAGCTCGCTTTCGCTGGTCGGGCCGGCCCAGAAGCGCGCGCCGTCGTACGTCAAGACCTCGAGAGCCTCGACGTTCTCCGCCGTCTTGCCGGCCATCACCGAGTGCGCGCCGCAGGCGTTATTCGCAATCATGCCGCCGAGCGTGCAGCGGCTGTGCGTCGCCGGATCGGGCGCGAACGTGAGACCATATTCCTCGGCCGCATCGCGCAGCGCATCGCAGATGACGCCGGGCTCCACGATCGCCGTCCTGGCGACAGGGTCCACGGACACCACCCGGTTCACGTGCTTGCTGGCGTCCGCCACCACCGCGACGTTCACGCACTGGCCGTTTTGCGACGTGCCGCCGCCGCGCGTCAGGAACGGCACATCATGGCGCCTGCAAACCGCCACGGCGGCGACGAGATCCTCCACGTCGGCGGGGACAACCACGCCTAGCGGAATTTGCCGGTAGTTCGAAGCATCCGAAGCGTAGAGCGCCTTCGACCCGGCGTCGAACCGGACTTCGCCGCGCAGCGAGCGGTGGAGATCGGCTTGAACGCCCTGCAGCACGGCTTCGCTGGCCTGAAACGGTGTGGCGGCTTTCAATTTACTTCCCGGCCGCAGCGGTACTGCCGGCGGCGTTAGCGGCGTTGCCGGTATTCGCGGTCATCTTGAAGATGCCGGTGGCATTGCCGGCATCGAAGCGCAGATCGGTTTCCCACTGGCGCGTGGCCTGATTGAAAGTGCGCTTGCGCGTGATGAATTCGTAGAACGAGCCCGGCACTTCTCGCATCACGATTGCGCCATCGTTCTGGCGCAGTTCGCGCAGGACGATATCGGCGCGATACGCGGTCTGGAACACGCGGCCCGAGCGCGAGCGCTCGACATCGGGCTTCATCGGACGGCCCTTCGCCTTCTCGTCGTCGGAGAGCTTGAACACGTCGGCCACGCGGTCGGTCGCATGGTTGAACGCATTGCCCTCGGTCGAGATCCACGCCATTTCCGCCGATTCGAGCAGCAGCGTCTCGTAGTCGTTGACGCCCGGCGCATCGTGCTGACGCGAAAAAGCACCGACGATCACAGGCAGCAGTTCGCGTGCCGTTTCGAGCGGCAAATAGCCGTCGCGCGCGAGCTCGGCAAGCTGCGAGCAAGCCAGCGGCGTGAGCGGATCGCGCGACGTGCGCAGCACGTTGGACACGGCCTGCTGAAACTGCTTCGAAAAGCGCTCCGGATGCAGCTCGCTCACGAAGAACTGCGCGATCTCGTCCGGCGCGTCCTCGTGCACATACGCGCGCCCCGTCATGCCGAGCTTGTCCAGCGGATAGCGGCCATTGAGCTTGAAGCCGAGCGGCAGCAGGATGCGCGTGAATGCGGCCTCGCCCGGCGGCAGCGCGCCGTTTTGCGCCCAGCGCACCGTACGCAATGCGCCGTGGTCGAAGTACACCGAACCACCCTGCGCAATCGCATCATTCGTATAGGTCCGGCCGTTGGGCGAGCGCTCGAGCAGGTCCTCGAACAGCGCCATATTCATGGCTTGCGCGAGTTCGGCGCGCGTGACCACACCCTCTTCCCATTCCTGCAGCAGCGCGGGGATATTCAGCGTCGCGAACAGACGCGCGGTTTTTTCCGTACCGAGCAATCCATGCAGCAGGCTTTCAACATTCGAGTTTCTCATTGCCATCTCGCAGATCACAGCCAATCAGAGTCAATCGGGGCGCGAGACTCATTCCATCCCGCGCGGCACACCGATAAATTATTCAAAACGCCACGCGCGCCGTAAAGTGACATAAAATTGCCAGTCGATGAGTTTTTGGAACAACCATGCGCAAATTCAGGATCCCCAACATGAGCGCGCTGATCGCGTTCGAAGCAGCCGCTCGGCATGAGAGTTTCACCCAGGCTGCCAAGGAGCTCTTTCTCACGGAAAGCGCCGTGTCCCGGCAAATCGCCACGCTCGAATCGGGCCTTGGCGTGCGCCTGTTCGTGCGCGCCAAGCAGCGCGTGGTCCTGACGCGCGCGGGCAAGCTGTACGGCATGCAGGTGCGCCGCTCGCTCGAAAATCTCGACAAGGACACGCTCTCGATCATCGTGCACGGCAGCGGCGGCGGCTACCTCGAACTGGCGGTCCTGCCGACCTTCGCTTCCGAGTGGTTAATTCCACGCATGAAGGACTTCAACGAC
>DATEJU010000069.1:0-2286 GCA_035277805.1 Paraburkholderia sp. | reverse complement strand
TGCCCTGTTCCGCGTGTCGCCACGGATGGCCGTTAGCCATCACCCTGCCCTGTGGAGTCCGGACTTTCCTCGCCCCCTCGGCGTGAACCTCGGGGCCGCGACTGCCTGGCCTGCTTTGCGAGGCGCGATATTAGCACGGGTAGACGCATCGCGCCCGATGCACCTGGCGTTTGGGAGCTGGGCTCGATGCCCCGCGCGACGCGCTCAACGCGCGCGTCGTCCTAGACGAAAGATCGTGGCGTCGTCGTAGAACGACGGGTCTTCGTTTGCCGCCCACCAGCCCGGAATGCCCAGCACCGGCAGCGGCGAGAAGCTGCGCCCGTTCAGATGCGCGTCGGCGGCCAGCGTCGCGCTCACTGTTTCGTCCAGATACGCGTTGCGCTGCGCGCGCGGCCACGTGAAGTACGCCGACGGCACGTCGATCACCCAGGCGTGCGCCGTGCACGCCGCATAGGGCGCGATCAGCTTTTCCAGCAGCGCATGGCCGAATACGTGCACCTCGCAACGCGCCGGATCGTGTGCCAACGGAACCGTCATTCCCGCCGCCTCCCAGGCCGCGCGTCCCGCGACGAACAGCGCGCGCCAGTCGAAGCCGCGCAGGGCTTGCGTGAGTTCGGGATCGGCGCTGGCGAACAGCACCGCGTTCTCATCGAACAAGGTGAGCGCGTCGCGCACGCCGCCGCGCGTGGGCCCCACGCCTAGCACGTCGATCGCCGCAGCCTGGCGCGCATTGAGCGTGGCCTTGATGCGTGGGAACGCAAACCAGGCGAGTGCGTTGAAGAAGTCGTGAAGGTTGTGGCGTGTGGGCACGCAACCCGTCGCGGCGATGTGCGCCTCGTAGGCTGCGCCCTCCGGCAGATCGTCCTGCGCGATGAAGCCGAGCGTTTGGCCACGGCCCGTGCGATGTTGCGCGGCGCGGGCGTCGGCGTTCAGTTCGTCGAGATAGCGCGTGTAGCCCGCCAGCGCGGCCTGCTGCCAGCGCCGGCCGCGCGCCTCGTGCTGGGCGAACCAAGGGCGCGCCCAGTCGATGTCGGCAAAACTGCCCTCGGGCAAGGTCCGGCGGGGTGCGGCCGTGCGCATCGGTGCGTCTGCATCGAATGCATCGGGCGTTGCCATGCCGAGCCAGACCGCGCGAGGCGTCGCCACGTCGGGCATCGCTTCACCGGGCGTCGCCGCGTCGGGCCGCGCCACGCCGGGCTGGTCCGCGCCGGGCGTCGCCACACTCAAACCAGCTTCCAGCCGATCGTCTCGCCGCCACGCAGCGGCACGACGGGCGCGTCGCCAGCGCTCACTTCCGCCGGCAGCGTCCACTGCTCGCGGCACAGCGTGACCGTTTCCGCGCTGCGCGGCAGGCCGTAGAAGTCTGCGCCGAAAAAGCTCGCAAAGCCTTCGAGCTTGTCGAGCGCGCCGGCGTTGTCAAACGCCTCGGCATAGAGCTCGAGCGCGTGCAGCGCCGTGTAGCAGCCCGCGCAGCCGCACGCGTGCTCCTTCAAGCCCTTCGGATGCGGCGCGCTATCGGTGCCGAGGAAGAAGCGCGCATCGCCCGAAGTCGCCGCCTCGACGAGCGCCACGCGATGTGTCTCGCGCTTGAGCACCGGCAGGCAGTAGTAATGCGGGCGGATGCCGCCCTGGAAGATCGCGTTGCGGTTGTACAGCAGGTGGTGCGCCGTGATCGTCGCGCCCAAGAGGCCAGGCGCGGCATGGTCGGCGCGAATGTAATCGACGGCATCCTTCGTCGTGATGTGCTCGAACACCACCTTCAGCGCCGGGAAATCGCGGCGCAGCGGCGTCATCACGCGGTCGATGAAGACTTTCTCGCGGTCGAACAGGTCGATGTCGGCGTTCGTCACTTCACCGTGCACCAGCAGCGGCATGCCTACTTCCTGCATCGCCTCGAGCGTCTTCGCGCACTTGCGGATGTCGGTCACGCCCGCGTCCGAATTGGTGGTCGCGCCCGCCGGGTAAAGCTTCACGCCATGCACGAAGCCGCTCGCCTTCGCGCGGCGGATTTCCTCGGGCGGCGTGTTGTCGGTGAGATAGAGCGTCATCAGCGGCTCGAACTTCGTGCCGGCGGGCAGCGCGGCGAGAATGCGCTCGCGGTAGGCGACCGCCTGCTCGGTCGTCGTGACCGGCGGCTTCAGGTTCGGCATGATGATCGCGCGGCCGAACTGGCGCGCCGTATGCGGCAGCACCGCCGCGAGCATCGCGCCGTCGCGCACATGCAGGTGCCAGTCGTCGGGGCGGGCGAGCGTGAGAGTCGTGGGAGTAGAAGCGTTCATGGCTAGT
>DATEJU010000068.1:0-24180 GCA_035277805.1 Paraburkholderia sp. | reverse complement strand
GCGGACAGAAGATCAATGGTTTGTTGCCATGCGCTGCCGGTATCTAATTTCGTCATAATGCACCTCGTGCACGTGGAAACGATTCAAATATGCCGGTCGAATAAGCACTCTGCCACGTCCGGATTATAGCGTGCGATTCTCACAGGCCACAAAAAAACTGAATACTCACACGATAATCCGGGATGCGTGACAAATGAAGCCATCGGACTTTCGGATGTAATTGTAGGACAGCAATGCTGGTTTCCTTACATTTACTCGCGCGACTTTTTTGCCGATTTGTTGATCTTTAACATTTGTCATCAGGAAAAAATAACCGGGCACGCGATCCGTCGCGCAAGAGAACCAGGCATGGGCAATACTGTTGCGCATCATGCAAAGGCATGTGACGCGCTGGCACCGGACCACTCCGGATCGCCCGCAGCGGCCGCTGCGTCCATCCCCAGGCAGTTTCGCGGCGACGCCCGCGCATATCGACGGTTGCTGCCCGATCAATGAAACGCATGGTAGCTCCGCGACATATGCATATTGGGATTTCGCGTCATGTGAGCCATCCGGGACACGAAGAATTGTCGCACGCGGCATGCGCATCCCCGCAGAACGGAGTTTCGAGACCAACCTCTATTTCACGAGGTATTAATCGAAAATGAATTGTGCTTTAGCCGTATTGTCATGTGCAAATGCTTGAACTCGAATGCACCAAATCGGCGAAGCGCGAGCAATAGCAACGTCGACAGCAACGTCGATTCCCGGCCAAAAAATTGACAATTCAATTGCTGTCTAATGTCCGCGCGAACACGATGCAAACCTGCGTAAAGCGATGCATTGCATGCCCGGCGTTCGAGCACCGCCGGGAGTCGCCACATGCGATTCAGGCCCCGCGCCCTTGATCGAGGAATTCGGCCGCGCGGTGCTTGAGCATCGCGCCGAAATCGTCGAGCCAGCCGATCGACAGACGCCAGCTCTGCCAATAAAGCTCGACGTCGAGCGCGCGCCCCGGCGTGAGCTCGACGAGTTCGCCGCGCGCGAGGTGCTGCGCGATCATGCGCTCGGGGCACATGCCCCAGCCGAGCCCGCTCACGCAGCAGCGCAGAAAACCCGCCACGTGCGGAATCCAGTGCAGTGGCGCGTCCACCTGCGCGCGCGTGATACGCCGCACGAAGCGCTTTTGCAACTGATCTTTCGGATTGAACTCGACGCACGGCGCGCGGCGCAGCGCCTCGCGCCCCACGCCATCGGCGAAATAGCGCTCGAAAAATGCCGGCGAGCAGACCGCGAGATAGCGCATGCGCCCAAGGTGCGTCGAGCGGCAACCCTGCACGGGCTCGGCCTGGGTCGTCACGGCGCCCTGCACGCTGCCGTCGCGCATGCGTTGCGCGGTATGGTCCTGGTCGTCGATCACGAGATCGAGCAGGATGCCGCGCTCCACGCAGAAGCCCGCCACGGCATCGATGAACCAGGTGCCCACGCTGTCGTCGTTGACCGCGACGCGCAGCGTGGGGCGCGACGCGCCGAGCGCGTCCGCGACCGTGGGCATGCCGCCGCCCAGCTCCGCCTCGAGCAACTGCACGCGCTCGGTGTGGCGGCACAGCAGCGCGCCCGCCGCGGTGGCCACGCAAGGCTGGCCGCGCTTCACGAGCACGGCGCCCACGCGCTCCTCCAGCAGCTTCACGCGTTGCGAGACCGCCGAAGGCGTCACGTTGAGCGCGCCGGCCGCACGGTCGAACGATCCGTGCCTGACCACCGCGGCGAGCGCGTCGAGCAGCGCGTAGTCGAGCATTAGCGCTCCTTAATCCAGTTTAAGAAAATGAGCTTTGCTTAATCGGGCTCCGGCGGCAGACTAACGCCGTTTGCCTCCCCTGTCCAGGCGCTCGCCGCAACGTCCGCTCGCTGCACCGTGTCGCTTTGCGCCCCGATTTCAGCTACCGACCGCATCACTATCATGAACTGGCTCGCTTTTTCTCACGGCGCGGCGCTCTGCGCCTCGCTGATCGTCACCATCGGCGCACAGAACGCCTTCGTGCTGCGCCAGGGCATCCTGCGCTCGCACGTCGGCAAGATCGTGCTGTTGTGCGCGCTCTCCGATTTCATCCTGATCGGCGCGGGCGTGGGCGGCGCCTCCGCGCTCGTCGAGCGCTACCCCACCTTCGTGCATGTCGTGCTCTACGTGGGGCTCGCGTGGCTCGTCTGGTTCGGCATCGGCGCGCTGCGGCGCGCGGTGAAGCCCACGCACGCCGTGCTCGAAACGGCGGGCACGCCCGGCGCGCCCGAGCTTCGCGACGCGAGCGCCCAGCGCGCCTGGCCGATCATGCTGATGACGCTCGCGTTCACCTGGCTCAATCCGCACGTCTATCTCGACACCTTCCTCCTGATCGGCACCGCCGGCGCGCGCGAGCCGCAAGGTGCCCGGCTCGCGTTTGCGATTGGCGCGATGTGCGTGAGCGCGGTGTGGTTCGTCGGCCTCGGTTACGGCGCACGGGCGCTCGCGCCGCTGTTCAGGCGCGCCGGCGCGTGGCGCGTGCTCGATGGCGCGATCGGCGGCATGGTGCTCTTCATCGCGTTCGCCCAATTGCGCTGAAGCGCGGCGCCGCGCGCGATTCGCGGCGCTTTCCCCTGCGGCGCTACGCCTGTAGCGCTTTACCCGCAGCCCATCGCCCCGCTCCCCTCCAAGCGGCTCGAGCCTTCTTCTCGCCCCAATATCCTCGATGCCGGCGCGCACGTCCCCCGCTTCGGCGCCTGACGAAGGGGCGCTTGCGCGCATACCGCGTGCCCAAAACGCCGCGACGCTTACAATGCCCCCACGCGGTCCGCGCCATGCGGCACCGCCGCGGCACGCCGATGCCGCCCGCATTGGTCTTTCACTGCGCACTGCCCATGAATACCAGCCAGGCTTATTCGCGGCCCGCCCGCCTGTTGCAGATTGCCTCTTGGATCATCGCCATCGTGTTCGCGATGTTCCTCGACATGCTCGGCAGCCTCGTGATCCGCGACCTCATGTTCGCGCCGCAAGGCGGACCGCCGCGTGCCGGGCAATTCGTGGACAGCGCGGCCGTCGCGCCGCTCGAGGCGCAAACGCGCGATATCGAGCGCCAGCGCAGCGCGCTCGCCGACAAGGCGCAGACCCTGCGGGTCGCATACGACCGTGCGAACACCGACTATCGCGACGCCCAGCAGAGCCTGCGCAACTGGATCGCCACGCGCCAGGCAACCGGCGACAGCCGCAGCGATATCGAACTGCTCGCGCGCACCCGCAAGCTCGACCTGCTCCAGGCGAGCGCAATCGACTGGCAGCGTCAGCGCGATGCGCTCGCCGACCAGCAGCGCGCGCTGGATGCGCACAGCGAGCAACTGAACGCCCAGCTCGCGCACCTGCAGACCGGGGCCGACGCGCGCTACGCCGCCGCTGAGCGGCGCTACGAGCTCACGGTGTTCGGCTGGCGTCTCGCGCTCACGCTGCCGATCCTCGTCGTGGCCGTGTGGCTTTTCATCCGGCACCGCAAGAGCCGCTACTGGCCGTTCATCTATGGCTTTGGCCTGTTTGCGCTCTGCGCGTTCTTCGTCGAGCTCGTCCCTTATCTGCCCGATTTCGGCGGCTATGTGCGCGTGCTCGTGGGCATTGCGCTCACGGTGTTCGCCGGGCTCTACATGCTGCGTGCGTTCCAGCGCTACGTCGAGCGCAAGCGCGCCGAAATGCTGCAGACCCAGAGCGAGCGCGCACGCGCCGTGGTCTACGAAAAGGCCATCAGCGCGTATCAGAAGAAGCTGTGCCCGTCTTGCGACAAGCCGTGGCATCTGGGCGGCGACCAGGTGTCGTTCTGCATTCACTGCGGGCTGAGGCTCTTCGAAGTCTGCACGTGCGGTGCGCGCAATTTCGCGTTCTTCCCGTTCTGCAATCAATGCGGCACGCATGTGACGCATGCGGACGACGAAGCGGCTGACGCCGATCGTGCCGATTTGGGGGCGCATTCGGCGCATCGATGACAACATTGCCTCGGCCAGTGCCGTAACCGAAAAAACAGGATCATCGCTACAAGCCCTTATCTGGAGATGCTTTCAGATGGACGATCAGGTACTCGACACCTTCGACACGGCGCAGTTGATCCCCGATTTCGATGCGCCGCAATTGCCCAGCGAGCGCCCTGACCGCGAGACGCTCGAAGCCGCCGACCACAACACGCGTCACTGGACGAGCCGCGAAAGCGGTCCGCTGACGCCCGGCTCCGACGCGCACCGCCGCGAAGCGTGCCGCATGTTCCGCGAGACCTTCAATCCGTACCGGCCTTCGATGCTCGAGTGGCCGAGACCCGCGCCTGCTGCGCCCGCGGACCATGCCGAAGCTCGTGCGCTTCGCACTGCGCTTCATGCGCAAGAAGCCCGCGGCGCAGACGAACTGAAGCCTCGCCGCACTGACGACGACGATGACGAAAAACGCCGGTAAATCCGGCGTTTTTCGTTCTGGCGTCTTTGCGTTCCGACGATTCCGCGCTCAGGCGATCCCCAGCACGCGCCTCGCCTTGAGGATCACGGGCATGTCGACCATCTTGCCGTCGACGGCCACCGCCGCCCCGCCGCTTGCGTCTACCGCCTCGAGCACGCGCTGCGCCCATGCGGCTTGCTCCGCGCTCCACGCGTAAGCGCGATGCACGGCCTCGATCTGCAACGGATGAATGCACAGCTTCGCCCCGAAGCCGAAGCGTCTTGCGCGCCGCGCCTCGGCCTCGATCGCGGCGGCGTCGTGCAGCGTGGTCGATACGCCGTCCACGGGCGCGCCGATGCCCGCAAGCCGCGAGGCCAGCACGATGCGCGAGCGAAACGCATCGAGCTCCTCTTCGTCGCCGTCGATGCCCAGATCGACCTGGAAGTCGAGCGTGCCGAACGCAACGCGCACCACGCGCGGCGCACCGCACACCGCATCGAGCCCGGCGATGCCGCGCGCCGTCTCCACGATGGGCAGCACGTGCAGCGCATCGTGTGCGTGCGCGAGCACCGCTTCGATCTGCTCGCGCGCCTGCGCTTTCGGCAGCATGATGCCGGGCACGCCCGGCAGCGCGGCCAGCGCGGCAACGTCGTCGGCGAACCAGGGCGTGTCCGTGCCGTTCACGCGCACCCAGACCTCGTGCGATGCGTCGGCCCATGCGCGCACGTGCTCGCGCGCCGCCGCCTTTTCGGCGGGCTGCACGGCGTCTTCGAGGTCGACGATCACGGCGTCGGCGCCCGCCGCGCACGCCTTATCGAAGCGCTCGGGGCGGTTGCCCGGCACGAACAGATACGAACGTGCGAGCGTTGCACTCATGCCGACACCTTCTCGGCGCAATTGGCTCCCGAGTCGCCCACGGCGCTCGCTCCGAAGAGCGTGCCCACGCGTTCGGCATCGGCAAGACGCCAGGCGGCGTCCAGCAGCGCGCGCGCCTGCGCTTCGCTCGCCGCCTGCGAAAACGCCGCGAGGCGCACGAACTTCGTCGTCAGCTCCTCGCGCGAAAGCGTGTTGCCGGGGTCGCCCTTCGGCTCGTCCACGCGCGCGTGCACGGTGCGGCCGTCGCGCGTGGTCACGGTCACCTTGCCGATCCAGCGCGCCGGATACGCACGGTCCACCTCTTCGTCGAGCGACATCGTCACGCGCTCGCGGAACGCCGCAATCCGCGCTTCGCGGTAGCCGTGCTCGAACTCGTTTACGCCCGCATAGCCGCGATACGCACATAGGCCCAGCACCGTACCCATGTTGAACTTCGCCTGATGAACCGTGCTGGGCACCGTCACGCTGCCCAGCACGTCGATGGCGCTCTGATGCACGTGCGCGGTTACGCCGACGATATCGTCGGGCGCGAGCCGGTGCCCGGTCATCGCGGCGAGCAAGGCGTCGGCGGCCGGATGCGTGTGGCGGCAAGCGGCGTGATATTTGAACGAGGTCTCGACGGTCGCCCAGCGCTCGCCGAGACGGTCGACGAGCTTCGCCGGATCGGCGTCGCTCGACATGCCAGCGGCCATCCCCTGCGTGCCTTCGAGAATGCGCTGCGCGCCGCGAAAGCCGTCTGCCGCGAGTTGGGCCGCCATCAGCCCGTTGGCGGCGGCCATCGCCGTGTGCAGTTGCTTGGAATCGGCCGCGTCGCGCAAGAACTCCCACAGGCCGCTTGCCTGCGTGCCCGCCGAGCCGAACGCATCGAGCATCTGCTCGGGCGTGAGCTTCAAGAGCCGCCCCGCCGCCGCGGCCGCCGCAACCGTGCCCACGGTGCCGGTCGTGTGGAATATTTTGTAGTGCGAACGTCCCATGAATTCGCCGACTCGAATGCCGACTTCGTAGCCCGCCACCGAGGCCGCGATAAACTCGCGTCCCGAAGCACCGAGCGCCTGCGCGAGCGCGAGCGTGACCGGAAACACCACCGTCGCGGGATGGAGCACGGAGCCGTTATGCACGTCGTCCTGCTCGATGAAGTGCGAGGCGGCGGCGTTCGTCATCGCCGCAAAATACGGCGTGCTGCGACTGCGGTCAATCAAGATATCGCAGGCATCCTGAGGATTCGGCGCCCCATGTGCCGCGCGCGCGAAACGCGCAATGGTCTCGACCGGGCGCGCGCCCTTGCCGCCGAGCGCGGAGCCGAGCCAGTCCACATAGAGGTTGACGGTGCGCTCGACGACCTGCGCGGGAATGGCATGGAAGTCGAGCGTGGCGGCAAAGGCCGCAAGCGTGCGACTCGGATGATCGGTCATGGAAGGATTCATGGCTGCGTTCATGGCTGTTTGTGCGCGTCGTGTTGGACCCGCGTTCGATGATTCGGCTCAGGCAAAGGTCGCGGTGGCCTGCATCGTCAGATAGCCCTCGTGGTCCTTGGCCCAAAGCTCGACCGCGCGGCCGTCTTCGGCCGGCTTGCCGCACAGCGTGAGCGCATTGCCGCCGAACGTCGGACGCACGGCGCGAAACGCGAAGGAAGCGATGCTCGCCCCCGGGCGCTCGCGATGCACGAGATCGAGCAATAGCGTGGCGATGAGCGGCCCGTGCACGATGAGCCCCGGATAGCCTTCTTCCTGCGTGACGTACGGGAAATCGTAGTGAATGCGATGGCCGTTGAAAGTGAGCGCCGAATAGCGGAACAGCATCACGGCGTCGGCCACGAGCGTGCGCGACCACGTGTTGCCGGTTTCATCGACTTCCGGGGCGACGATGGGCTTCGGCGCGCTCGCGCCGGGTTGCGGGGCGTCGCGATAGACGATGTCGTGCTCTTCCTCGATGCACAGCGTGCCCTGCGCTTCGTAGCGATGCTGCACCGTCACGAACACGAGCCTGCCGCTGCGCCCCGTCTTGTCTTCGATATTGGCGATGGTCGAGGTGCGCTGCGCCGTCTCCCCCGCGCGCAGCGGCGCATGAAACGTGAGGCGGCCGCCCGCCCACATGCGGCGCGGCAGCGCAACGGGAGGCAGGAAGCCGCCGCGCTTCGGGTGGCCGTCCGCGCCCACTTGCGCGAGCGGCGCCACCGGCAGGAAATAGAGCCAGTGCCACAGCGGCGGCACGGCGTCGCCAGGCCCATCGCGATCGAGCGTCGCCGCGAGCGCGCGCAGTGGGAACGACGTGATCTCGTCGGTGAGCGTTTCGGTCTTGTCGAGCCACGCCTCGAGCGGCACCGTTTGAGGCACTTCCGATTCTGATTGAGACACTTGCTATCCTCCGTTGTGGCAATGGATGCGAATCAGGCCTCGCCGCGCAGATGCGCCGACGCCTCGTCCTCCACACGTTGCCACAGTTCGAACGACATGGGCCGCTCGCCTTCTTCGAGCAGGTGCCCGACGAGCCCGATCGCGCGCGCCATCACGCCAAAGCCACGCACGATGCGCCACGGAAAGCCGAACTCGCAGCAGATCGCACCGATGGCGCCCGTGGCGTTGATCGGCAGTGGCTTGCCCGAGACGCGCTCCGCCTCGGCGCCGATCAATTGCATGAGCTTCACATAATCGCCCGAGAGGCCGTTTTGCGCCGCGAGCTCGAACAGGCGTGGCGTGCGCGGGTCGATGGGTTTGTGCAGCGGATGGCCGAGGCCCGGAATCGGCGTGCCGCGTGCGCGCCATGCGGCCACCGTATCCACCGCGAGCTTTTCGAGGTCGCCGCAACGCGAACCGTAGGGCAATGCTTCGGAGAGCATACGACATGCCCCCTCCATGCTGCCGACGAACACCGAACCGAGGCCGCACAGCCCCGCCGCCACCGCCGCCTGCAACGACTCGGGCGCGCCGGCGTAAGTCATGCGCGCGGCAATCGCGCTGGGCGTCATGCCGTGTTCGACGAGCGTGATGACGATGGCGTTGAACATCGCGGACTGCTGCGGCGTGGCGGTCTTGCCAGTGAGCTGCAGAAACGCGAAATCGCCCAGATTCATGTGACCGAGCACTTCGTCGGGCAGGCTCTTGCCACGCACGACGATGCGATCGGGTGTGCTGTACGCGATATCGGAGCGCACCAGCGGTTTCGGTTGACGGGCCATGACTGCGGTTCCTTCGTATTCGCGTTCGGTTTCGATGATGAAAATGGCGGCATTCAGCGCAGCGTCGCGGTGCCGTTGTTGAGCACCACGACATCGCGCTCGACCACGCGCACACGCAAGCTCACGGCATGGCCGTCGCGCCAGATTTCCGTGCGGAGGGTCTCGCCCGGGTAGACCGGCGCGGTGAACCGCGCGTGAAAGCGCGCGAGGCGCGCCGGGTCGCTCGCGCACAGCGTCTTGAGCACCGCGTGCGCGGCCACCGCCCATGTGGCGAGGCCGTGCAGGATGGGGCGCTCGAAGCCGGCCGCGCGTGCGGCCTGCGGGTCTGCGTGCAGGGCATTATCGTCGCCGCACAGGCGGTAGAGCAGCGCTGTCTCCGGCCGCGTCGGCAACGTGCAAACGTGATCGGGCGCGCGCTCGGGCACCGCGGGCGGCGCGGCAGGCGCCTCGTCGCTCGGGCCGCCGTGCGCGCTGAAACCGCCGTCGCCGCGGCAAAACGTGAGCTGCGTGAGCGTGGCGTAACGCTCGCCCGTGGCCTTGTCGGCAATGCTACGCTGAATTTCGAGCAGCGCGCCCTTGCCTTCGCCCTTGTCGACCACGCGCGTGATGCGCGAGCGGCCGATCACCGTGCCCTCGCGCGGTAACGGCTTGTGAATCTCGATGCCCTGCTCGCCATGCAACAGACGCACCCAGTCGATGCCGCTCCTCGGATCGCGCGCCCAGAAGCCGGGAAAGCCGAGCACCACCGCGAAAGTCGGCGACACGCGCAACGCCTTCTCGTAGACGAACGCGAGGCCGTCGGGATCGACGGAGTCCGCGCCGTAGCCCACGGCGAGGCTGTAGAACATCGCGTCGCGCGCCGTGTAGGTCTGCTCGATGTCCTCGAACGGCCAGTTGCGCAAGATGTGGTAATCGATCGTCATGGCGGCGCTAAAATAACTATGGAATACGAACTGAAAATCAGGCTGTGCGCGCAGACCACTTGAAGAGCGGCTGCGCCTTTTCGCGAAACCGCCGCACCGCCTCATGGTGGTATTCGGTCGTAAACGCAATGCCCTGCGCCGCAGCCTCGATTTCGAGCATCGAGCGCAAGTCGCCGCCGAGCGACTGATTGAGCGCGCGCTTGGCGAGGCCGAACGCAACCGGCGACGCGGCGGCCAGGCTCGCCGCGACCCGCGCCGCGCGCGCGTGCAATTGATCCGGCTCGACGACCTCGAGCACGGCGCCTATTGCCTGCGCCTGCGCGGCGCCAATCTCGCGCGCCGTGAACACGAGATCTTTCGCGCACGCGAGACCCACCACACGCGGCAGCGTATAGAACGCACCGCAGTCGGGCACGAGGCCCACCTTCATGAACGGCATGCAAAAACGCGCGCGCGTACTCGCAATCACGAAATCGGCGGCGAGCGCAAAGCTGAAGCCCGCGCCATAGCACGCGCCATCCACCGCGGCAATCACGGGACGGTCGAGGTGGATCAGCATGCTCACCCAGCCATGCAGATCGTCGATGCGCTCGCGCCCGGCCTGGGCGTTCGTCACATGCATGTCGCGCACATCGCCACCCGAGCAGAAGTCGCTGCCCGCGCCGCGCAGCACCACGGCGCGCACGCTGCGGTCGGCGCGGATGCGCACGAACGCGTCGTGAAGCTCCGCGCGCATGGCCGTGTTCATCGCGTTCTTCGCCTCGGGACGGTTGAAGCACAGCGTGGCGACTCCGCCCTCGATCGTGACCAGCAAGGTCGAGTCAGTCATGCGGCCGCTCCCTGCTCGTGGCCGAGTTCGGCGAGTGCCTTGTCGAGGGCGGTGAGCAGATGCGCGGGCTCGACGCCCGCGAACTCCACGTCCGCGCGCGCGAGGAACGCTTCGATATGCGTGCCGCACGCCTCGCGCGTGGCCGCCAGGCCCGCGAAGCCGTCTTCGAGCCAGGCCACCGAGCGCAGCGGGCGCGGATGCCAGTCGCCGTTCACGATCGCGCGCTGCACCACGCCGCCGCGCACCAGCAGGCTCAACCAGATCAGCCCGGCGGGCGCCTTCTCGCGGCCCCGCACGACACGGTCGCCGGCCTGCGTAATCGGTCCATAGCGCGTCGCTTCGCTCTTCTCGTGAAACCAGGCATCGTCGACGAGCTCGCTCGCATATTGCAGCGCGTAGGCGCGCTCCGCTTCGCCCAGCTCGCCTGCTGCGAGCGCGATGTCACCGAATCCCCGACGCACGCACGCCTGAACCCACTCGCGCAACTCCGTCTCGCTCACGGCGCGGCCCAGCTCCTGCTCCAGATACGTGTAGCGCGAGCCGAGGTCCTTGAGCTTCTTGTCCTTGACCTTTTCGGGTGCCATCGGCATGGCGCGCGCCGCGATTGTCATGTCGATCGCCTTTACGTTCAGCAGGATGCGGAACGTGAGCACGCCGCTCTCGATCTTCATCGAGGTGGCAACCAGCTTGCGGCCATCGATCTCGACGTCGTTGAGCGGCCGGTACGATGCGGCAAGCCCGAACACATCGCGCAGGGCTTGCGCCACATACCCGAGGATGGCGGGAAACGCGGCCGCCCCCGTATCCGGCACGCCCGGCAGACCGACCGGCAGATACAGCGCGAGAAAGGCCGAGCCGCGGCCCGCGTAGATCGTCCCGCCGCTGCTCACGCGCCGCCGCGCGAGCACGTTGTTGCTGCGGCAAAACGGCAAGTCGAGCACCTGGTTCGGATCTTCATTCACGCCAACAGTGATGCTATCGCCGTTGAAGACGTTCAGGAGGACGGTGGGCGGCGCGAGGCCTTCAGCCACGGCGCGCTCGATGGCGGGCGAGACCGAAGTCGAGAAGTCCGCGTAGTTGTGTTCACCCACGACGTAGCGCCATGGCGTCCGAGCTTTTACGTTCATGTTGTCTCTCTCCTGTTGTCCTGCACCAGCGTCGTGCCCTTGATCTTCGCGACGACCTCGATGGCGTCGGCGTGGATCAGCGTCTGGCGCTTGAAGCGTTCGGCAATGGCTTCCAGGTCGGTGGGCGCTCCCTCGACGAGCAGCGTGAGATGGTCGCCGCCGTGCGCCTTGGCACCCAGCACGAGCTGGTACGCGCCCGTGGCGCCCGCGATGCCGAGCAGCACGCTCTTGATCTCGGACGGATACACCTTCACGCCCTTGATCTTCACCATCGAATCGACGCGCCCGAACACCACGCGCGGCAGCGACACCGTGCGGCCGTGCGCGCTCGCTGTGCGCGCGAGCACGGTGAGGTCGCCGGTGCGGTAGCGCACGAGCGGTTGCAGTTCCTTCCTCAGATGCGTGATCACGAGCTCGCCGCGCTCGCCTTCGGGCAGCGGCGCGAGCGTGTCGGGGTCGATCACCTCGGCATAAAGCAGTTCGTCGAAGACATGCACGCCCGTGCCGCCCGGAAACGTGCGCGCAACCGGCAGACATTCGGACAACGAATAACTATCGATGAGCAGGGTCCCCGGCATGGCGGCCTGCACGCGCGCGTAGAGCGCCTCGTTACCGCTGAAGGGCTCGCCGCCCGCGAAAAAAGCGCGCGGCACGGGGCATCCGGCCTCGATCAGCTTGAGTGCGTGAGTGGGATTGCCCGCGAGCACCGTCACGCCGCACTGGCGCGCCACCTGCGCGGCGCGCTGCGTTTCGCCGGGGCCGTGCGGGATGCACGCGACGCCGCGCGCCTCCATCTGGCTCTGGTAGAAAAGCCCCGCGACGAACAGGTGATAGCCGAACGTGACCATGCAGACGTCGCCCGGACCGATGCCGCAGGCGTCGAGATGCTGGCCGCATGCCGTTTCGATGGCGCGCAGATCGGCGGCGCTGTGCAGGATGGGCACGAGCGCTGCGCCCATGGGCGTGAGATGCACGCGCACGGGCGGCACGGCCGGCGCGAACGCACCGTAGCCGGGCTTGCCCATCTCGGCGACGAATTGCGTGCGCGACATGAGCGGCACGCGTTCGGCGAACTCGGCCGTGCTTGCCACGCTGCGCGGCAGACGTCCCGCGTAGAACGGATGCGCATGCAGGCGTTCGAGTTGCAGATTGAGCGAATCGAGCAGATCGCGCATGTCTCCTCCATCGTTGAGGCGGGCGGCGCTGCCATACCGCCTGCTCTGCATTTCATGCGTCGCGCTCGCCTGGTTGCGCGCAACGCCATTCACGCGACAAGCCTCAGGCCGCGCGCTCGAAGATCGCGGCGATGCCCTGCCCGCCGCCCACGCACATCGTTTCGAGGCCATAGCGGCCCTTGCGGCGCTGCAACTCGTAAAGCAGCGTCGTGAGCATGCGCACACCGGTGGCGCCAATCGGATGACCGAGCGAAATACCCGAACCGTTCACGTTCAGACGCGACTCGTCGTGCCACCCCCAGCCCTTGAGCACCGCGAGCACCTGGCAGGCAAATGCTTCGTTGAGCTCGACGAGATCGAGCTGGTCGAACCTGAGGCCGGTCTTCTGCAAGAGCTTCTGCACGGCGGGCACGGGGCCGATGCCCATGGTCGCGGGCTCGCAGCCCGCCGCGGCCCAACCCGTGAGATAGCCGAGCGGCGTGAGGCCCAGCTTGTCGAGCTGGTCCTCGGCGACGATGAGGCACGCGGCCGCCGCATCGTTCTGCTGGCTCGCATTGCCTGCCGTCACCGTGCCGCCCTTGATGAGCGGCTTGAGCTTCGCGAGCGACGCCTCGCTCGCATCGGCGCGCACGCCTTCGTCGCGCTCGAACAGCACGGAATCGCCCTTGCGCTGCGGCACCGAAACCGGCACGACTTCCTGCGCAAAGCGTCCCGACTCCCACGCCGCCGCTGCGCGCTGATGACTGCGCGCCGCGTAGGCATCCGCCTCTTCGCGCGTGATGCTGTATGCCTTCGCGAGGTTCTCAGCCGTTTCGATCATCCCCGAGATGTAGCCGAAGCGCGCCTCGGGCTGCGAGCGCTCGCGGCCGCGCTCGAGCCGGTCGTGCATGCGCACCGAGCCCGAGCGAGCGCCCCAGCGCATGTCCGTGGTGTAGTACTCGATGTTGCTCATGCTCTCCACGCCGCCCGCCACCACCACGTCCGCGGCGCCGCTTTGCACCATCATCGCCGCGGTGACCACGGCCTGCAGGCCGCCGCCGCAGCGGCGGTCGAGCTGCATGCCCGGCACCTGCACGGGCAGGCCCGCCTCGAGCGCAGCCCAGCGGCCGATGCAAGGCGTCTCGCTATTGGCATACGACTGCGCGAACACCACGTCTTCGATGCGTGCCGCGTCGATGCCGCTGCGCGCGATCGTTTCGCGCAGCACCGTGGCGGCCAGCGCCTCCACCGCAACGGGGCGCAGGCTGCCGCCGAAGGTGCCCACCGGCGTGCGGACTGGCGCAACAATGGCCGCTCGTCTCATTTCGTTATCCTCTTTATTCTTTCGATTGTCGTTCTTTAGCGATCGTGCGCGGGCTCAGGCCCGGATTCAAGCCGCTAGCGTGTCGCGTTGCGCGTGATATTCAGCCGCCAGCGCCTCGCGGCATTCCGCTGGCGCAATTGCCAGCATCCGTTCGACGCGTTGCGCCAGCGTCAGCCCGCGCAGATCGGCCACACCGTGCTCGGTCACGATGACCGCCGCGTCGCCGCGCGGCGTGCTCACCGGACCGGAAAGGCGCGCAACGATGCGGCTGCCATGACGCGCTCTCGACGCGAGCGCAACGACCGCCATGCCGCCGCGCGAGCGCGCCGCACCGCGCATGAAATCGAGCGCGCCGCCCACGGCGCCCACGTAGCGCCCCGCTGCGACTTCCGCATTCATCTGGCCAGTCAGATCGACTTCGAGTGCGGAGTTGATCGCGACGAAGCGGTCGATGCTGCCGAGCACGCCGATGTCGTGCGTATAGGCGGTCGAGCGGAACTGCACCTGTGCGTTGCGATGCGCAAACTCATAAACGCGGCGCGTGCCCATCATCGTGCCTGCGACGCTAACGCCCGCGTCGCGCGTCTTGCGCGCATTGGTCACCACGCCCGCTTCCATGAGACCGGCGAGGGCGTCGCCGATGGTGCCCGTGTGCACGCCCAGATCGCGCCGGTCGGCCAGACGCGCAGCAATCGCCTCCGGCAGCGCGCCAAGCCCGAGTTGCAGCGTCGAGCCATCTTCGACGAGGCCCGCCACATGAGACGCCACCCGGGCCGCAATCCGCGCCTCTGCTTCCCCCGCCTGTGCCACCGGTGCTTCGAGCGGCATGCGCTCGGTGTGCACGAGCACATCGAAGTCTTCCGCACGCAGCATGCGCTCGCCGTAGGTCCACGGTGCCGCCGCGTTCACCTCGGCGATGACGACGCGCGCGGTCTCGATGAGCGGCACGAGATACTCATGCGCGATCGAGAGGCTGTAGCGTCCCGCTTCATCGGCGGGCGCGACCTGCAGCAATAGCACGTCCACGCGGTTCGGCCCGTGCGTGAAGGCCTCGCGAAACTGCGAGTAATGGCACGGCAAAATATCGAGGACGCCCGCGCGTTCGAGCCTGCGGTTCGTGCCCGCCGCGCCGTAGGCGAGAAAATCCACGACGTCCGCATGCGCGGGTTCGAGCGTCCCGGACCACGACGCGCCGATGAACACGCGAAAGCGCCCACCGCCTCCGCCCTGCGCGGCGATGGCCTGGCGCTGCGCCATCAGCCGCATCGTGAGCGTGCACGGTTCCGCGCCGCACTGCCCCCACGCGACGAGATCGCCGGGGCGCACGTATTGCGCGAAATCGAGGGCGTCCGCCTCGACGACACGCGCGGCGCGCGACATCAGACCGGGTCCCAGCTGAAGACGTCTGCGGAGACGTCGAGCGCATGGAACGAACCGCGCAAGGCCGGCATGGCGTGCTCCGCGATCGTCTCCGGCGTCCAGCCTTCGCCGCGATGCACCGAGCGCACGGGGCGCGGCTGGCTCATCAGGAAGATTTCGTTGTTGCGTACCGCGAAAATCTGCCCCGTGACGTCGGCGGCCTGGTCGCCGGCGAGGAACACCGCGAGCGGCGCGATTTTCGCGGGCGTCATCTGCTTGATCTTCTCGACGCGCGCTTCCTGCTCCGGCGAATCGATCTTGATCGAGTCGATCATGCGGCTCCACGCGAACGGCGCGATGCAGTTCGATCGCACTCCGAACTTCCGCAGGTCGAGCGCGATGGACTTCGAAAGCCCCGCGATGCCGAGTTTCGCGGCGCTATAGTTCGCCTGCGCGAGATTGCCGATCAAGCCCGAGGTCGAGGTCATGTGCACGAAGGCGCCGCTGCGCTGGTCCTTGAAGTGATCGGCAGCGGCGCGCGAGACGTAGTACGAGCCGTACAGATGGACCTTCACGACGGCGTCGAACTCTTCCTCGCTCATCTTGTGGAAGAAGCGGTCGCGCAGGATGCCCGCGTTATTCACCACGCAGTCGATGCGGCCGAACACGTCTAGCGCGTTCTGCACGATGCGCGCAGCGCCCGCCGCGTCGGCCACGCTGTCCGTGTTGGCCGTGGCCTGCCCGTCGAACCCCTTGATCTCGTTCACCACGGCCTGCGCGGGACCGTCGTTATGACCCTCGCCGGAGAGCGAAGCACCCACGTCGTTGACCACCACCTTCGCGCCCTGGCGCGCCATCGCCAATGCGATGTCGCGGCCAATGCCGCCGCCCGAGCCCGTCACCACCACCACTTTGCCTTCCAGCATTCGTTGCGTCGTCATCTTTCGTGCTCCTCCGGCCCGCGTTGCACGGGTCTCTGTTCAAATGAATGTGTCGTACCGGCGTGCGCTGTCTCGCGGTTCGGCGTGACGTTTGTGACGCTTGTCCTGCTTGCAGCTTGACGCAACGCACGCGCGGGCACAATTTGGATATGCCGAATGCCCGTTTCGTCCAGGATTAACCCGTGATTCCGCTAATGGCGCGTGTTGCACTGCGGCGCAATAATGCGCAAGGCCCGCGCAGTCTTGCCGCTTGCACCCTGCCGTTCGAAGGAACGTTGACAGCGGCGGCACCGGCCCCTGGAACACTGAGGCACTGAAGCACCACCGGGCGAAACCATGCATTTCGATCTTGTCGACCTGAAGCTCTTCACGCATGTGGCGGAGGCCAGCAGCCTCACGCGCGGTGCGGAGCGCGCGCATCTCTCGCTGCCGGCTGCGAGCACGCGCATCAAGAATCTCGAAGAGCAAGTCGGCGTCAAACTGCTTTCGCGCACGAGCCAGGGCGTGACGCTCACGGCGCCCGGAGAGACGCTGCTCGCGCACGCGCGGCGCGTGCTCAAGCAACTGGAGCAATTGAGGGGCGATCTGCAGGAATACTCGCAGGGCGTGAAGGGTCATGTGCGCGTGTTCGCAAACACTACGGCCATGAGCGAGTTCCTGCCCGCCGTGCTGCGCACCTATCTCATCAATCATCCGGACGTCTACGTCGATATCCACGAGCGGCTGAGCCCCGACATCGTGCGCGCCGTGCAGGACGGCACCATCGATATCGGCATTGTGGCCGGCGACGTGCGCACGGAGGGGCTCGAAGTCATGCCCTACCGTCGCGACCGTCTCGTGCTCGCGACCGCGCTCTCGCACCCGCTCGCGCGGGCGAGCGAGATCGACTTCGCCCAGACGCTCGACTATGACTTCGTGGGCCCGCCCGACGAAAGCGCGATCTATGCCTTTCTCAAGCGTGCTTCCTCGGATTTGCAGCGCACGATTCGCTGGCGCATTCAGGTCAGCAACTTCGAGGCCGCGTGCCGCATGATCGAGGCGAACATCGGCATTGGCGTGCTGCCCGAGGGCACTGCGCGGCGCCATGCGCAGACCATGGCGCTCAAGATAATGCCGCTCACCAACGAGTGGGCCATGCGCAAGCTGCAGATCTGCGTGGCCGATCGCGAGGCGCTGCCGCTCTTCGCGCGCAAGCTCGTCGATCTGCTCGTGGCCGACGGCATCGGCCGGCTCGAATGAGTTTCACCTGAATTGCGCTGTTGGCCCGCCATTTCGAGGCTGAACCGAATCCGCAAACGCGCGGCGGCGCACGCTGCGCCGCCGGCTTCGCGAATCAAAGTGCTTGCGCGTCGCGCATCATGTTGCGCGCAATGACGATCTGCTGGATCTGGCTCGTGCCTTCGTAGATGCGGAACAGGCGCACGTCGCGATAGAAACGCTCGATGCCGTAGTCGGCCATATAGCCCGCGCCGCCGAAGATCTGCACCGCGCGGTCGGCCACACGACCGCACATCTCCGAGGCAAAGAGCTTCGCGCAGGCGGCCTCGGTGCTCACGCTCTTGCCTTCGTCGCGGCGGCGCGCGGCGTCGAGCACCATGCAGCGCGCGGCGTAGAGTTCGGCCTGGCTGTCCGCGAGCATGGCCTGCACGAGCTGGAATTCGCCGATCGGCTGACCGAACTGCTCGCGCTCCATCGCATAGCGCAATGCGTCGTCGAGCATGCGCTGCGCCACCGCCACGCAGATCGCCGCGATATGGATGCGGCCCTTGTCGAGCACCTTCATCGCGGTCTTGAAGCCCGCGCCCTCCTTGCCGCCGATGATGTTTTCGGCCGGCACCTTCACGTCCTCGAAGATCACGTCGCAGGTGTGCGCGCCCTTCTGGCCCATCTTGCGATCGCGCTTGCCGAAGCTGATGCCGGGCGTCTTCGCATCGACGATAAAAGCCGTGATGCCGCCCGCGCGCGGCTCGTCGGGATTGGTGCGCGCCATCAGCGTGAACATGCCCGCCTGCGGCGCATTCGTGATGAAGCGCTTGGTGCCGTTCACGACGTAGTGATCGCCACGGCGCTCGGCGCGCGTCTTCAGCGATGCCGCGTCGGAGCCCGAGCCCGGCTCCGTGAGTGCGAAGCTCGCGATGACCTCGCCGGTCGCGAGCTTGGGCAGCCACGAGGCCTTTTGCTCCTCGGTGCCGTCGATCACGATGCCCTGCGAGCCGATACCCACCGTCGTGCCGATGATCGAGCGGAACGCGGGCGAGGTCTTGCCGAGCTCGAACATCACGAGCACTTCCTCTTCCATCGTCAGATCGAGGCCGCCGTACGCCTCCGGAATCGTGAGGCCGAAGAGGCCCATCGCTTTCATGTCGGTGACGATATCGACGGGAATCTCGTCGGTCTCCGCCACGCGCTCTTCGTTCGGCACGAGACGCTCGCGCACGAAGCGCGAGACGTTATCGAGCAGCACGTTCATCGTTTCCTGGTCGCGAATCATTATTGGCATCCCTTATCAGTTGAATGCGGCGGCGCGTTAGCGGCGGCGCGCCGCGAGCTCGCGCAACGGCTGCTTTTGCAGCTTGCCGCTCGCGGTGGTGGGAATCATGTCGATGGGCACGATCTGCACGGGCCGCTTGTATGGCGAAAGCCGCTCGCCGATATAGCGCTGCAGCGCCTCGATATCGAGCGTCGTACCCTCTTTCGGCTCCACGAAGGCCACGATCTCCTCGTTGCCTTCGGCGTCGGTGCGCCCCACCACGGCCGAGAGGCGCACCGCGTCGTAGGTGTTGATGACCGACTCCACCTCGATCGGATAGACGTTGAAGCCCGAGCGGATGATGAGGTCTTTCGAGCGGCCCACGATAAAGAGCGCGCCGTCGGGTTCGAGCCGCCCGAGGTCGCCGGTCCTGAGCCAGCCATCGGCATCGATCGCTTCGGCCGTGAGCGCGCTCTCGCGATAGTAGCCGTGCATGACGCCCGGGCCGCGCACCCACAGCTCGCCCGCCTCGCCCTGCGCGACTTCACGGCCGTCGGGGCCCACGATGCGCAGCTCGGCGCCTTCGACGATCTCGCCCGAGGACGTGTCCTTGCGCGGCCGGTCCATGCGCGTGATGAAGAGCGAGCCCGCGTACTCGGTCATGCCGTAGCCGTGATGCAGCGGCATGCCGAAGAGCGCTTCCACCTGCTGCTTCAAGGTGGGATCGAGCGGGCCGCCGCCCGTGTAGAGGTAGCGCAGACGCGGCGCATGAACCGCGCCGCCGTGCTCGCGCACCCACGCGACGATGCGCGTGAACATCGTCGGCACGCCCTGCAGGATGGAGATTTCCGAGGCGCGCAACGCCTTCACCACCTCTTCGGCCGAAAAGCGCGCGGCCAGATACAGGCTCGCGCCGGCTTCGAAGGTGGCGAGCAGCAGCGTGGCGAGGCCAAAGATGTGCGACATCGGCATGACCGCATAGGCGCAGTCGGTGGGGCTCATGTCGCGCGAGGTGGCGGACACGTGCGCGAAATGCAGCAGCCCGCGATGCGTGGCCATCACGCCCTTGGGCTGGCCCGTCGTGCCCGAGGTGTAGATGAGGAGCGCCACTTCGTTGGCGAGCGCTTCGGGCTCGCGCACGGCCCGCGGGTCGGGGTCCGCCATCATCAGCGGGCCGAGCCCCTCGGGCGCGATCTCTTTCGCGCGCTGGCGCACGCCGTGGCGCAGCGCGTCGGGCGAAGCCGCATGCGTGAAGAGCATCAGACGCGGGTCGCAATGCGCGCGGATCGTCTCGATCTCGCGCTCCGAGAGGCGTGCGTTGACGATGGCCGGCCACGCGCCGATTTCCGCAAGCGCGAACAGCAGCACGATCACGGCCGAGCAGTTCTCGGCGACGACCATCACGCGGTCACCCGTGCTCACGCCCTGCATGCGCAAAAAGCGCTGCGCCGCCTCCACGTTGTGCCAGAGCTCGCCGAAGCCAATCTCGCGGCCCTCTTCGCGTATCGCCGTGGCCTCGGGCGCCGCCTGCGCCCAGTGCCGCGCGATGTCGCTGATCTTGCGCGCCACCCCTGTCACCACCTTCGCCTCCTGTCCTGGCTCTTTCGTTTCTCGTGCGGCGCGTGTACGCGCGCCGCCTCGCGACAGTTCCCAGTGTGGTGGAGCGGCGCGCAGCCAACAATTCGTTTTCAAAGAAGCCGGCATTCGTCTGGCCGAAAGTCGGCAATAGCCCCGATGTTGTTACCGACGCTAACCGCGCCTGCGGCCACCGAATCGTCAGCAAAACGTAATGCCCGCGTTCCGGCCCCAGCGCGGTCTTGACTGCCCGTGCGGCTCCTCGGCCCCGCCTTTTTCTATAACTCGAGTATCAGCCGTTTGCCCTTCGCGCGCGAGCAGCACGTCATCATGCGCGTCTGCGCCTCGCGCTCGGCGCGCGTGAGCACCACGTCGCGGTGATCGATCTCGCCCGCCAGCACGCGCACCTCGCACGAGCCGCACAGGCCTTCCTCGCAATCGCTCTGTACGTCGATATTCGCGCGGCGCAAGGCATCGAGCACAGTCTGGTCCGCACCCACCTCGAGCACCACGCCCGAATCCTTGAGCTCGACTTCGAACGCATGCTCGTTTGCGGGATCGAGCTTGCCCGCGCTCGCGGCGAAGTGCTCCATCCGCAGGGCGTCTTCGGGCCACGCGGCGCTAGCGGCCTCGAGCGCATCGAGCATGCGTGCCGGGCCGCAGGCATAGACGCGCGTGCGCTCGTCCACGCGCAGCGCGCCGAAGTCGTTGCGCGTGCCTTCATCGGAGACGTAAAGGCGCAGCCGTTCGCCATGCAACTGCGCGAGCTCCTCGACGAACGCCATGGTCCGGCGCGAGCGGCCGCTGTAGTGCAGTTCATAGTCGATGCCGAGTTCGCGCGCACGGCGCGCCATCGCGCTGATCGGTGTGATGCCGATGCCGCCCGCGATGAATATGGCCCGCTGCCCCGCTTCGCGCGCCTCGTCGAGCCGGAAATGATTGCGTGGCCCGCGGATTCTCAGGCGCATGCCCTCGCGCAGCGTGTCGTGAACCCATGCGGAACCGCCGCGGCTCACCGTTTCGCGCAGCACCGCGATTTCGAACGCGCCCGTATCGGCGGGATCGCCACACAGTGAATACTGACGCGACAGCGCACCATCGCCGCCTTGGCCAGATTCGCCGCATTCCACGTCGATATGCGCACCGGGCGCCCAGCGCGGCAGCGGCGCGCCCTCAGGCGCGGCAAGACGCAGCCGCACGATGCCTCGCGCCACGCTCTCCACGCGCTCGACCACCACGGGGCGGCTCAGCGCATGCGAAGACGGCTCGCCAATACGAACCGGCACCGGCGCGCGCGTGCTCAGCAACGCGGGATTCGCGCGCTCGGGGTTGTGCGCCGGATCCCATTCCACCCAGAGATGCTCCGGACCCCGAAACGATGTATTGGGCACGTAAGTCAACTGCTGGTCGGCAAGACGCATATGCGGCAGGCGGCGCGTGAATTCCTCGAGGAATATCTGCATCTCCATGCGCGCGAGGTTCTTGCCCATGCACTGGTGCGCGCCATAGCCGAACGTGACGTGGTCGCTCGCATTGTCGCGCCGGATGTCGAAGAGATCGGCATCGGCGAAACGGTGGTCGTCATGATTCGCCGACGACGTCACGATCAGGAGCTTCGAGCCCGCGGGAATGTCGATGCCGCCAATCTGGACGTCCTTCGTTGCCAGGCGCCGCCACGCCGCGATCGAGCCGTTGTGGCGCAGGCACTCCTCCACGGCGTTCGGTATCAGGCTCGGGTCCTCGCAGAGCTCGCGCCACGCGCGCGGATGCTGCAGCAGCAGCTTCATCGCATTGGCGGTGGCGTTCGCCGTGGTCTCGTGCGCGGCCACGATACCCGCCATCATCATCGAATGCAGATAGGAGTCCGTGACGACTTCAGGATGCGCCTGCTGCTTGCGGATGCCGTATTGCATCCAGCCGGGGCCTTCGGGATTCTGGCGCATCTTCTCGAGCACCTTGCCCGCGAACTGCCAGAAGTTGCCCACCGCGTGCGCCACCGCCACCTGCTCTTCGGGGCGCGGGCGCCCCCACGTGTTGACCGTATGCGCGATCGAGTAGCGGCGCAGCATGTCCATGTCTTCCTCGGGCACGCCGAGGAAATGTAGCGCCACCGTGAGCGGCACTTCCCAGAGCATCTCGTCGACGAGATCGGCGCGGCCTGCGTCGATGAAGCGGTCGACGTATTCGCGCGCGAGGCGCCGCACCATGGGTTCGTGGCGCTTGAGATGCTCGGGCGTGAACGGCTCCATCAGCACGCGGCGGCGCGGCATGTGCGCGGGCTCGTCTTCGTTCACCAGGGTGCGATTCATGGCGTAGCCGTACGACTCGAGCACCGCGTTGGCTTCGGGCCCCGTGGGCGTGATTTTTTCCAGCGCGATGGAGGGCGAGAACGTGAGGTTGTCGCGGAAGATCGCCTTGATGTCGTCGTAGCGCGTGACCACCCAGTAGCCGAGCTGCGGGCTGTAGAACACAGGCTCCTGCTCGCGCGCCCAGCGCACGTACTCGGGCGGGTCCTGCTGGTAGGCATCGCTGAACGGGTCGAACGCGGCCGCGTTTGCGCTCACCGGGCAGCGCGCGGCGGCGTCCGGCGCCGCACGGGACGCACGATCCCCTTGAGCCGAGGAAGCCGCCCGAGAAAACGGGCAGCGCCCGCCCGCCGTGCCTTGCGGCCCAGGATCCGAGGGCTGCGCCGTGGTATCGCCCGATGTTCCGCTCATGGTGCCGCCTCCTGCATTCTCGCGCTCATGTCGTTTTGCGTAACTCTAGTACGCATTGCGTAACGTAAAGATAGGGGTTAACCTCCACGCATGCCGTCACGCGTATGGCGGGCCGGCCTCACCAGGATCGCTCAATGACTAAAAAGACCGTATCCGCCACACCCGCGCGCACTGTCGCGCCCGCAGCCGCCACGCGCGAGCGCCGCCAGCGCGTGCAGTCCGCGCAAACCGGCATGGCCGTGCTCAAGGGTCTCGCGCGTCTTGGCGGCCGGGCGAGCCTCTCGGGTCTCGCGGGCCATGTGGGCGAAAGCCCTGCCAAGGTGCACCGCTATCTGGTGAGTCTCATCGAGGAAGGGCTCGTCGCGCAGGACAGTGCGACGCAGCAGTATCTGCTCGGCGCCGAAGCCATGATGATCGGCGTGGCCGCCATGCGCCAGGCCGATCCCGTGCGCGCAGCCGAATCCGCGCTCGTGCGCCTGCGCGAGGCGCTTGAGGTGACCTCGTTCGTCGCCGTGATGGGCAACATGGGGCCCACGATCGTGCGCTTCGAGGAGCCGGGCTTACCGGTCACGGTGAATGTGCGCGTGGGGTCGGTGATGTCGCTGCTGTGGTCGTCCACGGGCCGCGTCTTTCTCGGGCTGCTCGACGACTCGCGCGTGCTCGCGCTGGCGCAGGAAGAATTCGCGCATGCGCCCCCCGCGCTGCGCGCGCTGCTCGAAGCGGACGAAATTCACCACAAAGCGCATAACGAAGCGCGCGCCCCCGCCCGCGCCCCGGTCGACGCATTACGCCGCGAGGTGCAGGCCGAAGTGCAGACGCACGGCTGCGCGAGCGTGAAGGACACGAACCTCAAGGGCATCAGCGCCGTGTCCGTGCCGCTCTTCGATCACACCGGCAGGCTCCGCGCCGTACTCACGGCGCTCGGCGCGACCGGCGGTTTCGACGCCTCGCCCGAAGGTCCCGTGGCCGAAGCGCTGCGCCGCGAAGCAGCGGCCGCGAGCGTCCTGCTCGGCTACTTGCCGCCGGCCGTGCGGCCCGGCTGAGGCACCGGTCCGTGCGCCCCGTCTGCGACCGCGGAAACGGTGCCAGAGTTTTCCGCCCGTGTCACGGCAAGGGGCTATCATGTGCGTTCGAACTGTAGATGGAACGAACGAATCACATGGCCTCCCCCCAGGAAAACGTCAGCATGGCGGTGTTCTGCGACTTCGAGAACGTCGCGCTCGGCGTGCGCGACGCGAAGATCGACCGCTTCGATATCAAGCCCGTGCTCGAGCGGCTCTTGCTCAAAGGCAGCAT
>DATEJU010000067.1:0-9206 GCA_035277805.1 Paraburkholderia sp. | reverse complement strand
GCCTTCGTTCTCCTCGTAATCGATCTTCGCGCCGATCTGGCGCAGGCCGTCGACGAGATCGCCGATGGGCCGCTCGTGCATGCGCGGCACGCCGTGGATGCGGTAGTCGCCGCCGTTGACCGCGAGCGCGGCCGTGAGCGGGCGCACTGCGGTGCCGGCGTTGCCAAGAAACAGGTCCGCCTGCCTCGCCGTGAACGCGCCGCGCGTGCCCTGCACGACGCAGGTGTCGTCTTCGCGCTCGAGCTTCACGCCGAGTTTTTCGAGCGCGTCGAGCATCACGCGCGTGTCGTCGGAGTCGAGCAGGTTCGTGATCGTCGTTTCGCCTTCGGCCAGCGCCGCGAGCAGCAGCACGCGGTTCGAGATGCTCTTCGAGCCAGGCAGGCGGACCGTGCCGGACGCACGGGTGAACGGTCCGAGATCGAGGTATTCCATGAGCGTGTCCTGATAGTGCTGCGGCGTGTTACGCGCATTTTCATGATGATGCGCCACGCCGCGTGACTGTTGCCTACTTGCCGGGCGCCGCATCGGCGGCATCGCCTGCGGCGTGGGAGCCCTCCGCCGCTGCGCCACCTGCGGTGCCTGCGCGCTTGCCGCCGCGTTCCTGCCATGCCTCGCGCGCCGCGCGCGAACGCGCGAACACGGTTTCGAGCGCGGCGCCGTCGCCCGCGTCGATCGCCGCGCGCAGCTTCGCCAGCACTTCAGTGTAGGCGTCGAGCTCGGCCAGCAGCGCCGTGCGGTTCGCGAGGCAGACGTCGCGCCACATTTCGGGGCTCGAGGCGGCGATGCGCGTGAAATCGCGGAAACCGCCCGCGGCGAACGAGAATTTCAACTCGGCGTCGGGCGTGGCCAGAATCTGGTCGACGAGCGCGAACGAGAGCACGTGCGGCAGATGGCTCACCGACGCGAACACGCGGTCGTGCTGCGCGGCCGGCATCTGGCCGATCACGGCGCCCGCGGCTCGCCACATCGCGGCGATGCGCTCGAGCGCCTCGGGCGCATTCTCTTCGAGCGGACACAGCACGACATTGCGGCCCACGTAGAGGTCCGGCAACGCCGCATCGACGCCGCTCGATTCGCGGCCCGCGATCGGATGCCCCGGCACGAACTGGCCAATGCGCTCGCCCAGCGCCGCGCGCGCGGCGGCGATCACGTCGCTCTTGGTGCTGCCGGCGTCCGTGACGATGGTGTGCGGCTGCAAATGCGGCGCGATGCGCTCGAGCAGCGCCTGCGTCTGCGCGACGGGCGCCGCGATCAGCACGAGGTCCGCGCCTTCGAGCGCCGCGGCCAGCGCCGCTTCGTCGTCGAGCGTCGCGGCGGCGTCGGTCACGCCGAGTTCGAGCGCGCGCGCGACCGTTTGCGCACGTCGGCCCACGCCGATCACCCGGCCTTTGGCACCCGCTCGCTCGCGCAGGGCGCGCGCGAGCGAGCCGCCGATCAGGCCAACGCCGAAAATCACCAGCTTGTTGAAGGAAAACGCGCTCACGCCATCACCGGAATAAAGAAAAAATGCGCGCTCACGCGGGAGCGAGCGCGCGTTCGAGCGCGGCGAGGAACGCCGTGTTCTCTTCGGGCAGGCCGATGGTCACACGCAGCCACTGCGGCAGGCCATAGCCGCCCACCGGCCGCACGATCACGCCCTGCTTGAGCAGTTCGAGGTTCACGCGCTCGCCCGCTGCATCATCCGCGCCCACACGCACGAGCACGAAGTTGCCGTCCGATGGCACATATTCGAGGCCCATCCGCTCGAACGCGGCGGTAAGCGTGCGATAGCCTTCGGCGTTCAGTTCGGCGCTCTTCTCGAGGAAAGCGGTGTCGCCGAGCGCGGCAATCGCCGCGGCCTGCGCGAACGCGTTCACGTTGAACGGCTGGCGCAGGCGGTTGAGCAGATCGGCCAGCTCGGGCTGCGCGATCGCGAAGCCAATGCGCAGACCCGCCAGCCCATAGGCCTTCGAGAACGTGCGCGAGACGAGCAGGTTCGGATAGCGGCGCACCCATGCGATCGAGTCGTAGCGCTTGTCCGCTGCGAGATACTCGGTGTAGGCCTCGTCGAGCACCACGACCACGTCACGCGGCACCTTCGCGATGAACGCTTCGAGCGCGGCGCCGTCGATGAACGTGCCCGTCGGATTATTAGGATTCGCAACGAAAATCAGGCGCGTGTCGGCGGCGATGGCCGCGAGCATCGCGTCCAGATCGTGGCCGTACTTCACGGCCGGCGTCACGAGATGGCGCGCGCCGAGTCCCTGGGTCGCAAGCGCGTAGACCGCGAACGAATACTGCGAATAGACAATCGACTGACCGCGCTCGACGCACGCATGCGCCGCCATTTCGAGAATGTCGTTGCTGCCGTTGCCAAGCGTGATCCACCCGGTGGGCACGTCGTAGTGCGCCGCGAGCGCGGCCTTCAGGTCGAACGCGTTCGAATCCGGATAGCGGCCCAGCTCGCTCGCCGCCTGCGCCGCCGCCTGCAAAATCGCGCGCCGCGCCGACTCGGGCATGCCAAGCGGATTCTCGTTCGACGCGAGCTTCACGATGCGCGCCTCTTCGAGGCCGAACTCGCGGGCGACTTCGGAAATCGGCTTGCCGGCGACATACGGCGCGATCGCGCGCACGTACGAAGGGCCGAATTGCGTGGTCATACGTGTTTCTCCAGTGTCGACGAGAGGTCGTGCAACGCACCTGTCTCTCGCCCCATGCAGGAATCTTGCTGGCTTCGCCCGCCGCGCGGCCCTGAAGCGCGAGGCAAGGGCGAAACGACAGCGGGGACATGCCGGGTTTAGCGCGAACGCGGATACGAGCCGAGAATCTTCAGGAACGCGGCCTTCTTGCCCAATTCTTCGAGCGCGGCGGCCACGGCCGGGTCATCGCGATGGCCTTCGAAGTCGATGTAGAAGTAGTACTCCCAAGTGCCGACGCGTGCCGGACGCGACTCGAAGCGCGTCATCGACACGCCGTGGCGCGCGAGCGGCTCGAGCAGCTTGTAGACCGCGCCCGGCTCGTTCTTCACCGAGACGATCATCGAAGTCTGGTCATGGCCCGACACGCCCGCCGGCTGCTTGCCGATCATCACGAAGCGCGTACGGTTATGCGGGTCGTCCTGGATCAGCGCATTGGCGATCAGGAGGCCATAGTGCGTGGCCGCGCGCTCGCCGGCGACGGCCGCAACCGTCGGGTCTTGCGCCGCGAGGCGCGCGGCCTCGGCGTTGCTAGAGACGGCCTGGCGCTCCAGTTGCGGCGCGTTGGCCGTGAGCCAGCGCTGGCATTGCGCAAGCGCCTGCGGATGCGCGCACACGCGCGTCACGCCATCGAGCTGGCCGCTTTGCGTCATCAGGTTGTGCTGGATCGGCAACGCGATTTCCCCGCCGATCACGAGCTGCGTCTGCAGGAACAGATCGAGCGTGCGCGACACCGCGCCTTCGGTCGAATTCTCGACCGGCACGACGCCGAATTCGGCGGCGCCCGCCTCGACCGAGCGGAACACTTCGTCGATGGACGGACACGGCAGGCCTTCGATCGACTGACCGAAATACGCGTACATCGCCTGCTCGCTATAGGTGCCCACCGGCCCGAGGAATGCGGCCGAAATCGTCTTTTCGAGCGAACGGCTCGCGGCCATGATCTCGCGCCAGATCGCGCTGATGTGATCGTTGCCGAGCGGGCCTTCGCTCATGTTCTGCAGACGCTCGATCACCTGAAGCTCGCGCTCCGGGCGAAATACGGGCGCGTTGAAATGCTTCTTGACCTCGCCCACTTCGAGCGCGACCGCCGCGCGCTGGTTCAGGAGCGCGATGAGCTGCGCATCGATGGCATCGATGCGCTCGCGCAGCGGCTTGAGTTTTGTGTTGAGTTCGTCGTCCATGCGTGAAACCGGCAATCTGAAAGGAGATGCGCGCGGCCCGGATCGAGCAGATGCGTCCGGGCCGGCACGCGCGCGCCGCGCGCTCGACTTAAGGCGTGAAGCCCCGTCAGGCGTGCTTCGCCTCGAATTCCTTCATGTACTCGACCAGTGCCTTTACTGCTTCGAGCGGCACCGCGTTGTAAATCGACGCCCGCATGCCGCCGACGGACTTGTGGCCCTTCAGCTGCAGAAGCCCGCGCGCCTTCGCGCCGGCCAGGAAATCATCGTTACGTGTTTCATCGGCGAGGAAGAACGGCACGTTCATCCGCGAGCGCGCGCGACGCTCCACCTTGTTGAGATAGAAGCTGCTCGCGTCGATCGTGTCGTAGAGCAACTGCGCTTTTTCGATATTGCGCGCCTCGATGGCCGTGAGGCCGCCCTGGCGCTTGAGCCACTTGAACACGAGCCCGGCGATATAGATCGCATAGGTGGGCGGCGTGTTGAACATGGAGTTGTTCGCGGCAACCGTCTTCCACTCGAACGCCGACGGGCAGATCGACATCGCGCGGTCGAGCAGGTCTTCACGCACGACCACGACCGTCACGCCCGCCATGCCGATGTTCTTCTGCGCGCCACCGTAGAGCACGCCGTATTTGGCGATGTCCATCGGGCGCGAGAGGATGTGCGACGAGGCGTCGGCCACGAGCGGGATGTCGCCCAGATCGGGAATCTCGAAGGTCTCGACGCCGTCGATCGTCTCGTTCGTGCACAGATGCACGTAGGCGGGGTCGTCGGAGAGCGTCCACTCGCTCTTCGGCGGCGAATGCGTGAAGCCTGCTTCGCTGCGCCCCGTCGCGGCGATGTGCGACGCACCGTACTTGAGCGCTTCTTTTTGCGACTTCTGCGACCACGAGCCGGTGACGACGAAGTCGGCGCGCGGCTTCGTGCCGAACAGGTTGAGCGGAACGATGGCGTTCTCGCCGATGCCGCCGCCCTGCAGGAACAGAATCTGGTGGCTCGCCGGCACCTGCATCAGTTCGCGCAGATCGAGCAGCGCCTCGCTGTGGATCTGCATGAATTCCGGGCCGCGATGGCTCATTTCCATCACGCCCATGCCGCTGCCATGCCAGTCGAGCATTTCGTCGGCGGCCTGACGGAGCACATCTTCGGGCAATGCTGCCGGTCCGGCGGAGAAGTTGAAGACGCGCATCGTAAGGGGATCCCCGAGGCAGGCGCTACGGCAACAAGCCGGATACGCCGGAAAAAGATAATGGCCGCTTGTGCTTATCGCACAAACGACCATTATCGCATTGTCGCCGGGAACCCGCCAACGCGGGCTTCGCAGGCAATGCACTCCGATCTGGCCCGCCTTTATGCGCCGCGCGCTACGCTGCGCAGTTCGCCTTGAAGCGCGCTAAAGAACAGACCCGACGCGTTGCCGCGGACGATGCTTACTTCGCCGACTTGACCGAAGCGACTTCCTTGTCAGCCTGGTCGCGCGTAGCCTTGATCGACTGCGGCATGTACTTCTGCATCAGACCGTTGACGACGTCGCGGCCCACCTGGTCTTGAACCTGGATGAACTTGCGGCCGGTCGGGCTGCGGTAGAACGTCGTCAGGTCCTTGATTTCCTGCGTGCTGTAGTACTTCGCGTAGGCGTCGTACTGAGCTTGCATGGCGTCCTGCTGGAAGGCGGGGGTCGTGAAGACCTGGCCTGCCGAGTCAACCAGCTTCGGCACTGCGTTCTTCTGCAGCGTCGGGACGGAAGCCTGCTTCTGCTTGTCCGTCATCGTCTTGTTTTCCGACAGAGCGTCCGACAGGATCGCCGGGACGAGCTGCTTCGCCTGCATTTGCGCGCTGTTGCCGATTGCGCCGACGAGCTTCTGCGCGTCGATCGCGTCCAGCAGGTCCTTGATCGCGGCTTGCTTGGCCGAATCGATCGGTGCTGCGGCAGCAGCCGGCGCCTGCGCCTGCGCCGGCGCCTGATTCTGGAGCGCCTGCGCCATGGCGAACGTCGGCACGAGAGCGGCCAGCAACATCACCTGCTTGAATCGTTTTTGCATCATTACTCCCTCTGAGAAAATAATCGAACTGCCTGCCGCGCGAACCGCGGGGCGCGGCTCTTTCCGCGCCCGCCGCCCGATCCGCCCGGCACCATTCAACTCCGTTGGCCACTCAAAACGCCCACGGCATTCCTGACACGAAGCGGCCCGCTCACGCGGGCCGCCGGGCCACATCAATCCGCACGCGAAACTTACTCTTCGCCTTCACCCTCGCCATCGGCGATATCGCCTTCGGCGTCGGCCTCCGCAATCTGCTGCAGGCCCGAAAGCTTCGTGCCTTCGTCAAGGCTGATGAGTGTAACACCTTGCGTTGCACGGCCCATTTCGCGGATCTCCGAGACGCGCGTGCGGATCAGCACACCCGTGGTCGTGATCAGCATGATCTGCGCTTCGGAGTCTACGAGCGTTGCCGCGACAACCTTGCCGTTACGCTCCGACGTCTGAATCGCGATCATGCCCTTGGTGCCACGGCCGTGACGCGTGTACTCGGTGATCGGCGTGCGCTTGCCGTAGCCGTTCTCCGTTGCGGTGAGCACCGACTGCTGCTCGTCGCCGGCCACGAGCAGCGCGATGACCTGCTGGCCGTCTTCGAGCTGCATGCCGCGCACGCCGCGCGCTTCGCGGCCCATCGGACGCACGTCGTTTTCGTCGAAGCGCACCGCCTTGCCCGCGTCCGAGAACAGCATCACGTCGTGCTCGCCGTCCGTGATGGCCGCGCCGATCAGATAGTCGCCGTCGTCGAGGCCGACGGCAATAATACCTTTGCGCAGCGGGCGGCTGAATGCTTCAAGCGGCGTCTTCTTGACCGTACCGAGGGCCGTCGCCATAAACACGAACTTGTCCGTCGAGAATTCCTTCACCGGCAGCACGACGGTGATCTTCTCGCCGTCCTGGAGCGGGAACATGTTGACGATCGGACGGCCGCGCGAGTTGCGCGAACCCTGCGGCACCTCATAGACCTTCACCCAGTAGACACGGCCCCGGTTCGAGAAGCAGAGGATGTGGTCGTGCGTATTGGCGATGAACAGCGTGTCGATCCAGTCGTCGTCCTTCATCGACGTGGCCTGCTTGCCGCGACCTCCGCGCTTCTGGGCGCGATATTCGGACAATGGCTGCGATTTCACGTAACCCGCGTGCGACATGGTCACCACCATGTCCTGCGGCGTGATCAGATCTTCGGTGTTCAGCTCGGTCGCGTTCATCTCGATCTTCGAGCGGCGCGCATCGCCGAATTCGCTCTTGATCGCGGTGAGTTCGTCGGAGATCATGGTCGTTACGCGCTCGGGGCGCGCAAGGATGTCGAGCAGGTCGGCAATCTGCGCCATGACTTCGCGATATTCGCCGATGATCTTGTCCTGCTCCAGACCCGTCAGGCGCTGCAGACGCATTTGCAGGATTTCCTGCGCCTGCGTATCGGACAGACGGTAGAGGCCATCGGCCTGCATGCCGTATTGCGGGTTCAGGCCTTCCGGACGATACGCTTCGCGGCCGCCCGCGGTGGCGTTCTCCTGCTCCGCGCGCGTAAGCATCTCGCGCACGAGCGACGAATCCCACGAACGGTTCATCAACTCCTGCTTCGCGATCGGCGGCGTGGGCGCCGCCTTGATGATCGCGATGAAATCGTCGATGTTCGCCAGCGCAACCGCGAGACCTTCGAGCACGTGACCGCGCTCGCGCGCCTTGCGCAGTTCGTAGACGGTGCGCCGCGTGAGCACTTCGCGGCGGTGCGACAGGAAATGCTGGAGCATTTCCTTCAGGTCCAGCAGCTTCGGCTGGTTGTCCACCAGCGCGACCATGTTCATGCCGAACGTGTCTTGCAGCTGCGTCGCCTTATACAGATTGTTGAGGATGACCTCGGGCACTTCGCCGCGCTTGAGCTCGATCACGACACGCATGCCGCTCTTGTCGGACTCGTCGCGAATGTCAGAAATGCCTTCGAGCTTCTTCTCGTTGACGAGCTCGGCGATGCGCTCCAGCAGCGAACGCTTGTTCACCTGATACGGCAGCTCGTCGACGATGATCGCCATGCGCTGGCCGCGATCGATCTCCTCGAAGTGCGTGGCGGCGCGCATCACGACGCGGCCGCGGCCGGTGCGATAGCCGTCGCGCACGCCGGCGACGCCATAGATGATGCCGGCGGTCGGAAAATCCGGCGCCGGAATGATTTCGATCAATTCATCGATCGTGGCTTGCGGATTCTTCAGCAGGTGCTGACAAGCGTCGACCACTTCGTTGAGGTTGTGCGGCGGAATATTCGTGGCCATGCCGACCGCGATGCCCGACGAACCGTTGATGAGCAGGTTCGGGATGCGCGCGGGCAGGATCTGCGGCTCGTTTTCGCTGCCGTCGTAGTTCGGCCCGAAGTCGACGGTTTCCTTGTCGATGTCGGCGAGCAACTCGTGGCCGATCTTCGCCATGCGGATTTCGGTGTAACGCATGGCCGCGGCGTTGTCACCGTCGATCGAGCCGAAGTTGCCCTGGCCGTCGACCAGCATGTAGCGCAACGAGAAGTCCTGCGCCATCCGGACGATGGTGTCGTATACAGCCGTGTCGCCGTGCGGATGGTATTTACCGATCACGTCGCCGACGATACGCGCCGACTTCTTGTAAGCGCGGTTCCAGTCGTTGTTCAACTCGTGCATCGCGTAGAGCACGCGCCGGTGCACGGGCTTCAGGCCGTCACGCACATCCGGTAGCGCCCGCCCGACGATCACGCTCATCGCGTAATCGAGATATGAGCGGCGCATTTCCTCCTCGAGGGAGATAGGCAGAGTCTCTTTGGCGAATTGATCCATTATCGATGTCGTTGTCGGGCGCACGAGGCTGCCCGGCTAGCCTGCCAGCCGGACAAGCCGCGCAACGCGCCCTGCTGTCGCATGGACGCCGCAGACGCAGCGCAATCTTTTGATTCTATCATGCACGAGACCCCCGCCTGCCCCCAGAGCGCCGTGTACGTATACCTATTAGTGGGGCGAGCCCGAGCGGCTCAAAACGGCGCAAAGCGATTCGAGCACGCCGGCAAATATCATGCGCAAACGACGCTCGCGCGACATCCGCGTGACAAAGCGCAGCGCCCGCTGCAAGACACCTTGCACTCCCCCATCAACCAGGCACACTACCAGGAGATCGGGCGGGAACTTTTTGTTGCGGGTGTACCACATTCCGCAAGCCCCGATGAAAGGGGCGGATTTTTTTTATCGTCGGACGGGAACGATATGGCAAAATGCCAACGCACAAAGTTAGACACCGCTCGAAGTCTACACAAGACGTGTCCCTGAACTCGCCAATGTTATACTTCGAGCAAT
>DATEJU010000066.1:0-2967 GCA_035277805.1 Paraburkholderia sp. | reverse complement strand
CCAGCGGCGCTAGCCGATAACGGGCGGGGCAGGCGCTGGCCAGCCCCGCCCGTTTTGTTTTTGAGCGGCCGTTTTTTCCTCGCCGGACAAAGCGATGGACCAAGCGCCGCCTGAATGCCTCGTAGAAAAAGAGGTGGAATCATCATGCCGAAAAAACGTACTTCCCCGAATCGCAACGTGCAGATCGCCGACCAGATCCAGCGCGACCTCTCCGAGCTGATGCGCGAAGTGAAGGATCCGCGCGTCGGTCTCGTGACGATCCAGAGCGTGGAGCTCACGCCCGACTACGCGCACGCGAAGGTCTACTTCACGACGCTCACGGGAGATCCGAAGACCACGCAGGAAGCGCTCAATCACGCCGCCGGCCATCTGCATAATCAGCTGTTCAAGCGGCTGCATATCCATACGGTGCCGACGCTGCATTTCCACTACGATCAGTCGATCGAAAAGGGTGTCGAGATGTCGCGTCTCATCGACGAGGCGAACGCGACGCGTGCAAAGGACGACTGACACCGCCACGCATGACTGCATCATCGAAACAGAACCAGGGCGGGCAACGGCCTGACGCGGCTCGTCCCAAGGTGCCGCGCCGTCTGCTCGACGGCGTGCTGCTGCTCGACAAGCCACTCGGCCTGTCGAGCAACGACGCGCTGATTCGCGCGAAGCGCCTCTTTCGCGTGAAGAAGGCCGGCCACACCGGCACGCTCGATCCCCTTGCGTCGGGGCTGCTGCCGCTGTGCTTCGGCGAGGCGACCAAGTTCTCGCAGGATTTGCTCGACGCCGATAAAACCTACGAGGCGACCATGCGCCTCGGCATTCGCACCGCGACGGGCGATGCCGAAGGCGAAGCCGTCGAGACGCGCGAGGTGCGCCGCGACGAAGCCGCCGTGCGCGAAGCGATGGCGAAATTCGTCGGCGAGATCGTGCAGGTGCCGCCGATGTATTCGGCACTCAAGCGTGACGGCAAGCCGCTCTACGAGTATGCGCGCGCCGGCCAGACGGTCGAACGCGAAGGGCGCCAGGTGACGATCCTCGCGCTGGAGATGATCGCTTGCGCGCTGCCGGACGTGACGTTCCGCGTCACCTGCAGCAAGGGCACTTATGTGCGCACGCTAGCCGAGGACATCGGCGAGACGCTCGGATGTGGGGCGCATCTTGTGATGCTGCGGCGCACGGGCGTGGGTGCGCTCACGCTCGAGCACGCGGTGACGCTGGACGCGCTCACGGCCGTCGACGAGCCCGCGCGCGATGCGTGGCTGCAGCCCGTGGACGCGCTGCTTTCCACGTTTCCCGCCGTGACGCTGAATGCCGAGGCGGCGCGCCGCTTCACGCATGGCCAGCGCTTGCCGCTCAACGAGCTTGTGCTCGACCGTACGGCGTGCGAAGCGGCCGATCGTGTGCGCGTCTATGGAGAAGAAGGGCGCCTGCTCGGCGTCGCGAAGGCGGCCAATGGCGTACTCGCGCCGGAGCGGCTGGTGGTGAGCGGCGCGGCTTGATCCGCGCTGCGCGCAACGCGAAAGCGCGCGGGAAATGAAGCAACGGCACGCCGGTGATGAACCGGACGTGCCGTTTTTATTGCTGCTGCTTGAGAGTGCGCGCACCGAGGTCACTACACGCGCAGAAACATCAATGCGCCGCAGAAGCCGCCGCGCCCGCATCGGCGCCGCCTGCGCGCTCGGGACGCGTGATCCAGATCAGCGCGATCAGCACGATGAAGATCGCCGACGAAATCCAGAACAGGTCGTTCACGCCAAGCTGCGCCGCCTGCTGCGTGACCATGCGATCGAACATGCCGTGCGCCTGCGAGGGATCGAGCCCGGTCGCGCTCTGCATCTGCTGCATCGACTGGTTGAAGATCGGGTTGGTCGGCGTGGCTTGCTCGGTGAGGCGCGCGTGGTGAAACGTCGTGCGATGATCCCATGCGGTCTCGAAGATCGAGGTGCCGATGCCGCCGCACATGATCCGCACGAAATTCGACAGACCCGACGCAGCAGGAATGCGGTGGCCCGGCAGACCCGAAAGCGTGATCGAGACGAGCGGAATGAAAAGCCCCGCCATGCCGATGCCCTGGATCAGGGTGGGCACCGTGAGTGCCCAGGTGTCCACGCCGGTCGTGTACTGCGAGCGCATCCAGAAGCACAGCGCGAACACCAGAAACGCCAGCGTCGCGATATAGCGGGGGTCGGTGCGCGGCAGGATGCGGCCCGTGATCGGCGAGAGCATGATCGCGAAGAAGCCCACGGGCGCCATGATGATGCCCGCGTCCGTGGCGGTGTAGCCGAGCGTGGTCTGCAGCCACAATGGCAGCAGCACGAGATTGCCAAAGTAGAGGCCATAGCCTACCGAAAGCGCAATCGTCGCGCCCGTGAAATTGCGCCTCGCGAACAGCGACAGGTCGACCACCGGGTGATCGGCGGTCAGCTCCCAGACCACGAAGAACGCGAATGCGATCACTGCCGTGAGCGCGAGCACGATGATGGTCGTGGAGGCAAACCAGTCGAGATCCTTGCCCTTGTCGAGCATGATCTGCAGCGAGCCGACCCAGACGATCAGGAGTCCCAGGCCCACGCCGTCGATCGGCGCCTTCCTGATGACCGAATCGCGGTTGCGGAAGATCGCCCAGGTGGCGATCGCGGCCACGATGCCCACGGGGATGTTCACATAGAAGATCCACGGCCACGAGATGTTGTCCGAGATCCAGCCGCCGAGAATCGGGCCGGCCACCGGCGCGATCAGCGTGGTCATCGACCACATCGAAAGTGCGATGGGCGCCTTCGCGCGCGGATAGCTCGCGAGCAGCAGCGTTTGCGAGAGCGGGATCATCGGGCCCGCCACGGCGCCCTGCAGCACGCGCGAGGCGAGCAGGAAGGGCAGCGTGGGCGAGAGGCCGCACATCCACGACGAGATCACGAACAGGATGATCGACGCCATGAACAGGCGCACCTGGCCGATGCGGTCGGTGAGCCA